>RGPT01000003.1 GCA_010032545.1 Alphaproteobacteria bacterium
CTCGTAGGTCGTGATCGCCAGTTTGATCTGCCCCAGCGGCTCCAGCAGATCCCACATCGATTCGAAATAGGCCTGACTTCGGACCAGGAAGCCGTCGCGCTTACAGGTCTCCATCAGCAACTCGTAGAAGGTCTTAAGATCCTCGCGCCCGGCCTCGATATTCACCTGCACGCCCTTCTTCTCGGCCAATCGGATGTTGTAGCGCCACTTCTGGTGGAAGTTCGCCATCAGTTGCTCTTCGGTCGGCTCCAGGTCCAGTTGCATAACACACTTGGGTTGAGTGCCACCAAAACCGGAGCCTTGAACTTTGATGAATCCCGCCGAAATCAGGTTCTGATGGGCGAGGGGGAGCTCTTCCGGCGGATCGATCTTCAGCATGAATCCCCCGTTTTTCTTGCCCCAATCTTTGAGCAGCCGGGTGACCTGCGTGGTCGATCAGTTCGGCCCGACCGATTTCAGCCTGATCGGCGAGTCCGCCGACTACTCGATCCAATTAGTCTCCGCCAAGCTCTCCGACGATGAAGAACGCGTCCCGGGCTGGCTGGGACGCGTTCTGCCCGGACTGGGTATGGCACTGGGCACCAGTCTACTCGGCTACGCTGCGATGACGCTCGTCCCCCTGCCCTCAATCCGCCAGATTGCGGTCTTCGCCCTCACTGGCCTCGCTACGGCGTTCGTGACCGTCGTGTTGCTCGGCCCCACCGCGACCAGCGTCCTCCGCGGAGGTAAGGTCTCCGCCGTCTTCGGCGGGTTCGGCTTTGCGGGCAGTCCCGAGCCCGACGCGTTCGTGCCTTTCATCGCACCCGATGCCGTAACGAAGGACGATCTCGTGGTCGATCTGCGCAGCCTGGAAGAAGCGCCTGTCTCGTCGTTTCCTGGCGCGCGGCGGCTGATGGTCGACGATGTCGGGAACCTGGCGAGCGAGCACCCGGCAGGCCGCATCGTGCTGGCGTGCCGCAGCGGCCAGCGCGCGCTGATGGCGGCGGACCGCCTGCGCGAACGAGGCCTCTCGAACCTGGCGCTGGTCGCGCTGGGTTAGGGCTTGCTGGCCCAACGCGCGGCGGCGGCGTCGTCGCCTTCGTGGGCCTCGACCCATTTTTCGCCGACTGGCGTTTCCTCGAGTTTCCAGAACGGTGCCTTGGTCTTGAGCCAATCGACCAGGAATTCGCAGGCCTCGAAGGCGGCGTCGCGATGCGGCGAGCCGACCGCCACGAGTACGATGCGGTCGCCGGCTTCGAGGCGGCCGTAGCGATGCACGATCAGTGTTGCCTCCAGCGTCCAGCGCCGCCTAGCCTCGGCCTCGATCTCCTCGAGCGCCTTCTCGGTCATGCCCGGATAGTGTTCGAGCGTGAGAGCTTCGATGCGCTCGCGGTGCAGGCCGTCGCGCGTGTGCATCTCGCGGACCAAGCCCACGAACACCGCCAGCCCGCCGATCCGCCGGTTGCCGTTGGTCAGGCGGTCGAGCTCGGCGCCGATGTCGAAGTCGGCTTCCTGGACGCGTACGGTCATTGCAGTGCCATTGGGCGCTAGCCGCCGGTGAAGGGAGGAAAGAACGCAACTTCCTTGGCGTCGGCAAGAAGGACGTCGAACGTCGCGGTGCGCTGGTCGACGGCGGCGCCGAAAGCAGCGCCAGCGGCGAGCGCCTCGGCGTGGCCGCCGCTGCGGGCGCGCAGCCATTCCACCAGTTCGCCCACCGTGCGGACATGGGCGGGCAGAATCACCTCTTCCTCCGCCACGCCGACGGTGCGCTTCATCCAGGCGAAATAGCGCACTTTCACTTGTCACTGCCCGGCGTTGGAGAATCCTCGGCCATGTGCTTGAGGCCAGTGCGAAGATAGTCGTAACCGGTGATCAGGGTCAGCGCGGCGGCAATCCAGATCATGACGATTCCAGCCTCGGTGACATAGGGCGAGGCAGCGTCACCCACGAGCAGGGCGGCAATCGCCACCATCTGTACCGCGGTCTTCCACTTGGCGAGCGCGCTCACCGGCAGGCCGACCCTGAGCTCGGCCAGGAACTCGCGCAGGCCGGACACCAGGATCTCGCGGGCCAGGATGATCATTGCTGCGAGCACGTTCACGCCGCGCAGCGTGCCGCTGTCGACCAGCATCACCAGCGCGGCGGCGACCAGCAGCTTGTCGGCGATCGGATCCAGGAAGCGACCGAGGCGGGAGATTTGGTGGTAGCGGCGCGCGAAGTAACCGTCGAACCAGTCGGTCACCGCGGCGATTACGAACAGGATCATGGACAGCCACTGCGCCCAGCCACGATCGAGCCAGAAGCAAGCGACGACCAGCGGGATCGCCACGATCCGCGACAGGGTCAGCAGATTGGGAAGGTTGAACAACATCGATGAGGCCTGTGGGGTCACCTTAGCGACCGCCCCTGAAGTGGTCATGGATTTTCTGGGCGGTCGCGCCGGAGATACCCGGCACCGATTTGATGTCTTCGAGGGTGGCCACGGCCACGGCGCGGGCGCTACCGAAGTGGTTGAGCAGGGCGCGCTTGCGGCCGGCGCCGATGCCCGGCACCTCGTCGAGCGCCGAGCGCGTGAGATCGGCTGCACGGCGCGTGCGATGGGTGCCGATCGCGAAGCGATGCGCCTCGTCGCGCAGCCGCTGGAGGAAATAGAGCACGGGATCGCGCGGCTCGAGCGAGAAGGGCGCCCGCCCAGGCATGAAGAAGCGCTCGCGTCCCGCATTGCGGTCCGGGCCCTTGGCGATGCCGACCATGACGATGTCTTCCAAACCGAGTTCGGTGGCGACCTGGCGGGCCGCATCGAGCTGGCCCTGGCCGCCGTCGATCAGCACCAGGTCGGGCCAGTGCTCCTCGTCGCGCTCGGGATTTTCCTTGAGCGCCCGACCGAAGCGGCGGCTCATGACTTCGCGCATCATGGCGAAATCGTCGCCCGCCGCGCCCTCGGTCTTGATGTTGAACTTGCGGTAGGCGTTCTTCATGAAGCCTTCGGGACCCGCGACGATCATGGCGCCGATCGGTGCCGTGCCCTGAATGTGGCTGTTGTCGTAAACCTCTATCCGCTCGGGCGGTGCATCCAGTCCGAACAGGCGTGCCATGCCTTCGAGCAGCGTGCGTTGCGTGCCGCGCTCGGCCAGCCGCCGCGCCAGCGCCTCGCGTGCGTTCGAGACTGCCTGGTCGAGCGCATCCTTCTGGTCGCCGCGTTTGGGGTGGCGAATCTCGACCTTGTGTCCGGCACCGATGGCGAGCGCACTTTCCAGCAACTCGCGCTCGGCGACGTCGTGGCTCGTCAGGATCAGCCTGGGTGCCGGCCGTGCCTCGTAGAACTGGCCGATGAAGGCCGACAGCACCGCGGCCTCGTCGAGTTCGCGCGCATGGCTCGGGAAATAGGCCCGGTTGCCGAGATTCTGGCCGGCGCGCAGGAAGAACACTTGTATGCACACCTGGCCGCCGTCGGCGTGGGCGGCAAAGATGTCGGCTTCCTCGATCGACGGCAGGCTGATCGACTGATGCGACTGGATCTGCGTCAGCGCGCGAATGCGGTCACGCAATACCGCGGCGCCTTCGAACTCCAGACTGGCGGATGCCTGCTCCATACGCTTCGACAACGCCTGCTGAATCTCGCGGTTGCGCCCGCCCAGGAAGCCGCGCACCTCGTCGACGATCGACGTGTACTCGTCCTTCTCGATGCGCCCCACGCATGGCGCCGTGCAGCGCTTGATCTGGTACTGAAGGCACGGTCGGGTGCGCGTCGTGAATACCCCATCGGAGCAGGAACGCAGCGGAAAAGCGCGCTGTAGGGCGTAGAGCGTGCGGTTTACCGCGGTAGCAGAGGCGAAGGGTCCGAAGTACTCGTTGCCAGCCTCGCGCGTGCCCCGGTGTTTGGCGAGCTGCGGCCACTCGGTGTCGCGACGGATGACGATATAGGGAAACGACTTGTCGTCGCGCAGCAGTACGTTGAAGCGCGGCCGGAAGCGCTTGATCAGGTTGTTCTCAAGCAGCAGCGCTTCGGCTTCGCTGTCGGTGACCGAGAACTCCATGGTCGTGGTCGCCGACACCATGCGCATCAGGCGTGTCGCGAGGCGCGTCGGTTGTGTGTAGGCGGCGACCCGGCTGCGCAGCGACTTCGCCTTGCCGACGTAGAGGACCTCTCCATCGGCCGCGATCATGCGATAGACGCCGGGTTTGCGCGGCAGGGTACGCACGAACTCGGCGATGATCCGCATGCCGTCGGCAAGCGATCCTTCGCTCGGTTTCTGATCGGTTTCGGACTCGGTTTCGGTGCTCACGGGGCGTGATCGGCTGGAGGCCGGACGGTAGGCCGGATGGGCGCGCACAATGGGTCGGCAGGTGCCCGACGACAAGACGATACGGGCATGTGGGAAAGTCTGTGAAGAAATCCGGCGTCAGCCCGGCGTTACGTCAATGTCACTGTATTGACTCAATCAAAACATGGTGGCAATCGGCTGTGTCGAGAGGTTTAATTTATTGATATATATAAGATATTTGTGTGATGGCGGGCTTGCCAATTTTCTTGGTCGCGGTGGATGTTCCTGATTCAGTCCCATCGTCCACCGCGCTTCGATTTGTGGATAAGTTCGGTCGCATCAAAGCACTGACAGCATCCGGCCGACCAGCGGGTGGCGAACCACATCCTGGTCGGTGAGATGGACGACTGCCACGTCGTCGAGACCGTCCAGTTTCCGCCCGATGGAAGCCAGGCCCGAGAGTTCCGGCAGCAGGTCGGTCTGGTCGGGGTCTCCGGTCATGACCATGGTCGAATGCCAGCCCAGACGCGTCAGCAACATCTTGAGCTGGCCATAGGTGCAGTTCTGCGCCTCGTCGATCAGCACGAAGCTGTTGTTGAGCGTGCGCCCGCGCATGAAGGCGACGGGCGCGATCTCGATCGTGCCGTCGTCGAGGTGCTGGCGCAGCCGCTTGGCGCCCAGCCGGTCGTTCAGCGCGTCCCATAGTGGGCGCAGGTAGGGATCGAGCTTTTCGCGCATGTCGCCCGGCAGGAAGCCGAGATTCTCGCCGGCCTCGACTGCCGGCCGCGACAGCACGATGCGCGAGACGGAGCCTGACTCCAGCGCCTCGACGGCGGCACAGATCGCCAGGTAGGTCTTGCCGGTGCCGGCGGGGCCGAGGGCGACGGTGAGCGGTTTGGCCTCTATGGCCTCCATCAATAAGCGTTGATTGTCGCTGCGCGGTCGGACTTTTCGGAGGTAGCTCTGATCCCTGTCGTTGGCCGGAGACTTGTCGAAGACGAGGTTGTGAACACGGGCGCTATCGATGGCGTGCAGCTTCGCGCGGCGTGTGGCTCGTTTTGCCATTTGCATACTCCGGGGGCTGGGACAGAGGGACGGAGCCGATCGCCGAAAAACAAAAAAGCCCCCGCAAGCGGGGGCATCGACGATCGGCAGTACGGAAGGTGCGGTTCAGAAGGCACTCGGCGGACAATCCGCCGGTGATCCAGACTCCGTCGGGGCGCAAGGTCCTTGGACGGATAGGCAACCTCCTTCAGCTACTGGTAAAATCGTACCCTGAACGATGCAGGCCGGCCACCACATTTATGGGCTGCCATCGAAATTTCACACTAGGGAGAGCGGTTAGCATCCGTTTTCCGAACATAGGCCGGCCGGCCGGCGACGTAGGTCGCCTGCACCGCCCGGTCGTCTCCCAGGGTCATCTGGACAAAGAGCTGCTCGGCGAAGGTCCCGGCCTCGTTCATGCGGAAGTCGATCAGCGGCGTCGACCGCATGTCGAGCACCACGAGATCGGCTTCCATGCCGGCGGCGAGGCTACCGATCCTGTCGTCGAGATACATCGCCCGGGCGGAGCCGCGTGTGCCGAGATAGTAGGCGTGCCCGGCCGACAGGGAGTGGCCGTTTAGCTGGCTCGCCTTATAGGCGGCACCCAGCGTCGCCAGAATCGAAAACGATGTGCCGGCGCCAATGTCGGTTCCCAGACCGACCCTCACCGGCCGGTCCGTCCGGATGGCGCGGGCAAGATCGAAGGCGCCGCTGCCGAGAAAGAAATTCGACGTCGGGCAATGGGCGATCGACGCCCCGCTGGCGTGCAGGCGCTGCATCTCGGGTTCGTCGAGCCAGATGCCGTGGCCGAAGATGGCGCGCGCGTCGCACAGGCCGTGATGGTCGTAGACGTCGAGATAGCTCTGCTGGTCCGGGAACAGTTCCTTGATCAAGGCAACCTCCCGGCGCGATTCGGCAAGATGCGTCTGCAGCAGGCAGTCGCGGTGCTGCTGCCACAAAGCGCCGGCCGCTGCGAGCTGCGCGGGGGTGCTGGTGACGGCGAACCGCGGCGTGATCGCATAGAGCAGTCGGCCGCGGCCATGCCATTTGGTGATCAGCGCCTGCGATTCGTCGTACCCCGACTGTGCCGTGTCGAGGAGCGTCGCGGGCGCGTTGCGGTCCATCAGGACCTTGCCGGCGGCCAGGCGCAAGCCGAGCCGTTCGGCCTCCTCGAACAGGGCATCGACCGATTGCGGATGAACCGTGCAGTAGACGCAGCTCGTGGTGATTCCGTTGCGAAGATTTTCCTGCAGGAACAGCCTCGCGACGGCGCGCGCATGTGCCTTGTCGGCGAACTTGAGCTCGGTCGGGAAAGTGTATTTGTTCAGCCAGTCGAGAAGCTGGGCGCCGTGACTGGCGATCATCGGCGTCTGCGGATAATGGACGTGGGTGTCGATGAAGCCCGCCGAAATGAGCGCGTCCCGGCCGTAGTCGACAACCTCGGTGCCTGCCGGCAGCAACGGCGCGATGCGGCCCGCCGGCCCGAAGTGGGCAATCTTGCCGTCGGCCATGGCCACGATGGCGTCGGGCTCGTGAACCATCGTGGCGTCGAGGCCGTCGCTGAAGGGATCGCCGGTGAAGGTGAGCGCCGGGCCGCGCACGGCCGTCATTCGAGCGGGAGGAGCGATCATTTCAGATTCTTTGAACTCTCGTGCTGCCGACGCCGTGCCCGGACGGCGAACCACGTTCGCATCGAAAGCCGCCGGGGGGAAGGCGCCGCGGAAGCTTTGCGGATCGACGCCGCAGTCTGCTGGCAGTGCCAGCACCAATACGACCAAATTCCCTGGACTTTAAGGAGCAGGTTCGCAGGCATCGTGGAATGTTTCTGCCGAGCTGATGCTCGTCATGTGAATACTGGCGCCGGCCTTTTCATTCCGGCAAAGGCCTGCCCGCGCCCTCTGGATTCCGCAAGAGGGGCCGCGGGTTCGCGTCCAGAACGCAAGGTCGCCGCCCTGAGCCCTGACCCATCGAGAGGCAAAAGAACAAGCCCGCCTTCCCGACGGCCGTCGCGAAGGCAACAATGTCGCCGGCCCACCGGCGCGCCGCGCACGCTCGACCCGATGGCCGCAACGAAGGAAAGAAACGACGTCTGTCTTGTGAACGACGGACAGGTCCGGGCCCAGCTCGAGGCCCAACACACCAAGCGTTCAGGTGGGCCCGAGGGGTCTGCCAAAAGGCTGGATCTGCAGGCTCTTCGGCGGTCGGAGAGCCCGATTTCGACATCTAGTTTGGGGCCTTTCCGCACAGTTGGGCCCAATGGTTGGCTGTCGCCACGACACTAGCGGGCGCAGATGGCCGGCAGTTTGGAGATAAACTCGATCGAGCAGGTCGCTTCCGGGAACAGGGCCCAGACGGCGGCCAGCGCGAAGGCAACGAGCAGTACCGGCCGCAAGACGCCCAGGACGGCGGGGATCAGGACGCGCAGAGCCCAGTAGGCGAAGGCCAGGCCCACGGCGACCGCCAGAATCCGATAGGCCGGCGACCATGCTTCCCAGGTGGCGATCAGATTGGCCCGCCCGGCCAGTTCCTTCAGGTAGTCCACGCAACCGCTTCCATGTCATCGACCTCTATAGGGCTCTTTGTGGGATCGCCAGAGTGTCCGGCGGCCGGGCGTGTCACTCGAGGGCACAGATCGAGCGCCCCTCGCCGAGCCTCGGCCAGGCCGAATCGCACGTCGCCAGTGTGCGTCCAGCCGGGCTGAACAACACGCTTGTCCAGGCGCCGGCCGCACCCGGGGTGATAACCATGGCGCCGAACTCTTCGAGGCCAACCACCCATGCGTCGACGCCGTCGAGATTGGGCACGGCGACCGGCCGCTTGGGATGCTCGGCGGAAGGACGGGGATGCACCTGCGACAGCTCCATGCCGCCATTGCCGACGACGATCTGCGGCGGTCGGTGGCCGCCAAATCCAATGGCCTGAAAGCGATGCATGTGGCCAGACAGGATCGCCGTCACGTTCGCTGGCAGGCCGGACCAGAACACCGCGGCGACCGCTGCTTGCTGGGTGATGTTGACGAAGCCATAGGGCGCGTCGCCGGCGCCGCCGCCCTTGGAACGTTTCACGACTCCCCAGATCGGCCGGTGGGTGACGAGCCATGTCGGAGTGCCGTCGCCGATCATGTCCGCCACGGTGCGATACTGCGGGATGTAGAGCCCGGTATTGTAGAGAACCGCATCGGCAGCATTGGACGAATCGACCGCCACGATGTTGAGCCCACCGAGGCGCAGCCGGTATGGCTCGCCGGGCGCGGTCGGGAAGGGTTCGCGGTCGAATGGCCGGGCGGGCGGCCCCGGCCAGGCGCCCGCCCGCCAGTTGGCCGGGGTCTGGGGCGGGCAAGCGCCCTGCTGGCGACCCGGCCCCAGCAGCGGCGAGTCTGGATCGAGCAGGTAGAACCAGCCCGGTCCGGCGCGGCTACAAAGCTCGTGGTTGCCGCGGCTGAAAATCCACGGCGCCCTCGGCAACAGGCCGGCGGCGGGGGCAAAAAAATCGTCGCGCCATGCCGCCCATCCATCGGGGACGGGACTGCCCTGCACGTTCTGGCTCCAGTAGGTGGCACCGATGCTGACCTGCGGCTCGTCGTCGTCGTCCAGATCGCCGGTGTCGTAGACCGTGACCTTGAGATCGTCGCGGTAGCCGGTGGCGCGTGCTGGCAGGACGAAGGATGCAGGCGTGCCGCGATAATTGTAGTCGCCGACATGGATGATCAGGTCGGGCGCAGGCTCTGCGTTGCCGGGGGCGATCCTGGCGAAGGGCCAGGCATCGCCGTAACCGCCGCCACTGCAGGATTGCGGCTTTTGCCGCGCGTCTCCGCGGCAGCCGGTGTCGCCGATCAGCAGGACCCGTCGGGGAGTGTCGAGAGAGATCGTCGGCAACTCGATCCGCCTGCCACCGATGAATACGCTTGCGGCCTCGCCCGTCGGATAGCGGGCCTCGCACACCAGCACGTCCTCGAAGCCGCCTCCCGCCGGTCGCCGGCGCGGCGTCATTGGCGATGGCGTCTTGCCTGAGGCGAACTGCAGATCCGGACAAGTGGTGGCCGCTTCCACGACCGTCCTCACCATGGGGACCGGATTGCCATCGCTGCCCTCGCCCAGGAGCACGAAAGCGGAGGCCACGCCCGATGGGATCGTCGGCGAGGGCTGGGCATGAGCCGCGACTGCAATTTGCAGCAAGGCAAGGCAAAGCAGGCTGAGGCGCGCGGGAATCATAGAAACGTGACGCGCGCCTCCCGGGTCAGCACCTGGGGAGCGCCGGTCGTCTCGTCGAGCTCGATTTCGACCTCGACCAGGTTGACGTTGCCTTCGCCCATATCGGCCTGGCTTCGCTTCAGACGCCTCACGACCGGCACGATGCGCGATATCTTGCCTGTATAGATTCGGGAGTCGCCGCGGAACGTGACCTCGACCTTGCCGCCGAGCGATACGCGGCTGAAATGCAGATCGTCGATGTCGGTGATGACACGCATCTGGCTCAGGTCGACGATCTTGGCGATCCCGGCGGCGGAAACGCGCTCGCCCTGGCGGGTGTAGATTTGCACGACAATGCCGTTTAGCGGTGAGCGCACCAGGGCGTCCTCTCGGGTTGCCAGCGCATTGTCGAGCTTGGTCTGCATGATGGTGATTTCGGTCTCTATCTGCTCAAGGTCGGTCGCCAGAGTCTCCTTCGTGACGCGGAGCTTGGCCTTCTGCTGCTCGAGCTTCTGCTGCGAGATGTTGACCTCGAGTTGCTTCTGGTCGGGCGGCCCGTCCGTCCGTTGCATCTGGACTATCTTGAGTTTGGTTTCTTCCTGCGCTGTACGGACTTCGACTTCCTGCATCGCTACTTCGGAAGTGCGAAAGCCCGAGACCATCGCATCGCGCTGCTGTTTGGTCTTTGCCAGGCCAGACTCTGCTTCGTGCACCAACACGTCGGCCGTCGGATAGTTGGACAGCACGGCGATGATGTCGCCCTTCTTGACCTTCTGACCGTCGGTGATGCGCAGCTCCAAGAGCACGCTGCCGCCGGCTTCCGGGTTGCCCGCGACCACAACGGTGCCGGCCGGCGCTTCCGTGTAGCCGCGTGAGATGAGGGGGCCGGTCGCGACGATGCCGTCGCGCCCCCTGTTGGACTGGCGATGCGAGGCCATACTCGACAGGACCACCATCAAGATGGCCAGCGCCACGGCGGCTGCGACAGCTATTGCAAGTTTTCTGGTTCCCGCCATTCGCGATCGCTCTGAATTTGAGCCCATGTTGCCTTCCCAAGACTATGCCAAGGACCTCCAGGTCAAGACAGCCCTGTGGTCGACATCGGTTCAGGCCAAAAAATCCGTTCAGGCCAAAAATCGAAGGGCCCAACCGTTTCCGGCTGGGCCCTTGATTTAGTTGGTGGAGCCAAACGGGATCGAACCGTTGACCTCTACAATGCCATCGTAGCGCTCTCCCAGCTGAGCTATGGCCCCGAAATCCTGGGTCGCGGCGCGAGGTATAATTGCTGCCCCGTGGACTGGCAATAGCCCTAGCGGTCGCCTTCGCCCTTGTCGTCCTCGACCTCCACCTCGACTTCGATGTCGTCCGTCTCGTCGGCGAGATCGTCCGCCTCCAGCGCGTCGTCGCCCTCGACATCGGGCAATTCATCGCCAGCCAGGCCCGCGTCGTCGGCCTTCTTCTTGGCCGCGGCCTTGATCAGCGCCGCAGCGGCAGTCGCCGCTGCGGCTGTCGCCGCCGCCGCCGCCGCCGCACCGCGACCACGGCGCACCTTCACGAAGTCCTCGCGATCATGCTCCCGTCCGCACTTGGGGCATTTGATCGGGCTCTTGTTCAGGTCGTAGAAGCGCGCTGCACAGCTCTGGCAGGTGCGCTTGGTACCCCAGGTCGCCTTGACCACGCTGAATCTCCCGGAATTCCGCTGAATTCGGCCGAATCGGCCGCGAGGGAGCGCGTATGTCATGCGTCTTTCACCCTGTCAAAACCAAATTCCGGCATGCTAGGAGGGCGCCACGCCTCATTCGCGTCATCCTTCATGGAGAGTGCCCTGTCCGGGACAGCCAAAACGGCCAAGCTGGTCGCCCATCCCGTCGCCCGATTGAACGGTCGGGTCCGGGCGCCCGGGGACAAGTCGATTTCGCACCGCTCCCTGATGTTCGGGGCCATGGCGCTTGGCGAAACCAATGTCAGCGGTCTGCTGGAGGGCGAAGACGTTCTGGCAACGGCTGCGGCCTTGCGGGCACTCGGCGCCCAGGTCGAGCATGTCGGCGCGGGTCTGTGGCGGATCCGGGGCTTCGGCGTCGGCGGCGGTCGCGAGCCGGACAATGTGCTCGACCTCGGCAACTCAGGGACGTCTGCCCGGCTACTGTCGGGCGTTCTGGCCAGCCACCCCTTCACAAGCTTCATGACGGGCGATGCCTCGCTCAGGTCGCGACCGATGCAGCGCGTCATCGAGCCGCTTTCGCGCATGGGCGCGCGCTTTCAAGGGCGCGACGGCGGGCGCATGCCGCTTGCCGTGATTGGAACCGACGAACTGGTGCCGATCGAATACCGCCTGCCCGTGGCCTCGGCGCAGGTGAAGAGCGCCATCCTGCTGGCGGGCCTCAATACCGCCGGCGAGACCACGGTGATCGAGCCCGAGGCAACGCGCGACCATACCGAACGGATGTTGCGCCATTTCGGCGCTGAGGTGCGGGTGAGCCCAGCCGAGGGCGGCGGCAAACGCATTACCGTTGTCGGCTGGCCGGAACTTGCCGGCCGCGACATCATCGTGCCGGGTGATCCGTCGTCGGCGGCTTTTGCCGTCGTCGCGGCGGCGATCCGGCCGGGCAGCGACGTGACGGTCGAGAATGTCGGGGTCAACCCGCTGCGGGCGGGCCTCTACGAGTGCCTGCGCGAGATGGGTGCCGATATAGCCTTCGAAAACCTGCGCGAAGTCGGCGGTGAGCCGGTGGCCGATCTGCACGTCAAAGGTGGCGGGCTGAAAGGAATCGAGGTGCCGGCCGAGCGGGCGCCGACGATGATCGACGAATATCCCATCCTGGCGATGGCGGCATCCTGCGCCGCGGGCGCAACGCACATGCTGGGTCTGGCCGAACTGCGTGCGAAGGAAAGCGACCGCCTGTCGAGCGTTGCCGCAGGCCTGGCGGCAAATGGAATCCGCCACGAAGCGGGCGTCGACAGCCTCGTCGTCCATGGCACCGGGGCACCCCCGGAGGGCGGGGGCCTGGTCAGAACGCACCTCGATCATCGCATCGCAATGTCCTTCCTCGTGCTGGGGCTTGCGACGCGCCAGCCGGTAGCCGTCGACGACGGCTCGCCGATCGACACCAGCTTTCCGGGGTTCGCAGGCCTCATGAATGGGCTCGGCGCCAAGATCGAGTCCGCGTAAGGCGGCGGGCGTGAGCAACCGGCTGATCATTGCAATCGACGGGCCTTCAGCGTCGGGCAAGGGGACTCTCGCACGCCGCCTGGCGGCTCATTTTGGCCTCCCCCACCTCGATACCGGCCTGCTCTACCGGGCAGTCGGCTTGAAATCCCACCAGACCGGCCGAACGCCTATCGAAACCGCGGCAAACCTCCAGACATCCGACCTGGCCAACCCGGAGCTGCGCACAGACAGCGCCGGCCAACAGGCCTCCAAGGTCGCGGCAATCCCGGAGGTGCGCGATAAACTATTGAATTTGCAGAGGAAATTCGCACATCAGCCTTCTGGTGCCGTTCTCGACGGGCGCGACATCGGCACGGTCATCTGCCCTGACGCACCGGTGAAGCTGTTCGTGACCGCCAGCCCGGAAGCCCGTGCCGAGCGTCGGTACCGGGAGTTGCGCGAGCGCGGGGGCAACACTATAAAACCGCGCGTTCTTGCCGAGATGGCAGAGCGGGACCGTCGCGACAGCGAACGGGCGGCAGCACCTCTTGTGGCCGCACCCGATGCTTTCCTTCTCGATACCAGCGACATGGATGCCGACGCAGCGTTTGCTGCCGCGTTGGCGTTCATCGAGCGCAAGGGCTTTCGATCCTCCGGGCCGTAAGTCGCCGCCGGCGGATCGAAGACAACGAGCGGCGATTGCGAACGGGCGCGTCGTCCGGGCGTCGGTGTTTCAAAGGCAGTGGATCCGCCGGACTTAACCGGTTGGCCGACGGGCGCTGTGCCGCCCGGGATCGATGAAGGAGACAACTATATGCCCAAGGGCAGCGCCCTGCGTAAGCCTGCGAACGACACGTCCAGCGACGAGTTCGCAGCACTCCTCGACGAATCGCTCGGCGGTTCGACGAGCTTCGAAGGATCGGTCGTCAAGGGCCGTGTCATTCGCATCGCCAACGATTTCGTCACCATCGATGTCGGCCTCAAGTCCGAAGGTCGCGTCGCTCTGCGCGAGTTCGCCAACGGGACGGGCGCGCCGGAGATCAAGGAAGGCGACCTGATCGACATCTTCGTCGATCGCATGGAAAACAAGGAAGGTGAGGCCGTCCTGTCGCGCGACAAGGCGCGCCGCGAGGAAGCCTGGACCGTTCTCGAGAAGGCCTTCACCGACCAGGAACGTGTCATGGGCACGATCTTCGGTCGCGTCAAAGGCGGCTTCACCGTCGATCTGAGCGGCGCCGTGGCGTTCCTGCCGGGCAGCCAGGTCGATGTCCGACCGGTGCGCGACGTTGGCCCGCTGATGGGGCAGGCCCAACAGTTCCAGATCCTCAAGATGGACCGCCGCCGGGGCAACATCGTCGTGTCGCGCCGTGCCGTCATGGAAGAGACGCGCGCCGAGGACCGTACGCGCCTGATGGGGGCGCTGTCGGAGGGCCAGGTGCTCGACGGCATCGTCAAGAACATCACCGACTACGGCGCGTTCGTCGATCTGGGTGGCGTCGATGGCCTGTTGCACGTCACCGATATCGCGTGGAAGCGGATCAACCATCCGTCCGAAGCGCTGACGATCGGCCAGCAGGTCAAGGTCCAGGTCATCCGCTTCAACGCCGAGACGCAGCGTATCTCGCTCGGCATGAAGCAGCTGATGAGCGATCCCTGGGATGGCGCCGGTGCCAAGTATCCCGTGGCCTTCAAGCTCAAGGGTCGTGTTACCAACATCACCGACTACGGTGCGTTTGTCGAACTCGAACCTGGTGTCGAGGGGCTGGTCCACGTCAGCGAGATGAGCTGGACGAAGAAGAACGTGCATCCGGGCAAGATCGTTTCGACCTCGCAGGAAGTCGAAGTGATGGTGCTGGACGTCGACATGTCCAAGCGCCGCATCTCGCTCGGCCTCAAGCAGTGCATGGCCAATCCGTGGGAGAGCTTCGCCGAGAAGTTCACGGCAGGTACCGAGCTCGAAGGCGAGGTTCGCAACATCACGGAGTTCGGTCTGTTCGTCGGTCTGCCCGGCGACATCGACGGCATGGTCCATCTCAGCGACCTGTCGTGGGACAAGGCCGGCGACGAGGCGATCCGCGACTTCAAGAAGGGCGACCAGGTCAAGGTCAAGGTCCTGGACGTCGACATCGACAAGGAGCGCATTTCGCTCGGCATCAAGCAACTCGCCAACGATCCGTTCGAGAAGGTGGGCGGGGTTGCCAAGAAGGGCGATGTGGTCACCGTCATCGTGGCCGGTATTCAGGACAACGGCATCGACGTCACGGTGCAGGACGGCATTCCGGGCTTCATCCGGAAATCCGAACTCAGCCGCGACCGTTCCGAACAGCGTCCGGACCGCTACGCCATCGGCGACAAGCTCGACGCCAAGATCACCAACATCGACAAGGCCTCGCGTCGGGTCGTGCTGTCGGTCAAGGCCCGCGAGATGGACGAAGAGAAGAAGGCGATGGCCGATTTCGGTTCTTCCGACTCGGGCGCCAGCTTGGGCGACATCCTTGGAGCCGCGCTTAGCCGGGCCCAGAAGAAGGGTGAGGACGACGAAAAATAGGCCAATCCGGCCGACCGACGGAAAGGCCGACCCGCAAGGGTCGGCCTTTTCATTTGCTTTCAAGGGCTTAGGCTTGACGACGCCGTTATTTAGTTTAATATCAAAGACTTAAATCCTTGATCTCGGGGCCTTTCCGCCCTGCCATGGAACCGCGATGACCAAGTCCGAGCTGATTGCCCGCCTGGCGGCCCGGAATCCGCATCTCTACCAAAGGGATGTCGAGAGGATTGTCGCTACAGTCTTCGATGAAATATCCAAAGCACTGGCCTCGGGCCATCGGGTCGAGCTGCGTGGATTTGGTGCCTTTTCGGTCAAGAAACGCGACCCACGCACTGGCCGCAATCCGCGGACTGGCGAGCAGGTCGCGGTGGCGTCCAAGCGGGTGCCTTACTTCAAGACAGGCAAGGACCTGCGCGACCGCTTGAACAAGGAAGCGGCACGGGCGGCAGGCCTGCTGCCACCCGAGACCGCGACCGACAAGAAATAGCTGTATCGGCGACGGTCGCGGCGCCGCTCCTCCGCTTCTGTCTGCTCGCATCGACAGGGCGCGCCGTGCCATGCTGGGTGCCGCATGAAAATTCTCTCCCGCGCTCTGTTCCTGCTCTTCGTCCTGGCTGTTGTCCTGATTGGTGTCAGCAATACTCAGGCGGTGCAGCTTGCCCTATGGCCGCTGCCGCACGTCGTCGTGCTCCCACTGTATCTGCTGGTCGTGGGCCTGCTTCTGGTAGGAGTGCTGGCGGGTTTGGGGATCGGCTGGTGGGCGGCTCGCCACCACCGTCGACGCGGGCGTGAGGCGAGCAGCCAGGCCGCGCGGCTGGAGCGCGAGGTCTCCCGCCTGCGCGACATCGCAGGGCAACAGCCCCCAATGCCCACCACAGGCGTGGTAACGCCCGGCCTGAAGGCGATCGAGCGTCAAAGGGCGCTGGTAGCCCCGGACCTCTCCTCGCCCGGGAGCCGAGGTCCGCTGTCCTGAAGCCGAGCGGCACCTGATCGTCAGTCGGGTTCGATCAAGGCACCCCCTGCCTTCAGGGCATCGATGTCGGCTTCGCCGATCCCTGCTTCGGCCAGGATGGCCCGCGAATCCGCTCCCAGGAGCGGTGCCATCGACCGGATCGCAGGGGGCGTCCGGCTCATCCGCATCGGGGGCTCGACCATCAAGATCTCGCCTTCGCTCGGGTGAGGATATCGACCATCGAATACATGTCCGAGATGTTCATGGATCGGGCATTCAGCGTCGAATAGCGTGGGTCCTTGAGTACCTCGGGCCGACCGACGATGTCGAAGAAGCTGCGCCAATGCTTGTCGTTGTAGGGCAGTATCGCCATCCAGCCATCCAGGGTCCGGAAGGGTTTGCGGGTGCGGGCGAGCAGCCGGGAGTAGCCGACCTCGCCATCGTCGCTGAAAGTGCGCTCCCAAAGATGCTCGACCATAAGCCAGGCGGCCATGGTCTCGAACATCGGAACCTCGACGAACTGGCCTTCGCCCGTGCGCTGCCGATGCATGAGCGCCGACAGCGTCGAGAAGGCAAAGGTCAGTCCCACGGTCTTGTCGGCAAGGATCGTCGGCGGATAGCGCGGCACGTCGTCGCCAGCGGCGCGGCCCATCAGGTCGGCGATGCCGAAGCGGGCCTGGATCGCATCATCGTAGGCCGGCAGTTTTCCGTAAGGACCGTCGGCTGAAAAGCCGTAGGCGCCGACATAAACGATGTCGGGCTTCACTTTCCGGATGTCCTCGTAGCCCAGCCCGAGACCCTCGATCGCCTGTGGCCGCAGTGCGTGGACGAAGGCATCGGCCGTCGCCACGACCTTGAGAAGCGCCGTTCGCGCCGCCGCGTTCTTGAGGTCGAGGCAGAGCGAGCGCTTGTTGCGGTTCACGTACAAATAGGTCGGGCCCATCCCCGGGGTCTTGCCCGGCTTGCCGATGTGACGGACGGCGTCGCCTTCAGGTGCCTCGACCTTGATCACTTCGGCCCCCTGGTCCGCGAGCAACATTGTTCCATAGGGGCCGAGGATGACATTGGTGAGGTCGATGATTTTGATGCCTTCGAGAGCGCCGGGCATTGAGTTGTCCTGTGAGTGTGGAGGCGGGTGACACTGCCATTGCCTCTGGGTCTCGTCACGAGGTTACCGTCGATCGATGCGCGCGCTGCCGCGCCCGCGCGAACGAGTCAAGAGGCCGCAATCAATCACCGCCACAGGCGAGTGTTATGTGACCGTTGTGCGACGCGCGCGGTCGGTGTAGCCAAGGAACAACAAAGGCGGGGGCGATGCGGGGCAACGTCGCAAAAAAACTTCAAGAGCCAAAGTCGGCATCAAGTCCGACGTCGCGGTCTTACCGCATCGAAGAGCAAGTGGGCTATCTGCTGCGTCGCGCCCATCAACGCGCCAGCGCCATTTTTCAGGTCGGCATCGGCGATCCCAACATCACGCCGACCCAGTACTCGAGCATGGTGAAGCTGAACGAGTACACCGAGCTGTCGCAGAACCTGCTCGGCCGTCTGGTTGGCATGGATAAGGCCACGATGCAGGGCGTCGTGCGGAGACTGAAGGAGCGCGGCCTTGTCGATTCACGGCCCGATCCTGGCGATGCGCGGCGCACGTTGCTCAGCCTGACGACGGAAGGTCAGCGGCTGGTGAACAAGCTTCTGATCAACGGCCCTGCGGTGTCGCGCGAAACGATGAAGCCGCTTACCGTCCAGGAGCAACGGCAGCTTCTTGAACTTCTGTCCAAGATCGTCTGACCGCACCCGATCGTTTGACTCGCGTGGGCCGTCTGGCCATCGTACGTGCACGAACGAAATGGGTGAATACATCCGTCCCTCGCGCCTGGAAGAGGCATTGTCGGCCCTCGCACGGCCGCACACGGTGCTGGCTGGAGGCACCGACTTCTATCCGGCCCGGGTCGGCCGGACGATCGACGAAGACATCGTCGACGTCACTGCCATCGATGCTCTGCGCGGCATCTCGGCGACCGCCGCAGGGTGGCGGCTGGGCGCCACAACGAGCTGGCGTGCGCTTATCGAAGCCGACCTGCCACCCTTGTTCGACGGCCTGAAGCAGGCCGCGCGCGAGGTCGGTGGCCGCCAGATCCAGAATTCAGGCACGCTGGCAGGCAACCTCTGTAATGCGTCGCCAGCCGCCGATGGCGTGCCGGGCTTGCTGGCGCTGGGCGCCGAGGTTGAGATCGCCAGTCGTGAAGTTATCCGTCGCGTGCCGCTCGAGCGTTTCATCACCGGCCTTCGCCGTACCGACTTGCGCCCTGGCGAACTCGTGGTTGCTCTCCACGTTGCCAGACCCACCCATCCGGCGCGAAGCGCATTCCTGAAGCTCGGCGCCCGGCGTTATCTCGTGATCTCGATCGCCATGGCTGCCGCCACGCTGGAAGTCGCCGAAGGCCGGGTTGCCGCCGCCCGAGTCGCTGTCGGCGCCTGCTCGGCCGTCGCCCAGCGCCTTGTCGCGCTCGAGGCGGCTCTGGTGGGCGCACCGCTCGACCGATCTCTGGCCGACCGGGTCGATCCGACCCATCTCGGGCCTCTGGCGCCCATCGACGATTTGCGTGGCAGTGCGGATTATCGGCGTCAGTCGGTCCTCGTCCTGTTGCGCCGCCTGTTGGCCGGGCTCGCGCCATGACAGTGTCATTCATGCTGAACGGAACCGCGGCGACGTGGATGGGGCCGCCGGTCACACGGCTCTCCGCCGCCCTGCGCGATGATCTGGGCCTTACCGGCACCAAAGTCGGGTGTGAAGCCGGCGACTGCGGTGCCTGCACCGTCCTGCTCGACGGTCGGCAGGTCTGTTCTTGCCTGGTTGCAATGGGCCAGGTCGAGGGCTGCGCCGTCGAAACAGTTGAAGGCCTGGCGGCAGACGACGGCACCCTCGCCCGACTGCAGAAGTCTTTCCTCGCCCACGGTGCAGCTCAGTGCGGCATCTGCACGCCCGGCATGCTGATGGCGGCCGAAGAACTGTTGCGCAAGGTTTCGCGACCCGGTCGCGGCGAGGTCGAGGATGCCCTGGGTGGCGTGCTCTGCCGCTGCACCGGCTATGCCAAGATCGTTGATGCCGTTGTGGCTGCAGCCGACCCGACGGCGATCGTGACGCCGTCTGCAGGCGCCGCCGTGGGAGCCCGTCTGGTCCGCGTCGATGGGCACGCCAAGGTTACTGGTCTCGACGTGTTCGGCGCCGATGGTGTTCCGCCCGATGCGCTGTGGATCCGCGTGGTGCGCGCGCCACACGCGCGGGGCCGGTTCACGCTGGGCGATATGACGCCTTTGCGTCGCCGGCTGGCGGCCGTCCTGACCGCCGCCGACGTGCCGTTCAATGGCTTCGGCATTTATCCCGACATCAAGGACCAGCCCGTGCTGGCCGACGGGATCGTGCGCTATCGCGGCGAGGCGGTTGTGGCGCTGGTTGGCGAGCATGCGACCGTGCTATCCATCCGTGACGACGAAGTACCGATCGACTGGGCGCCCGAACCGCCTGTGATGGGCATCGATGCGGCAACGGCAGCGGATGCGCCGCTGATCCAGGCCGACAAGCCGAAGAACCTGCTGCTGGAGGGCGGCGTGCGGCACGGCGATGCGACGGCGGCCTTCGCCGGCTGCGCTGCCGTGGCCGAGGGCGTCTTCGAGACGGTATTCGTCGAGCACGCCTACATCGAGCCCGAGGCCGGCTGGGCCCAGCGTGTGGGCGACCGCATCGAAATCCATGTCACGACCCAGACGCCCTACATGGACCGTGACGAAATCGCCAATGTGATGCAGCTCAAGCCGGAGAATGTGCGCATCGTGCCCACCGCCTGCGGTGGCGGCTTCGGCGGCAAGCTCGATCTCTCGGTCCAGCCGCTGGTCGCCGTGGCGGCATGGCTGCTGAAGCGTACCGTGGCCTGCGTCTACACCCGGCCCGAAAGCATGGCCGCCTCCACCAAGCGTCACCCGGCACGGATTTCGGCGAAGTTCGGCTGCGACGCCACGGGCAGGCTGCTCGCCTGCGATGTGACGGCGACGTTCGATACCGGCGCCTATGCATCGTGGGGCCCGACCGTCGCCAACCGGGTGCCGGTCCATGCCATGGGCCCCTATGTCGTGCCCCACGTACGGACCAGGGGCGAGGCTTACTTTACCAACGGCCCGCCAGCCGGTGCTTTTCGCGGATTTGGCGTGCCGCAGGCCGCCATCGCTCACGAGGCGATGATGGACGAGCTTGCCGACAAGCTCGGCATCGACCGGTTGGAATTCCGTCATCGGAACGCGCTCAGGACTGGGGACACCACGGCAACAGGACAGGTGCTGGCCCATTCCGCCGGCCTCGCCCAATGCCTGGAGGCCTTGCGGCCGCATTGGCGGCGGACTCAGGACGAGGTCGTGGCGTTCAATGAAAACGGTGGCATGAGGCGCCGCGGCGTCGGCATCGGCTGCATGTGGTACGGCATCGGCAACACGTCGATGTCCAATCCCTCGTGCATCAGGATCGGCCTGTCACCGGACGGCACGCTCACACTCTACAACGGTGCGGTCGATATCGGGCAGGGCAGCAACACCATCCTGACGCAGATCGCCGCCGATGCGCTGGGCCTGCCGGCGGCGCAGTTTGCCCTCGTCTCGGGCGACACTGATCTTACCGCCGACGCCGGCAAGACGTCGGCTTCGCGCCAGACCTTCGTGTCGGGCCGCGCAGCCGAGGGGGCAGGCCGTGACCTTCGCCAGCAGATCCTGCGGCTGGCCAATGCCGGGCCCGATGCCGAGCTGTCGCTCGACGGCGCCAGGCTCACGGTGCACGAAGCTGGCGAGGTGCGCGTGATTGACCTCGCGACGATTGGCTCGCTGACGGGAGAGGGCCGCTTCGATCCGCCGACCACGCCGCTCGACGCCAACGGCCAAGGTATTCCCTACGCGACCTACGCCTTTGCCGCGCAAATGGCTGAGGTCGAGGTCGACATCGAACTCGGCACCGTCAGGGTTTTGCGCATCGTGGCCGCCCACGACGTCGGCCGGGCGATCAACCCTACTCTGGTCGAAGGCCAGATCGAGGGCGGCATCGCCCAAGGGTTGGGCCTCGCCTTGATGGAAGAGTTCCTGCCCGGCCGGACCGAGAACCTGCACGACTACCTGATTCCGACCTTCGGGGATGTTCCGGAAATCGAGTGCATCCTGATCGAAGACCGAGAGCCGCTGGGCCCTTCCGGGGCCAAGGGCGTGGGTGAGCCCGGGCTTGTTGCAACGGCGCCGGCGATCCTGGGTGCCATCCATCACGCGACCGGCGTGCGGGCTCGCCGCGTTCCCTTGTTGCCGCATCGCCTGCGCGAGGCCATCGTTGGTCTGAAGGGAACAGGGGCATGAGCGACGACATTTCGCTCACCGAAGCCGAGCGCACTGCCGGTATCGTGCGTTGCGACGCCTGTCCGGTGCTGTGCCGCATCCGGCCGGGGCGTGCCGGCGCCTGCGACCGCTATGCCAACGATGAAGGCAGGCTGGTGAGAGTCGACCCCCTGGTGTTGTTGGCGAAGCCCGATGTGGCGCGCGTTGCCTTCGTCGAGGGCAGCGATGGCTGGCGCGGCGAATTGGGCAAGGGCGAGGGCGCCTTCGTCACCGGTATCGGCGCTACCACGACCTATCCAGACTACAAGCCGGCCCCCTTCATCGTCTCTTCCAGGCACGACGGCGTCGACATGGTCACCGTCGTCACCGAGGGCATCTTCAGCTACTGCGGCGTAAAAGTGAAGATCGACACCGACCGCTATCTCGGACCCGAGCAGGCGGCGGTGCGGGTGAAGGGCGAGGCGGTGGGCCACGTCACCACGGCGGAATACGGCTCCCAGATGCTGTCGCTGGGCGGCGTGCATCACTTGACCGGCGGTAGCAAGAAAGAAGGTGTCATTACGTGTGATGCATTGCTGGCGCTTTGCAATCGCGAAGCCGTGGAGCTCTCGATCGACGGGGGCTCAACGGTCGTCGTCCAGGCCGATAAACCCCCGATCGTGAACGGGGTCGTCGAGGAACGCATGCGGGTGGGCTGTGGCTCGGCGGCCATCGGCATGTTCGCGCCGCAATGGCATGGCCATGTCGACGAGGTGATCGTGGTCGACGATCACATCACCGGCGTGCTTAGCGAGCATCAGGGCGGCGCCTTTCTCGACATGAAGCCTGCCGGGATCCGTGTGCGCGGCCGACGCTCGACGCCCGGCCGCTATTTTCAGGTGGCTGAACCCGGGCTGGGCTGGGGCGGTACCGATGTCAGCGATCCGCTAGAGATCATCGACCGGATCGACCCCAAGCAGGCCTGGTCTGGCCTCCGGTTGCTGATGGTCTCGACTACGGGCGAGCATTCTGCGTGGTTCGAACTCGACAATGACCTCAAGCCGCAACCGATGCCGATGCCGGCCCCCGTCCGCCTCGTGGTCGAGCGGATCGCCGAGAATTGCGAACCCGCGCTCTGCACGGTGCTGTTCATGGCCGGTGCCGGCGGGTCGTTGCGCGCCGGTGTCACGGAAAACCCCGTGCGCCTCACGCGTTCGGTGCGCGATGCGCTGACCAAGGTGACTCTGGGAGGTGTGTCGGCCTATGTCTGGCCGGGCGGCGGTATCACCCTGATGGTCGATGTGGCACGCATGCCGAAGAATTCCTTTGGCTATGTGCCGACGCCGGCGCTGGTGGCGCCGATCGAGTTCACGCTGCGTGCCGACGACTATGCCGCCCTGGGCGGTTACGCCTCGCGCGCCATCACCTTGGAGGATGCCGTTGCCCGCGCCGGTCATGTCCGGGTCGATCAGGCGCGCCTCGACGAGGATAAGCGTTGAGCGGCGCGATCGTGGCGCGGCTCCCCGACGGCCGACTGCATCTGCAGGAGGGGCCGATTGACCTCGTCATAGAGGCCTTCGGCGCCGTCATCGAAGTCGAGCGCGCTTATGCTCAGGCTGTCGAGTGCTTTGGGGGTGTCTTGTCCGATCTGGTGCGCGAACTTCCGACGTTGCGTCGACCGGTCGGTGAGGCCGCGCCGCAGCTTCAGGGGCCGGTGGCACGGCGCATGGCCGAGGCGGTGTGGCCTCATCGTGCGGTCTTCATCACGCCGATGGCGGCTGTCGCCGGCGCCGTTGCGGACGAGGTCCTGCAGGCCCTGGTGCGCGACCGCACGCTTGAGAAGGCCTACGTCAACGACGGCGGCGATATCGCGATCCATCTGGCGCCGGGCCAGCAACTGCGGGCAGGCATCGTCGGCGATCTTCACGCACCGCAGCTTTCAGGGTTTGCGACCCTGCATCATAACCGGCCGGTCCGTGGCATTGCCACGTCGGGCCGCGGCGGTCGGTCCTTTTCGCGTGGCATCGCCGATTCGGCTACAGTTCTGGCGGCAACCGCCGCTGTCGCCGATGCCGCGGCGACCCTGATCGCCAACGCCGTGAACGTGGACACGCCCGCCATCCGCCGTCAGCCGGCGTGCGAGATCGACCCCGACAGCGACCTCGGCGGGCTGCCGGTGACGGTCGCTGTGGGCGAGCTGTCGCCCGCGCTGGTCGCTGAGGCCCTGGATCGCGGCGTGCTCGAAGCCCGGCGGCTGAGACTCTGCGGCATCATCGACAGCGCCGCCCTGTCATTGAAAGGGCACTGGCGTATCGAAGCCGATGACAAGGCGATTGCCGAGGCGAGGATGGGATGAGCGATCCGGTGAAACTCCGCAAATACGTCGCGACGGTTGAGGAGACGCATCACGATGGCGGCCCGGTTCTGGTACGGCCGGTGACAAAGGCCGTTGTCGGCGGCGTCATCGCCAACCCTTACGCAGGCCGGCACGTTGCCGACATCCAGCCGTTGATGAAGTCGCTGGAATCACTTGCCGTCGACCTTACCGAGCGCGTCCTGAAGATTCTGGGTGCCAAGGGGGCGGATCTCGAAGCCTACGGAAAAGGCGCCATAGTCGGTCTCGCCGGCGAGCTGGAGCATGCGGCGCTATGGCACCAGCCCTCCGGCTTCGGTATCCGACACGCCATGGGTGGCGCCAAGTCGATCGTGCCCTCGACAGTGAAGGTGGCAACGGCCGGCACGCGTATCGACATTCCCCTGCATCACGTGACGGCCGCCTACGTGCGCAGTCATTTCGACGCTATCGAATTTTGTGTGCCGGACGGCCCCAAGCCCGATGAAATCGTATTCATCGTTGCGGCTTCGATCGGCGGCCGCCCGCATGCGCGCGTTGGGGGACTGACGCCGGCGGATATCAAGCTCGGAGACGGCCAGCGATGAGCGATCCTCTGATGACGGCGATGGGTGTTCTTGACGACTACATGGCGGCACTTAACCGTGGAGACGAACCTGGCGTCAACGCAGCCTGCAATTTCCCGCATGTGCGGCTGGCCGGCGGCAAGGTCGTCGTCTGGCCGAACCACGGCGACTACAAGCTCCAGGACTTTGTCGCTCGGGCCGGCGACGGCTGGGACCACAGCAACTGGGATGAGCGCGTACCGATTCATGTCGGCGACAAGAAAGTCCATCTGAAGGTGAAGTTCAGTCGCTGGAAGAAGGACGGCTCGCTGATCGGTCGCTTCGAGACGATCTACATCGTGACCTATCAGGACGGTCACTGGGGCATACAGGCGCGGTCGAGTTTTGCCGACTGAGAGCTTGTGGGGTACGGGTCGGGCTCGCTACGCTTGGCCTAGGGAGCGTTTCACGGTTTTTCGGAGGGGGATGTCATGCTGACCCGCAATCACTTGCTTGCCGGCACTGCTGCGCTCGTCGCATTGTCGCTGTTCGGGACGGCCGGCGCACAGACGCCGATCAAGATCGGCGAACTCAACAGCTACAAGGTCTTTCCCGCCTTCCTCGAGCCCTACAAGAAGGGCATCGAGCTGGCGGTGGAGGAAGTGAACGCGGCGGGCGGCGCGCTCGGCCGAAAGATCGAAGTCGTGAGCCGTGACGACAACGGCAATCCCGGCGACGCCGTCCGCGTCGCCGAGGAGTTGTTGAGCCGCGAAGGCGCATCGTTCCTGATCGGCACCTTCCCGTCCAATGTCGGCCTCGCGGTCGCCGATTTCGCCAAGCAGCGAAAGGTGCTGTTCATCGCCGCAGAGCCGCTCACGGACAAGATCGTGTGGGACTCCGGGAACGCCTATACATTCCGGCTGCGGACCTCGACCTACATGCAGACGGCGATGCTTATCCCCGACGCCGCCAAGCTCAACAAGAAGCGCTGGGCGATCGTCTATCCGAACTATGAGTATGGCCAGTCGGCGACAGCTGCATTCAAGAAGCTTCTCAAGGAGAAGCAGCCCGACGTCGAGTTCGTGGTCGAGCAAGCGCCGCCGCTGGGCAAGATCGACGCCGGGGCTGTGGCCCAGGCATTGGCCGACGCCAAGCCCGACGCGATCTTCTCGTCGTTGTTTGGTGCCGACCTGGCGAAGTTCGTGCGCGAGGGGCAGACACGCGGCCTGTTCAAGGGCGTGGAAGTGTTCAACCTGCTGGCTGGTGAGCCTGAATATCTCGATCCGCTGAAGGAAGAGGCACCCGAGGGCTGGTACGTGACAGGTTACCCCTGGAGCGAGATCAAGACTCCTGAGCACACCAAGTTCCTCAACGCCTACCAGGCCAAGTTCAAGGACTACCCGCGGCTGGGGTCGGTGGTGGGCTATGCCACAGTGATGTCGGCCGTCGAGGCGATCAAGAAGGCGGGCTCGCTTGATCAGGATAAGCTGATCGCCGCAGCGAGCGGGCTCAAGCTGATGACTCCGTTCGGCATGGTCGAATACCGGCCGATCGATCATCAATCGACGATGGGCGCCTATGTCGGCCGTATCGGCGTCAAGGACGGCAAGGGCTACATGAAGGACTGGCGCTTCGTCGACGGCAAGGATGCGCTGCCGAGCGATGCCGAGGTCCTGAAGATGAGGCCGAAGAATTGAGTCACGGTGGGCCGCGGATTCCGCGGGTTCGCGGCCCCTATGATCTGACGTGAGCTTCGCCTCCATCATTATCCAGCTCCTCAACGGGCTGGCCGCCGCGTCGTCCCTGTTTCTGGTGTCGGCCGGCCTGTCGCTGATCTTTGGCGTGACTCGGATCGTGAACTTCGCGCACGGTTCGCTCTACATGCTGGGGCTCTACGGCGCCTATTCGCTGATTGAGGCATTGGGCCGGACGCCACTTGGATTCTGGAGCGCCGTTGTCGTGGCTGCGCTTGCTGTTGGGCTTGCGGGCGTGCTGATCGAGATGCTGGTTCTACGCCGCATCTACCGGGCCCCCGAACTGTTCCAGCTGCTGGCGACTTTCGCTGTCGTACTGGTGATCAAGGACATCGCGCTGTTCGTCTGGGGTGCCGAGGATCTGGTGGGCCCGCGCGCTCCCGGTCTTTCCATGGCCGTGGAGATCCTTGGCAAACGTATCCCGGCCTACGACCTGCTGCTGATCGCCATCGGTCCCGTGGTGCTGGGCGTGCTGTGGCTGCTGCTGACGCGCACGCGCTGGGGTGCGCTGGTGCGGGCCGCCACCCAGGACCGCGAGATGGTGGGCGCGCTGGGTGTTGACCAGGCAAAGCTCTTCACCTCCGTGTTCTTCGTCGGATCGGTGCTGGCGGGATTGGGCGGCGCTCTGCAAATTCCGCGCGAGCCAGCCAATCTCGATCTCGACCTTTCGGTCATCGCCGATGCCTTCGTCATCACCGTAGTGGGTGGGTTGGGCAGCATCGGCGGCGCGTTCCTGGCGGCGATCATCATCGGTGTTGCCAAGGCCTTCTGCATTGGCATCGGCACCGTCACCTGGTTCGGCCTGGAGATCTCGTTCTCCAAGCTCACGCTCGTCGTCGAGTTCCTGATCATGGCGCTGGTGCTGGTGGCGCGGCCCTACGGCTTGCTCGGCAAGCCACAAGCGGTACAGCGCGTTGCCGCCGATCCGGTGCCGCCGCTCACGGCGCCGTCGTGGTCCATGGCACTGGTCTGGGTGATGCTGCTCGTTGGTGTGCCGCTGGTTGCCGACCGCTACGTCACAATCCTGTTGACCGACATCGTTTGCTTCGCGCTGTTCGCGGTCAGCCTGCATTTCATCATGGGACCGGCCGGCATGGTGTCGTTCGGCCATGCCGCCTATTTTGGCCTGGGCGCCTATGCCGCCGGCCTCCTGTTCAAGCGCGCCGGCTTGCCGATGGAGGCGGCGCTCCTGGTGGCGCCGCTCTGCGCCGGTGCCTTCGCTGTCGTCTACGGCTGGTTTTGTGTCCGCCTGTCGGGCGTCTATCTTGCCATGCTCACGCTCGCCTTTGCGCAGATCAGCTGGTCGATCGTCTTTCAGTGGGATTCCGTCACCGGCGGCAGCAACGGCGTCTTCGGCATCTGGCCATCGGCCTGGCTCGCCGACAAGACCACCTACTACTACCTGGCGCTCGCCTGCTGTGGGACGGGCATCGCGTTCCTGTGGCGGGTGTTGTTCTCGCCCTTCGGATTCGCGCTCCGTGCCGGCCGCGACTCGCCGTTGCGCGCCGAAGCGATCGGCATCGATCTGCGCGGCTTCCAGTGGGCGGCCTTCGTGCTGGTGGGCACGCTCGCGGGCCTTGCCGGCTCGGTCTATGCCTTCTCCAAGGGCAGCATCTCGCCGTCAACGATCTCGATTGGCCAGTCGACCGACGGCCTGATCATGGTGCTGCTGGGCGGAGTCGAGACGCTGACAGGTCCGGTGGTGGGCGCCGCGATCTATACCTGGTTGCGCGACGTCGTCGCCCGCCACACCGAGTTCTGGCGCGCCGTCATGGGCGGCGTGATCCTGCTGATCGTGCTGTTGTTTCCCCAGGGGTTGGTCGGCGGGTTGAAGGCGCTGGTGTTTCGCTGGCAGGAGCGGCAGGCATGAGCGACGCCGTCCTCCAGGTCGAGGGATTGCACAAGGCCTTCGGCGGCGTGCGGGCGGTGGCCGACGTCTCCTTTGCCATCACCGCGGGCGAAATGCTGGCGCTGATCGGCCCCAACGGCGCCGGCAAGAGCACCTGCTTCAACATGCTGAACGGCCAGCTCACGCCCGACGCCGGCATCGTGCGGCTGGCCGGCCGCGACATCGTGGGGCTGCGTCCGCGCGCCGTCTGGCGGCTGGGCGTGGGCCGGACGTTCCAGATCACGGCCACGTTCGTGTCGCTCAGCGTGCGCGAGAACGTGCAGATGGCGCTTTACTCCCACGCTGGCCGGCTGCGCTCGCTGTTGCAGCGTTTCGGCGCGGCGTTCCGCCCTGAAGCCGACGCGCTGCTGGCCCAGGTCGGCATGCTCGACCAGGCGGAGCGGCCCTGTGGTGTACTGGCCTATGGCGACCTCAAGCGCGTGGAGCTCGCTATGGCGCTCGCCAACGCGCCCAGGCTGCTGCTGATGGATGAGCCGACCGCCGGCATGGCACCCAAGGAACGGGTGGCACTCATGGAACTCACGGCTGGGCTGGCGCGCGCGCGCAACATCGCCGTTCTGTTCACCGAGCACGACATGGACGTCGTGTTCAGTCAGGCCGACCGGATCATCGTGCTCGACCGCGGCCAGTTGATCGCCGGTGGCACGCCCGCGGAAGTGCGGGCCAACGCCAACGTGCGCGCCGTCTATCTCGGGAGCGCGCACTGATGCTCTCTGTGAAGGGCCTGCATGCCTTCTATGGCCGCGCCCATATCCTGCAGGGCGTATCGCTCGAGGCGCGCGCCGGCGAGGTTGTGGCGCTGCTCGGCCGCAACGGCGCCGGCAAGTCGACGGCCCTGAAGTCGATCATGGGGCTGGTGCCGGCCGCCCGGGGCGAGGTGACGTTCGAGGGGAGGCGCATCGAGCGTCTGCTGCCCTACCGCATCGCGCGGCTGGGTCTGGGATACGTGCCCGAGGAGCGTCGCATCTTCACCGATCTCACGGTGATGGAGAATCTGGAGGTTGGCCGTCAGAGTGCTCGCGGTGACGCCCCCGTCTGGACGGAGGAAAGGCTCTTCGCCCTGTTCCCCAACCTCGCCGGCATGCGTGACCGGCCGGGCGGCCGCATGTCGGGCGGCGAGCAGCAAATGCTCACCATCGCCCGCACCCTCATGGGCAATCCGCGATGCGTCCTGCTCGACGAGCCGTCGGAGGGCCTGGCCCCCATCATCGTGGAACAGATGGCGCACTCGATCCGGACGCTGAAGGGCGAAGGGCTGTCGGTATTGCTGTGCGAGCAGAACCTGCATTTCTCGCAGGCTGTGGCCGACCGCGCCTATATCGTCGAAAAGGGCCAGATCCGCTTCGGCGGAACGATGGCCGAACTCGCCTCGGACTCTTCCCTGCGTGAACAGTATCTTTCAGTGTGATCATGGCCCCACAGCGCTCCCTCACGGTCGGCATCGATGTCGGCGGCACATTTACCGATCTGCTGGCCATCGATTCGGTCTCGGGCGCGGTCAAGCTCGCCAAGGTGCCGACGACGGGCAACAACCAGGCCATCGGCTTCATGGCGGCGCTGGCCGAGGCTGGCGCCGATCCGGCAACTCTCCAGGCCGTGGTGCACGGCACGACCACCACGACCAATGCGCTGCTGGAACGCAAGATCGCGAGGGTCGGCCTCATCACTACCCGGGGCTTCCGCGACGTGCTGGAACTCGGCCGCCGCACTCGGCCGCAGCCCTACGGCCTGCGGGGCACCTTCAGGCCGCTGATTGAGCGCGAATTCCGGCTCGAAGTACTGGAGCGCATGGACGCCGACGGCAAGGTGCTTGTGCCGCTCGACGAGGCGGCTGTGGCCGACGTCACGAAGAAGCTGCTGACGCTGGGCTGCGAGGCCGTCGTCATCCATTTCCTGCACAGCTATATCAATCCGGCGCATGAGCGGCGGGCGGCGGAGATCGTGCGCGGCCTGTGGCCCAATCCCTATGTCACGGCCGGCCACGCCATTCTGTCGGAATATCGCGAGTACGAGCGCGGCGTGACGGCGGCGGTGAATGCCTCGGTTCAGCCGGTGCTCGACCGTTACCTCACGCGTTTGCGCACCGAACTCTCGGCCAAGGGTTTCGACCGTGACCTGCTGGTGATGCAGGGCAACGGGGGCACGATCTCCTCGCAGTTGATCGCCCACGCCGCGGTCAATACCGTGATGTCGGGCCCTGCTTCGGGGGTGATGGCGGCGGCCTACACCGGCCGCGCCTCGGGTCATCCAAACCTCATCACCTACGACATGGGAGGCACGTCGACGGACGTCGGGCTGATCGAGAACGCCGTGCCGCAGGTCTCGGGTGAACTCGAACTCGAATATGCCATGCCCATCCATGTGCCCATGGTCGACGTGCACACGATCGGCGCCGGCGGTGGCTCGATCGCGAGCGTGGATTCGGCGGGCATGCTGCGCGTAGGACCGGAAAGCGCTGGCGCCCGGCCGGGCCCGATCTGCTACGGGCGCGGCGGCACCGAAGCCACCATCACCGACGCGAACCTGATCCTGGGTCGGCTCAATCCCGACCGGCTGCTGGGTGTCGACCATCCGGTCACGCTCGACCATGTGCGAGCCATCATTCTCGACAAGGTCGGCAACCGTCTCGGCCTCGACGCCGAAGCGGCGGCCGCCGCCATCCTGCGCATCGCCAACGACCGCATGGCAGGCGCCATCCGCCTGGTGTCGCTGTCGCGTGGCCACGACCCGCGCGACTTCGCTCTCTTCGCGTTCGGCGGCGCGGGCCCACTGCACGCGACAGCCCTCGCCCGCGAACTCGCCATCCCCACCGTGCTGGTGCCGGCACGGCCCGGCATCACCAATGCCCTGGGCTGCGTCGTGGCCGACCTGCGCCACGACTACGTGCGCACCGTGAACAAGCCACTCTCCGTCCTCGACGATGCCACGGTGGCGCGCATCTATGCCGAGCAGTCGGCCGAGGGCGAGGCCACGATCGGGCGCGAGGGCGTGCCGGTGCGCGAGCTGCGCCGCGTCCACACCGCCGACATGCAGTTCCAGGGCCAGAGCCACATCCTCTCGGTCGGTGTCGACCGGCCCGACATCGGCGTCGCGGGCCTGCACAAGGCCTTTGCCGCCGCCTACTTCCGCCGCTTCGGCATCGAACTGGCGGAGATTCCGCCGGTCCTCGTCAATCTCCACACTGCGGTGATCGGCGTGCGGCCGGAGATTTCGCTGTCGGCGCTTGCCGCGACCGAGCGCGCGCCGACCTTGAAGGCGGCGCAGGTCGGAGAGCGTCGCGTCTGGTTCACCGACGGCTGGCGCCAGACTCCCGTTTATGCGCGCGAAAAGCTGCCGCGGGATTCCATGTTCGAAGGACCGGCGATTCTCGATCAGCTCGATTGCACCACCGTCGTCGAGCCCGGCGACAAGGTCCGGCAGGACAAGCTCGGCAATTTGCTGATAACACTCGCCCAACAGGAATCCGGAGGAAGCGAACGATGAAGGTGACGGATGTCGTCTGCCACATCCTGCAATGCAAGGTCGACAAGCCGTTCGTGTCGGCGCGCGGCTGGGTCTACGGCACGCGCTCGACCTGCCTGGTCGAGATCTCGACCGACGAGGGCATCACCGGCTGGGGCGAATGCTACGGTCCTGCTGCCGTCGCCAAGACCTTCGTCGAGACGCAGTACAAGGCGCGTGTGATCGGCCGCGATCCGTTCGACGTCGAGGCGATCTGGGAAGACCTCTACAACAGGATCAAGGATTACGGCACGACCGGCATGGCGATCTCGGCCATCTCCGGCATCGACATCGCGCTGTGGGACATCATGGGCCGCGCCGTCAACAAGCCGGTGCACAAGCTGATCGGCGGTGCCTACCGAACCGAAGTGATTCCCTACGCGACAGGCCTCTACTTCATCGACATGAACCGGCTGGTCGAGGAGGCCGTGGAAGAAGCGCTGGAGTTCAAGAATGACGGATTTCGCGCCATAAAGATGAAGATCGGCCTGGGCGACTTGAAGCTCGATGCCAAGCGTGTCGGCGCGGTGCGCAAGGCGATCGGCCCCGACGTGAAGCTGGCGGTCGACGCCAATCACTGCTTCTCGGTGCCCAATGCCATAAAACTCGGCCGCATGCTGGAAGAGCACGACATCCTGTGGTTCGAGGAGCCGATCAGCCCCGAGGACCATGACGGCTACATCGAGGTGACGCGCGCCCTCGACATGGCGGTGGCCGGCGGCGAGAACGACTTCACCCGCTGGGGCTTCCGCGACGTGATCGCCAAGAAGGCAATGGACATCGTGCAGCCCGACCTCTGCGCCGCCGGCGGCTTCTCCGAGTGCCGCAAGATCGCGACCTTGGCCTCGGCCTTCGGCGTCGAATGCGTCCCGCATGCCTGGGGTTCGGTCATCGGCCTCGCCGCCACGGTGCAGTTCCTCGCGGCATTGCCGGACCAGCCACCGGCCTTCCGGCCGATGCCGCCGATGCTGGAATTCGAACAGACGCCCAATCCCTTGCGCGACACGCTGGCGAAAGAGCCGATCGAGCAGAAGAAGGGCATCGTGAAAGTCCCGACCGGTCCCGGCCTCGGCATCGACATCGATCGCGAGATCCTGAAGAAATACAAAGTGGCTTAGCATCTGTCGTCCTGAGCGTAGCGAAGGACCTAACGCTAACCACACGGGCCGTGTCTGGTCGTTCTGCGAGATCCTTCGCTACGCTCAGGATGACAGAGGCGTTGTGGTCGACAGGGGAGTTCAAATGAAGATCGTCGACGTAAAGGCCTATCCAACCAGCTACCGCGTGCCGAAGGAGCTGCAAGTGTCGCTCGGCATCGGCACCATGACCAAGCGCGACTGCGTCATGGTCAAGGTCACGACAGAGGACGGCATCGTCGGCTGGGGCGAAAGCCACCATGCGCGCTCGCCCGGCAGCATCGGCCACCTGATCAACACGACGCTGAAAGGCTTCGTGGTCGGCATGGATGCCACCGACACGGTCGGCATCTGGGCCAAGATCTACAAGTTCCAGCTGGGCTCCCACGGCATGGGTGCTGCCACCGCGATGGCGATGAGCGGGCTCGACCAGGCGCTGTGGGATATCAAAGGCAAGGCGGTGGGCTGGCCGCTCTACAAGCTGCTGGGCGGCTCCAACAAACCCGTGCCGGCCTATGCCGGCGGCATTTCGCTTGGCTACCAGGCACCCGATTCATTGGCCGCCGAGGCCGTGCCCATGGTCGAGGCGGGCTACAAGGCGCTGAAACTGCGCGTCGGCGACAATGTGAAGTCCGACATCGCGCGCATGACTGCCGTTCGCAAACGTTTCGGCGACGACATGGTGCTGCTGACCGACGCCAACACCGGCTACACGGTCGAGGATGTGCGCCGCGTCATGCCGGCGATGGACGAGCTGGGCATCGCCTGGCTGGAGGAGCCGTTCCCGGCGCACGACCACCGCTCCTACGCCATGGCCAAGGGCTGGGGCGTGACGCCGCTGGCGGCCGGCGAGAACCATTACACGCGCTTCGAGTTCCACCGGATCATCGAGGACGGCAACATCACCATCCTGCAGCCTGACCTTTCCAAGTCTGGCGGCATCACCGAGGTCCAGCGCATCGCCGCGGCGGCCTCGATGTGGAAGCTGCCGATCCATCCGCACAGTTCGATGACCGGCCTAAACCACGCCGTTTCGATCCATTTCCTGGCCTCGATCGACAATGGCGGCTACTTCGAAGCCGACCTTTCCGTGGCCAACAAGTTCCGTGACGAACTCGGCAGCGAACCGTGGCAGATCGGAAAGGACGGCTGTGTCCGTCCGCTCGACAAGCCTGGCATCGGCGTCGAGATCGACGAGAAGTTCCTGATCGCCCACCCGGTGATCGAGGGGCCTGGATACGTCTGAGCGTCAGGTCTGAGCGATGAGGTCGGCGCCCCTCTCCGCGATCACATTGGTCGCGGCGTAGGTATTGCCGGACACCATCGTGGGCATGCACGAGGCATCGGCAACGCGCAGACCCTGCAGACCCAGCACGCGCATGCTGAGCGGATCGACCACGGCCCTTGGATCGGTGCCGAGCTTGGCGGTACCGACCGGGTGATAGGTCGTCGAGCCGGTGGCGCGGGCATGGGCCATCCATTGGGCGTCGGTCTGCACGTCGGGGCCGGGGAAGTTCTCGCGGATCACGTAGTTCGAGAGAGGCGGCGTCGCCAAGAGCTTGCGCAGGTATTTCATCGCCGCCAGCAGCGCGTCACGGTCGATCTGATCGGCCAGGTAATTCGGCTGGATCTCGGGCTTGGCCGCCGGATCGGCGCTGAGCGCCTTCACATGGCCGATGCTCTCGGGGCGAAGCTGCGCGGCGCCTAAGGTCATGCCGGGCACGGTGTCGAGTTCGGTGGTGCCGTAGCGCCCACCGCCATAGCTTGCCGGCGCGAAATAGAGCTGCATGTCGGGCGTGGCCAGGCCCGGTCGCGTCTTGAGGTAGCCGCCGGCGTGGCTCGGCGCCGTGGTCAGCAGGCCCTTGCGGCTGATCGCGTAGCGCAGGACTTCACCTACAAGTCGCAGGCCGCGGCTCTTCTCGTTGAGCGACGGGGCGCCCTTCACCAGGGCCGAGACGCGGATGGCGTAGTGGTCGCGGAAGTTGTGGCCGACGCCGGGGAGCGCATGCTTCACCGCCACGCCGATCGCGGCGAGATCGTCGGGATGACCGATGCCGGAAATCTGCAGGAGCTGCGGCGTGTTGATGGCGCCGCCTGCCAGGATGACGTCGCGCCGCGCCTTGATCGAATGCGACTGTCCGTTCTGGCGATAGGTGACGCCGGTGGCCCGCTTGCCGTCGAGGTCGATCCGCTCGGCCAGCGCGCGGGTGATCACGCGCACGTTGCCGCGCTTCATCGCCGGCTTCAGGTAAGCGTCGACCGGGCTCCAGCGCCGGCCGTTCCGCATCATGTTCTGGTAGAGCAGCGTGCCTTCCTGGTCGCCGCAATTGTAGTCGGGCGTGCGTTTCAGCCCGAGCGCCTCGTTGGCTGCCATGTAGGCGTCGCTCAGCACATGCGGGTCGCGCTGATCCTCGATGACGAGGGGACCCGAACGGCCGCGCACGGCATCGTCGCCGCCCGTGCGGCTCTCGGCGCGCTTGAAGTAGGGGACCAGGTCGTCCCACGACCAGCCGCGGCAGCCGAGCTGCGCCCAGGTGTCGTAGTCGGCGGCCTGGCCACGCACATAGAGATGGCCGTTGATCGAGCCGGAGCCGCCCAGCACTTTGCCGCGCGGGAATTTGATCCTGCGGCCATCGATGTGCGGGCCGGGCGCCGTCTCGTAGCCCCAGTTGAGGCTCTCGTTGTAGACCGTCTTGTTGAAGCCGGCCGGTACCTTGATCCAGATGTGGTTGTCGTTGCCGCCGGCCTCGATCACCGCGACGCTGTTCTTGCCGTCGGCCGACAGCCGGTTGGCCAGCACGCACCCCGCCGCCCCAGCGCCCACGATGACGTAGTCGAATTCTTCCATCGGACGTTTCCTTTTTCTCTTAGGCCGCCACCACCAGCGTCGAGGCGAGTTGGCGCACCGACTTCACCATGGCCATGGCGACCAGCTTGCCGGTCTTGCGGTTCTCTTCGCTGACGGCCACGTCTTCCATGAAGGTGAAGCGGCCGAAGGCTCCCTTTGCCTCCAGCTCGACGATGTGCGTCGTGAGGGTGGGATCGGCCACGATCACCACGCGCGTGCGGTCGAGGCCGATGCCGGCGATGGCGGCGGCTGCGGAGATGTTGACGTTCTGCGGGTAGAGCCTGGCGCCCTCGCGCACAGGGCCGTCGAACACAGTGTGCGGCGCCGTGAGCGCGTCGAGATCGACCAGCGTCTCGGCGATCGTGCCCTTCCAGGCCGAGGGGTCCTTGCGCACCGTGACGGTGACGCTGTCGAGGCCGCCGACTGCGGCGCTGCTCAGGATATCGAGCGCGCCGATGCCGGCCGAGGGCAGGATCAGCCGCTTGCCGTTCGCCCTGGCTGCCGCCAGCAGCCGGTCGAACAGGGCGGTGTCGCCCGCCGCTTCGACATGCTTGCCGATCGCACCGTAGCCGATCAGGCCCAACCTCACGAGAGCCGGGCCTCCACCCAGCGCGCCCAGGCGATGAGCTGGTCGTCGCGGCGCAACGGGGCGATCAGCTGCACCGACAGCGGCAGACCGAATGGTCCCGCATTGAAGGGCAGCGCCACGCAGGGCGTGCCGAGCAGGGTCCAGAAGCGATTGAAGATGGGATCGCCGGTGTAGCCGAGACCCGCCGGCGCTTCGCCGCGGGCAGTAGGCGCCAGCAGGAAGTCGAACTGTTCCCACACCTGGGCGAGGTCGGCCAACGCCCGGCGTTTGCGCTTCTTCGCATCGGCGAGCTGGGCGCCGGTAACCTTGTCGCCGACCTCCAGCGACGCCGTCAGGCTGGGCGACAGCAGATGCGGGAAGCGGGCGCGTTCCGGCCCGTAGTGCTGCGTCGCTTCCCTGGTCATCACCCGGTTGTGCGCCTCGATGAGCGCGCTCCAGCTCCCGGGCATTTCCCACGCGCGCACCTTGGCGCCGCCGGCGCGCAAGGCGCGCGCGGCAACCTCGATGTTCTTCCTGTTGTAGGGCTCGGCCTGGTCCCACCACAGGGTGCGGCAGAAGCCGATGCGCGGCGCGTGCTGCGGCGGATCGGCCGGGGCATGGCCGTAGGCGGCGCGGATCAGCGCCAGGTCATTGGCCGTTCTGGTGAAGAAGCCCAACGTGTCGAGGCTTCTCGCATAGGTCTTGATGCCGGTGGTGTCGGCCCAGCCGTAGGTGCCCTTGTAGGCGACGATGCCGTTGAAGGCGCCGGGACGGATCACCGAACCCGAGGTCTGCGTGCCGTAGCCGATGGGCACCATGCAGTCGGCGACCGCCGCCGCCGAGCCCGACGAGGAGCCGGCCGGCGTGTGACGGATGTTGTGCGGATTGTGCGTCTTGCCGGCATGACCGCCGGCGAATTCGGTCGTCACCGATTTTCCCAGCACGATGGCGCCGGCTTTCACGAGCTGCGTCACGCAGGCGGCGTCCTTGCCCACGACATGGTCACGGTAGATCGGCGAGCCGCAGGTGGTGGGCATCGTCCGGGTCGAGATGATGTCCTTTACCGCCAGCGGAATGCCGTGCAGCGGTCCCACCGGCTTGGCGCGCTTGTCGAGCATGTCGGCGCGTTTGAGCGCGCCTTCGGCGTCGAGCGCCTCCCAGGCATGGACCTGCCCCTCGCGATGCTCGATGCGGTCGAGGCAGGCTTCGACGAGGTCGCGCGCCTTCAGCCGCTTCTGGGCCATGCGCAGGACGGCCTCGCTGGCCGAGAGTTTGTTGGGCGATTTCGCCATGGCCGCTTCCCCCCGATGTGTCGTCGGGGGCATGATGACGGAGCCTCACGCGAAAGAATAGGGCAGGAAAGGCGGGCCATGAGCATACCCTTCGCTATTCGCAAGATCGGCCATGCGGTCGTCTATGTGAGAGATCTCGACCGTTCCAGGCGCTTCTACACCGAGGTGCTGGGCTTCCTGGTGTCGGACATCTATCCCGGCACGATGATGCCGGGCGGCATGGTGTTCCTGCGCTGCAACGGCGACCATCATTGCCTGGCCCTGGTCGGCGACCGCGCCCCCGATGCCGGCCCCGACAAGAGCCTGCACCATCTCGCTTTCGAACTCGCAACGCTCGACGAGGTCTTTCGCGCCCGCGATCACTTGAAGCGCCACGGCACCGAGTTCGTCTTCGAGGGCCGCCGCCGTGCGGGCTGCCAGGTCTCGGTCGAATTCCTCGATCCCGACGGCCACCATCTCGAACTCTACTGGGGCGTCGACCAGATCGGCTCCGACGGCCGCGTGCGGCCGTCGGAGGAATGGCGCCAGACCATGAGCCTGGAAGATGCCGTGCGCATCGCACCGCCGGGCCAGGACACGACGCTGCACGACGCGGCGCTGCGCGCGCGGCTCGAGGCGGGAACGGATCGACCCTAGGGGGAGTCTCATGACCGCAAGCGTGATGTTCCATGACGGCAACCGTCGCCTGCAGGACGACTTCGACAGCCGCCGCATCGCCGACCGCCTCGAGGAGAAGCTCACCCGCTTCGAATTCACCGACGGCGACCGCGCTTTCATCGAAGGCGCGATGTTCTTCTTCCTGGCGACGGCCGACGCCGAAGGCAGGCCGGACTGCTCCTTCAAGGGTGGTACGCCGGGCTTCGTGCGGATCGTCGGCACTGACGAACTCGCCTTTCCCGACTACGACGGCAACGGCATGTTCAAGAGTCTGGGCAATGTCGTGGTCAATCCGGCGGTCGGGCTGCTGTTCATCGACATGGGCGAGAAGCCCCGGAGGCTCCGGGTCAACGGCACCGCGCGCGTGGTTCGCGACGATCCGCTGATGCAGCGCTTCGCCGGTGCCCAGCTCCTGGTGCGGGTCAAGGCGCGGGTGATCTTCCCGAACTGCCCGCGCTACATCGTGATGCCGGGCACGGCGGATCCCTCGAAATACGCGCCGCGTCCCGGCCACGAACCGCCGGAGCCCGCCTGGAAGGGGTTTGACGACTTCAAAGGTTATATCCATCCCAGGCAGAAGACGCCTGACGGATCGGACTGAACCAAGGCTATCCGCACCATCGCCGGGAGTGCCAGCACTGCAAGCATCCGATCGCGCGGATATGACTGCAGGATTGGGACGGGGTGAATGCCCCCGGAACATTGGCTCTCCGGGCTGCGGAGAGCCGATTCAGTGCGTTGGCTCCGCCGGCTTGGCGGTGGGAGCTGGCGGCTGGCCCAGCATGCCCTTGATCTTCTCGCGTCCTCTCTGGAAGGCGACGTAAAGGCCGGGGATGACGAAGATGCCGAGGAAGGATGCCGCGATCATGCCGCCGAACACCGCGGTGCCGACGGCGCGCTGGGTGGCGGCCCCCGCACCGGTCGCGATCACCAGCGGCACCAGGCCCAGGATGAAGGCGAAGGAGGTCATCATGACGGCGCGGAAGCGCAGCGCCGCGGCCGTGGTGGCCGCCGTCACGACGTCCTTGCCCTTGGCGCGTTCCTCCATGGCGAACTCGATGATCAGGATGGCGTTCTTGGCCGCCAGCGCGATCAGCACGACGATACCGATCTGGGCGTAGATGTTGTTGTCGAGGCCGCTCAGGAACAGGGCCGCCATCGCGCCGAACAGGCCCACCGTCACCGACAGCAGGGCGGCCACCGGGATGGCGGTGCTCTCGTAGAGGCCGACCAGGAAGAGATAGGCGAACACGACGGCGAGCCCGAGGATGAACCCGGTTTGCCCGGCCGCGGCCTTTTCCTGCAGGGCCGTGCCGGTCCATTCGTAGACGTAGCCAGCGGGCAGCGTCTCCTTGGCCAGCTTCTCCATCGCCGCCAGCGCCTCGCCCGAGGAATAGCCGGGAGCCGGGGCGCCGTTGATGGTGACCGAGCGCAGGTTGTTGTAGCGGATGATCGATGAGGGCGCGGTAATCAGCTCGACGTCGGCCACCGCCTGCAGCGGCACGAGCTCGCCGCTCGACGAGCGCACGCGAACGCGGAACACGTCGTTCACGGTCTTGCGGTCGGCGGCCTCGGCCTGGACTTTCACCTGCCAGGTCCGACCGAACAGGTTGAAGTCGTTGGTATAGCTGCCGCCCATCGCCGTCTGCAGGGCAGAGAAGATGTCGGCGATGTTGACGCCCAGCGCCTGGGCGCGCTCTCGGTCGAGCTTGAGGTTGATCTGCGGCGTTGAGGCGCCGTAGGTCGTGAACACGCCGGCAAGCTGCGGCACCTGCTGGGCCGCCACCATCAGGCCGCGCGCCACCGCCGCGAGATCGGCCGGCGACGCCCCGGAGAGGCTTTCGAGCTGGAACTCGAATCCCGAGGAGTTCCCAAGGCCCATGATCGGCGGCAGGTTGAAGGCGAAGACGTTGGCGGCCGCAACCTGGCTGAAGGCGGCATTGAGTTCCTCGAGCGCGCGGAAGACCGACAGCTTCGGGTCCTTGCGCTCTGCGAACGGCTTCAGGGCGACGACGACCAGGGCCCGGTTCGGCAAGGCGAGGCCATCGAGCAGGCTGTAGCCGCTGACCGAGAAGATGTTCTGAAGCCACGGCCGGCCGGCCACCATGCCCTCGACCTCCTCGACCGCCGCCAGTGTGCGGTTGGTCGAGGCGGCATCGGGCAGCTGCAATTCGGCCATGAAGGCGCCCTGGTCCTCGTCGGGCAGGAACCCCGAGGGGACCAGGCTGCCGATGCCGCCGGTCGCCACCACGAATCCGGCGACCAGCAGCAGGGAGATGATGCCGCGCCGGGCGAGCGGCGTCACGATCCGGACGTAGCCGTCGCGCGTCTTGTCGATGCCGTTCTGCAGCCAGGCATTGATGCCGGTCGGCTTCTTCTTGTGGCGCAGGATCAACGAGCACAGCGCCGGCGACAGCGTGAGCGCGTTGATCGCCGAGATCACCATCGACACCGAAACGGCGACGGCGAACTGCTTGTAGAGCTCGCCGGTGATGCCGGGAATGAAGGCGGTCGGGATGAAGACCGACAGCAGCACCAGGGTAATGGCGATGATCGGCCCGGTGACCTGCTCCATCGCCTTCTCGGTCGCCTGGGCGGGCGTCAGGTGCGGTTCATGCTCGAGGATATGTTCGACCGCCTCGACCACGACGATGGCATCGTCGACCACGATGCCGATGGCCAGGACCAGCGCCAGGAGCGAGATGGTGTTGGCCGAGAAACCCAGCGCCAGCATGATGGCGAAGGTGCCGACCAGCGCCACCGGGACCGCAACGATGGGAATGATCGTGGCGCGCAGGTTCCCGAGGAAAATCAGCACGACCAGGGCCACGAGGACGAAGGCCTCGATCAGCGTGTGGATCACGCTCTCGATGGTGGCTTCGACGAATACCGTGGTGTCGTACATCACGTCGTAGGCCACGTCGTCGGGCAGTCGCGGCTCGAGGTCCTTCAGGGCCTTGCGGACGCCGTTGGCGGTGGCCAGTGCATTGGCGCCCGGCAGCTGGGCGATCTGGATGCCCGACGCCGGCTTGCCGTTGTAGCGGGCCGCCGAATCGCTTGTCTTGGACCCCAGCTCGACGCGGGCGATGTCCTTGATCCGGACCAGCGCGCCGTCGGACGTGGCCCGCACGACGATATTCTCGAACTCCTCGACCGTCGTCAGCCGGCCCTGGGTAGTGATGTTGAGCTGGAAGTCGACATCGGGCATCAGGGGGGCAGCGCCGACCAGGCCGACCGCAGCCTGGACGTTCTGCGCCTGGACGGCCTTGACCACGTCGTTCGGCGTGATGTCGAGGCTCGACATGCGGTCGAGGTTGAGCCACACGCGCATGGCGTAGTCGAGCGCACCGAACAGCGATGCGTCGCCGACGCCGGGGACGCGGCGCAAGGTGTCGAGCATGCTGATGGTGGCGAAATTCGACAGGAACAGGGCGTCGCGGGTGCCCTTGGGCGAGTAGACCGCCACCACCTGCAAAAGCGCCGAGGACTGCTTCTTGGTCGTGACGCCGTTGCGCTGCACCTCGGGCGGCAGCAGTGCCAGAGCCTGGTTGACGCGGTTGGTGACGTTCACGGTGTTGAGGTCGGGGTTGGAACCGACCTCGAAACTGACGGTGAGCTGATAGCTGCCATCGCCGCCCGACGTCGATTTCATGTAGATCATGCGCTCGACGCCGTTGACCTGCGCCTCGATGACCTGTGCCACGCTTTCCTCGACCGCCTGGGCTGAGGCACCGGGGTAGACGGTCGCCACCCGGACCTGGGGCGGCACGATGTCGGGGAACTGCGCCACCGGTATCGCCGTCATGGCGATCACACCGGCGATTGAAATCACCGTCGAGATGACGAAAGCCAGCCGCGGGCGGCGGATGAACAGCGACGAAATTGTCATGGAGTTATTGCTTCTTCGCGGAAGCCGCGGGCGGCGCCTGTGTCGGTGTCACCGTCATGCCGGGGCGCACGCGTTGCTGCCCCTGGATGATCACTTTCTCGCCTGCCTTCAGGCCCTCGGTGATGGAAACCAGCCCGTCGCGTGAAACGCCGGTCTTGACCCGGCGCTGCTCGGCAACATTCTTGTCGTTGACGACGAACAGGTAGGAGCCGCTCTGGTCCTGGGCGATCGCGGCCTGCGGCACCGCGACGACGGTCGGGACCTTCTCGCCCTCGACGATCACGCGCACCGTCTGGCCGTCGGTCAGCAGACCTTCCTTGTTATCGAAAACCGCTCGCACCATCTGACCGTCCGTCTTGGCATCGGCGGTGACGTCGATGAAGTCGAGCTTGCCCTTGTTCTTGTAAATGCTGCCGTCGGCCAGCCGCAGACGGACGACGAGGGCATCGCCCGACGTCGTGTCGCGTCGGGCATCGAGCAATTCTCGTTGGGTGATGGAAAACAGCACGCGGATCGGGTTTTCGCTGACCACTGTGGCAAGCACGCCCGAGTCGGGGCCGACGATGTTTCCCGGCGAGACCGCGGCACGACCGACGCGGCCGTCGATCGGCGACTTGATTTCGGTGTAGGAGAGCTGGATCTCCGCATCGCGCAGTTGCGCGGAGGCATCCTCGAGCTGTGCCTTGGCCTGGAGCTGTTCCGACAGCCGCTGGTCGTAGGTCACCTGGGTGCCGGTCTTGCTGCGTAGCAATTCCTCGGCGCGGTTGAGTTGCAACTCGGCGTTGGTCAAGGCGGCTTTCGCGGCATCGCGCTGGGCGACCTTTTGGGCGACCGCGGCCTGGTAAGGTTCGGGTTCGATGGTGAACAGGACTTGGCCTCCCTTGACCGCGTCGCCATCGTTGAACTTGCGCGGCCCGAGGAAGCCTTTGACCCGGGCCCGCAGCTCGACCTTGTCGACCGCGGCGGCACGACCGATGAACTCGGACTGGTCGGCGATTGGCGTCAGCTCGGCCGGCTGGACCAGAACGGCGGGCGGGGCGGCACCCTGCTGGGCTCCTGCCGGGCTGCCAGGAAGCGTCGCCATCAGGCCGGCTCCCAGAAGCGCCAGTATCCGCAAACGCCGCTCTTGCATTGTCATTTTCCCTGCTCGCCCATAACGTCCGGACACTGCCTTAATTCGACAAAACGGTCACTGTAAATTCTGGCGGAGAAGGAGGGTGTAATGGCGGCGATGCGTTGGCTTGGCCTCGTTCTGTCGCTGGCCTTCGCCCTTGCGGTTTCCGACATCGCGGCACAGACGCGGAACAGTTTCTCAAATCCGGCTGAGTACGATTCCTACATGGCCGCCCTGAACACGCGCGATGCAGCCAAGCGCGCCACGGCAATGGAAGTCTTCGTGGCCTGGTATCCCGGCAGCGTACTCAAGACCGAAGCTCTCGAACAGGCAATCGCTGCCTGGCAAGCAGCCAACCAGCCTGCCAAGGCCGATGTCATCGCCCAGCGCCTTTTGCAGGTCGATCCCGACAACGTCCGCGCGCTTGCTGAGCGCGCCTATGGCGGGCGCACGCGCGCCGCAGCGGGCGATGCTGCGGCCCTGCCCCCGGCGATCGCGGCGGCCGAGCGCGGATTGCTCGTCCTGCCCAGGTGGCCGAAGCCGGTGTCGCTTACCGACGCCGCCTTTGCGCGGGTCAAGGAGCAGATGGCAGGCGTCTTCAACGGCACGTTGGGTTTTGCCGCGCTCTAGGCCAAGGATTATGACACTGCGCGGCGCTTCTACCGCCTCTCGGTCTCGGCCGAGTCGGACAATCTGCAGGACGTTTACCAGCTCGCCGTGGCACAGCTCGAGGGCACGCCGCTCGACCCCCTTGGCTTCTGGTACGCAGCGCGCTCCATCGCACTTGCGCGCGCGGCCAGGAACGAAGCGGCAGCCGCCGACATCGATCGCTACGCGCGCTCGCGCTATCGCGTTTATCGCGGCAGCGAGGAAGGCTGGAAGGAGCTGATCGCGCGGGTTGCCGCCGGCGAGCGTGCGCCGCCGGAAAGTTTCGCCAAGTCGATTCCGCGCTTGCTGACGCCGCCTGAGGCGGCATTGGTGCTCGTGGAGGAGAACGATCCCGCCAAGCTCAGCTTCGCCGATTGGGCGTTGGTTTTACGCCATCGCGACGCGACGCCTGCCAACAAGGCGGCGGCAGACAAAGTCTGGCAGGCGATCGCCGCCAGGCAGCAGGGTGGCGGCGCGCGGCTCAAGATTCCGGTGAAGGTGATCTCGGCCACGCCCGACCGGATCGAGGCGGCGATCACCGACGAGAACAAGGCAGCGAATGTCGTCGATCTCGTCGTGCTGATGGCCCGGCCGCTCAGCCCGCTGCCCGCCGTCGGCGCTGCCATCGCCGTTGTGGGCACGCTGAGCGATTACCGCGCCCAACCTTTCACGTTCCTCATGACGCGGAGCGAGCTCGCGCCCGAATCGCTGCCGGTCGCCGGCGGACCCTGCGCCGACCCCCGGCCACAGATGTGTACCCGAGACTATCGTCCGGCCTGCGGCGTCCACCGTGATGGCAGCCGCAAGACTTATGGCAACGCCTGCAGCGCTTGCGCCGACCCCGAGGTCGTGAAGCAGGACGCGGGCGCCTGTCCTTGAGTCGTTAGTGCGCCATCAGCAGGGGCACGCGGCAGGACGAGATCACCTTGCCGGTGGCGCCACCGAGGCCCAGGAAACTCATGACCTGGCCGCGGCCGTAGGCGCCCATGACCAGGAGGTCGGCGCCCTTGCCGTGCGTGTAGTCGAGCAGGGCGCGGCCGCGGGCGCGGCCTGAGACGATGCCGGGATCGATGGCATCGATCGCGGTGGCGATGCCGTGCCGTGCGAGATTGCGTGCCAGATACGAGGCGCCGACATCGTCGGGCGTGCTGCCAGCCACCAGGAGGGTGATCTTCGACGCCGCCTTCAGGAACGGCAGCGCATATCCGACGGCGCGTGCGGCCTGGAAGCTGCCGTTCCACGCCACGACCACCGATCCGAACGCACCCGTTCCAACTGTGGGCGGCGCGATCATGACGGCGCGCGCGCACTCGTAGATGGCGGCCTCGACGGTGGCGGGCGCCACGTTCTCGGGATCCGCGCCCGGCCGGCCGAGCACCAAAATGTCGGAGCAGCGGCCCATCGCCACCAGCGTATCGAGCGTGGCGGTCTTGGCCGCCGTGTAGGTGGCGCCCTTGATCGGCGACACGATCTCTTTGTAGGCGCGCTCGGATTCCTTGGCGCGCGCCTCCAGTCGCTTGTCGTCGATGTCGATCAGGAGTGGCATCGCCTCGCCGCTCATCGCAAGACCGCCGACGATGCCGCCCGCGGGGCCGACCGGCAGATGAAGGGCGTCCACAGTGCCGTCGAACGCGGCTGCCGCGCGCGCAGCCAGGCGGAACGACATGGCGGCGTCGGGACCACCTTCGGACACGGCCAAAACGGACTTGATCATCGCGTGGTTTCTCCTCGTACCAACTGGATGTTCGATTAAGAAGCGCTGGCGTTACGTGTGCAAGCCGAGACTTCTTTTTGTGTGGGGCGGCTTTCCGTCGTGCGCGGCCCTCAGGCCCGCGCGGCTTTGGCCAGCGCCATCATGGTCTCACCGACGGGCTCGAGATTCTGGCCAGCCTGCATGGCTGCCGCCAGCACATCCTCCAGCGACCGCCCCGATGCGATCGAGGCCGCCCCCCACAGCAGGGCCGAGCGCATGCCGCTCTTGCAGAAGGCCACGACCGGTCCGGGCTGGCCACTCAGCAGGTCTACGAAGGCGCGCACCTGCTCGGGCGTGGCGCGGGGGCCGGAGAAGGGCAGGTCGAGAAACACAAGCCCGGCCGCTTCGGCGGCTGCCCGAAGGTCAGCGGTGCGCGGCTGGCCGAACATGGCCTCGCCTTCGGGCCTGTTGTTCACCACCGCCACGTAACCCGCGGCGGCGATCCCGGCCATGTCGCCAGGCTGGAGCTGGCCGGCGACGGCGACGCGGGCATCGAGCGGCAACAGTGACGGCATGCGGCCTTACTCCACGATTGTCCGGAGGGCGATCTCGCGCTTGCGGACCCAGTGAATGAAGGGCAGTGCCAGCAGCACCATCCACAATTTGCCGACGATCTGGCCGGCGACGTAGTCGAGACTGCCAAAGGCCAGCCACAGGAAAAGCACGCTGTCGATGACCAGACCCACGACGCTGCTGGCCAGCACGGCCAGCACCAGGCCGCGCGATTGCAGGGGGGTGTAGACCGCGAAGTCAGCCAGCTCCGAGAGCAGGAAGGCGGTCGCAGACGCCACGATCAACTGGGGCGGCGCGACGGCCCCCGACAGCGCAGCACCGGCCACGATCGCCGCGATGGTAACCGAGCGGCCGAGCCGGCGCTGAACCATGTCGCGCAGAACCAGCGCGAGGCCGATCATAAGGACGCCGGACGGCGCCATCAGCGGATGACCGCCAGGACCCCAGGGCAACACCGGTACCAGGCATGGACCGTTGGGCACGCAGACGGCGCCGACATGGCCGATCATCCAGTTGGCGGTGGGAATGCAGGCGATGAACGCCAGGAAGTAGGCGAGGGCTTCGCCCTTTTGTCGCAAGGTTTTCATGTCCGGCGCTCCTAGCAGGTCTTTCGCCGACCGGGAAACGTCTCGGCCGCCGTGGTCTCGAATGCTCATGCGGTCGACGCCCTCCCTGATGCCCGGTTCGTCGGTTGGGCCCAGACCTTCAACGATTACGAAATCGCCGCGGGGCGCATTGCGCTCGCGAGGTCGGGAAACGAGATCATGCGCGGATACGCGACCCGCATGATCGCCGAGCACAGCGAAGCGGCCGAACTGCTGCAGAAGGCGCGCTCCGAGGCAGGCGTGTCGTATGCGCCGGATCCCGCGAACCCGCCCAACACGGCCGCCGTGCTGCAGCGCCTCAATGCGCTTCAGGGACCGGAGTTCGACACCGCCTACGCCAACGCCGAACTCGCGAGCCATAGCAATGCTGTCGACCAGCTCGGCGCCTATTCGCAGAACGGCGACAATGGCGCTCTGCGCCGTAATGGCGCTCTGCGCCGTTACGCCCAGGCGATGTTCCCAAAGGCCAAGGAGCAGCTCGAAATGGCACAGCGCATGGCCGGCGGCCGCTCCTAGGCGACCTTCCGGCCCTCGCGCCACGCGATGTAGCCCCGCTTGCGCAAGGCGCAGGCGGGGCACACGCCGCAGCCGTGACCCCACGCCTCGCGCGGGCCCCGTTCGCTCTGGTAGCAGGTGTGGGTGTGCTCGAGGACGATGTCGACAAACGCATCGCCGCCCAGCTCGCGCGCCAGTCCCCAGGTCTCGGCCTTGTCGAGCCACATCAGCGGGGTGTGCAGCACGAAGCTTCGGTCCATGCCGAGGTTGAGCGTGACCTGCAGTGCCTTGATGGTGTTGTCGCGACAGTCGGGGTAGCCGGAGAAATCCGTCTCGCACATGCCGCCGACGAGGTTGCGGATGCCACGCCGCCAGGCCACCGCGGCGGCGAAAGTGAAGAACAGGAGGTTGCGGCCCGGGACGAAGGTGTTTGGCAGGCCATCCTTCTCCATCTCGAAGGCGACGTTGCGGGTGAGCGACGTCTCGCTGATCTGGCCCAGCACACCCATGTCGATGAAATGGTCTTCTCCCAGGCGGTCTGCCCACTGCGGGAAGTGTCGCCGGACTTCGTCCAACACCACAAGTCGTTGATCCAGCTCGATTCGGTGCCGCTGGCGGTAGTCAAAAGCGACGGTCTCGACATGCGTAAATCGTTCTAGCGCCCAGGCCAGACAAGTGGTGGAATCCTGTCCACCGGAGAACAGGACGAGAGCCGCCGCCGAGTTGATTGGGGCATCGTTCATGAGAGCTTTATGGCCTGTCGCTTTTCTCCGCGCCACTGCGTCGCTGCGCTTACCAGGCCATTCACCAGAAGGAGGAGGAACCATGTTCGTCTCCGACATTCTCTCCCAGAAGGGCGGAAGTGTCTTCACGGTGAGCCCCGAGACATCGGTGGCCCAGGTGTCCCAGCAGTTGAGTGTCCGTCGCATCGGATCGGTGCTGGTGCTGGACGGTGAAGGCGGGGTCGCCGGCATCGTCTCCGAACGAGATCTCGTTCGCGCCCTGGCCAGCCATGGTGCCAAGGCGCTCGAGCTGGAGGCCAGGCAGGTGATGACCCGCGACGTCGTGACCTGCGACCCCGACGA
>RGPT01000021.1 GCA_010032545.1 Alphaproteobacteria bacterium
GCATCACGCCGATGATGTCGCTGATCAAGAGCGCGCTCAGGAGTGGCACGCGCCGGATGCGGCTGTTCTACGCCAATCGCGACAAGGCCTCGATCATCTTCGATGCCGAGTTCGAGGCGCTCGCGAAGGAAAATCCCGGCCGCCTGGAAATGATCCACCATCTCGATGCTGTCCAAGGTTTCGCCCGGCCCGAGGATATCGTGGCGGCCCTGAAAGGGTTCGAGAACGCCGAGGCCTATCTCTGCGGTCCCGGTCCGTTCATGGCCATGGTCGAGAATGCCCTGCTGGCCGCCGGCATGCCGCGCGAGCGGGTTCGCATCGAACGATTCGAAGCGTCGGGCAACGACTCGGTGCCGGTCGAGCAGGCGGGCGAAGGCGACGTCGTTCCCACCGAGATCACGATCCACTTCGAGGGCAAGGCCCACAAGGTGCCCTACCAGAAGGGCCAGTCGATCCTGGTCGCGGCGCGCGCCGCCGGACTAAATCCACTGTCGTCCTGCGAGGAAGGCTTCTGCGCCTCGTGTGCGGCCAAGCACATCAAGGGCAAGGTCGTACTGGCCAAGAACGACATCTACACGGCCGACGATCTCGCCAACAACTGGATCCTCACCTGCCAGGGCCACTGTTTCGGCCCCGAGGTCGAGATCACCTACGACGTGGTGTAGCTGCCGCTCACTCCGCCGCGATCGCTTTTTCAACGAACATCTTCTTGTCGAATTCCTCGGCCACCCGGCCGTCGTTGGCGAGCTGCTCGACAACGTCGATCTTGGCGTATTCCATCACGCCCATCTCGGCGAAAGCCTTCTGCACGCGCGGGCCCCACAGGCCGATGTCCTTCACCGTCGGCACGACGCGGCTAAACAGCCGGCCGCGGAAGGATTGCATCTGCTTGGAGTTGTAGTGGATATCGTCGAGCGTCTTGGCCGGCAGGCCGAGTCGCTCCCAAACTTCCGACTGGTTGAAGCGGTCGCGCATGAAATACAGCGCCTCGACCACGAACTCCTCGCGCTCGTCGCGCTCTGCGTCCGAAAGCTGAGGATAGTACTCACGCAACGCAAGGCGGCCGAACGAGACGTGGCGCGCCTCGTCCTGCATGACGTAGGCGTTGACGGCGCCCGCCAGCGTGTTGCCCGCCTTGTCGCGGATCGACTGGAAAGCCGCCAGCGCCAGCCCCTCGATCAGCACCTGCATACCGAGATAGGTCATGTCCCAACGCCGGTCGGTCAGTGTCTGCTCGAGCAGCGTCTGCAGCGCCTTGTTGATCGGATAGGCGACCTTGAACTTCTCATGCAGCAGCCGCTTGTAGGCCTCGACGTGGCGAGCCTCGTCCATCACCTGCGTGGCGGCGTAGAACTTGGCGTTCATGTCGGGCACGGTGCCGACGATCTTGGCGGTCGCGATCAGCGCGCCCTGCTCGCCGTGCATGAACTGGGAGATCGAATTGGCCTGAAGATGCAGCCGGAGCCAGCTTCGCTCCTTCTCGGTCATCTTGTTCCAGTAGTCCGTGCCCCAGATCGAGATCGCCTCGTCCTTGAGCTCCATCGGATTGTCCGGATTGAGTTCGAGCGACCAGTCGAGCCGCGTGCTGGCGTCCCACTGCTGCTGCTTGCCCTTTTCGTAGAGTTCGAGCAACGGCGCCGATCCGTCGTCGTACTCCCAATTGAACTGCAGTTCGGTCGCGCCATCGAACTTCCACTGGGTGAGTTCGACAGGCAGGGCGTAGATACGCTGCGTGCTCATGACGACGACCTCCCGGGTCGGTTGTCCATGTCTTATAGAAAAGATGACGCAGAGGTCACCTTTTTGCAAGCCGATTAGGGCTGCAACCGGTAGCCGCCGCGATCAGTGATCAGGATGACGGCATTGGCCGGGTCCTTCTCGATCTTCTGGCGCAGGCGGTAGATGTGGGTCTCCAGCGTGTGGGTGGTGACGCCGGCGTTGTAGCCCCAGACCTCGTTCAGAAGGACGTCGCGCGCCACCGGGCGGTCTCCGGCGCGGAAAAGGTATTTCAGGATCGAGGCTTCCTTGTCGGTGAGCCGGACCTTCTTCTTGCCGCCCTTTTCCATCAGGAGCTTGGCCGCCGGATGGAATTCATAGGGCCCGATCGTCATGACGGCGTCCTCGCTGCGCTCGTGCTGGCGCAGATGAGCCCGCAGCCGGGCGAGCAGGACATTGATCCGAAACGGCTTGGTAACGTAGTCATTGGCGCCTGATTCAAGGCCCAAGATGGTGTCGGCGTCGCTGTCGGCGGCCGTGAGCATGATGACAGGCGAGCGCACACCCTGGCGCCGCATCAGCTTGCAGAGTTCGCGCCCGTCCATGTCGGGCAGGCCGATATCCAGCAGAATGGCGTCGTAGTGGGCGAGCTTGGCTTTCTCCAGCCCCTCGGCGGCGGTACCGACCTGGATTGTGGTGAAGCCGTCGTAAAGGTCGAGTTGTTCCGCCAGCACGGCCCGAAGCGCCTGATCATCGTCGACCAGCAGGATTTTCTTGCCACGATTGTTTACAGACATGCTGATGTCACCTGCGCGCCGCCTCGCCCCACTCTATCTGGTACGGTGCGGCGGAAAAAGCGGTTCACTTCGGCTCAAGCTCGCCGCATGGTAAAGGAAAGCATGATCCCGGGTCAGCGTCATTCCCGCACCTCTTCCGCGCTCGCCGCCGTCGAACGCGCCATGGCAGAACTGCGCCGGGGCGGCATTGTCCTGATACGCGACCACGACGGCCACGGCGGATTGGTGATCGCCGCCGAATCCTGTGGTCCTCAGGCTGTTCAGCGTCTCCAGGGTCTTGCCCAGGACGCGCCTGTGCTGGTCACGACGCGCCGCCGCGCCGAGGCGATCGGCATGGAAATTCCTCCCCACATCACCGGCGGCATGGGCGAGGCCAACCAGCCGATCACGCTCGACCTGCCCGAGGGCGTGCCGGTCGACGTGATCCTGCAGCCGCACGAGATCGATCCGCCCAACCACAAGGGCGCAGCGACACGCCATGTTGCCGTCCGCCATCTGTCGCGACCGGTCGCAAGCCACGCGCCGCTGGTCACGCAATCCGCCATCGAGCTGGCCAAGCTATCGCGCCTCTTGCCGGCCGTGGTGCTCGGGCCGCTCAGCCGCGATCCCAACAACAAGCGGCGCGATTGGGCGCGCGAGCAGGATCTGATCTACGTCGAGGCCACCGACATCCTGGCCTACGAGGACACGGCGTCACGCAACCTCCAGCAGGTGGCGCAGGCGCACGTGCCGCTCGAAGGCGCCGAGAATGCGCGCATCCTCGCCTGGCGGCCGAGCGACGGCGGCAAGGAGCATCTCGCCATCGTGGTCGGCGAGATCGATCCGACCGAACCGGTGTTGATCCGGCTGCATTCGGAATGTTTCACCGGCGATCTGCTGGGCTCGCTGCGCTGCGACTGCGGCGTGCAGTTGCGCGGCGCCATCGCCGAGCTCGCCAAGCAGGGCTCGGGCGTGCTGCTGTACCTCGCCCAGGAAGGCCGCGGCATCGGCCTCGTCAACAAGTTGCGCGCCTACGAGCTTCAGGACGACGGCTTCGATACCATCGACGCCAACGAGCAGCTGGGCTTCGACGCCGACGAGCGCATCTACGCACCGGCCGCGACCATGCTGGCCCGCATGGGCATCCAGCGCGTGCGGCTGATGACCAACAACCCGGAGAAGATCCGCGGATTGGAGCGCTATGGCATCGAGGTTGCCGAGCGCGTGGCCCACGCCTTCCCGGCCAACGGCCACAACGAAAACTATCTGCGCACCAAGGCCGAGCGCGCGGGACACCTGCTGTAGGATTACCGCACGAACACGCGTGCTCGATCCATTTGATGCAGGTCACGCCCCGCCGAAGCTGCGTGCGCCAGGATGAAGCTTTGGAGGATGGCGTGATGCGTGTCGGCGTTCCCAAGGAAATCAAGGACCATGAGTACCGCGTCGGCCTCGTGCCCTCGTCGGTGGCCGAACTCGTGCGCCACGGCCATGAGGTGATGGTGGAACGCGGAGCGGGCCTCGGCGCCGGGCTCGAAGACGATCTCTACATCGCCGCGGGTGCCAGGATTGCGTTGGATGCCGACGCGGTCTTCGCTGACGCCGAGCTGGTGGTAAAGGTCAAGGAGCCGTTGCCCGCCGAGCGCGCCCGTCTGCGACGCGGGCAGGTGCTTTTCACTTATCTCCATCTCGCCCCCGATCCGGAACAGACCCGTGCCCTTCTCGCGAGCGGCGTGACGGCGATCGCCTACGAGACCGTCACGTCGCCGTCGGGAGGATTGCCGTTGCTGACACCGATGTCGGAGATCGCCGGCCGTCTGGCGCCGCAGGTAGGTGCCCGCTATCTGGAACGCACCGAAGGCGGTCGCGGCGTGCTGCTGGGCGGTGTGCCCGGCGTGCCGCCGGCCGAGGTCGTCGTGCTGGGCGGCGGCGTGTCGGGCACCCATGCAGCGACCATTGCGCTGGGCATGGGCGCCACCGTGTTCGTGGTCGATCGCTCCGGCGAGGCGCTCCGGCGCATTGCAGCGCAGTTCCCGACGCTGCGAACGATCTTTTCGACCCACGACGCCCTCGCCCACATCCTGCGGCGGGCCGACCTGTTGATCGGGGCCGTGCTGGTGCCGGGTGCCGCCGCCCCCAAGCTGGTCACGCGCGACATGGTGGCGTCGATGAAGCCCGGCAGCGTGATCGTCGACATCGCCATCGACCAAGGCGGCTGCTCCGAAACCTCACACCCGACCACGCATTCGCATCCAACCTATGTCGAGGAAGGCGTGATCCACTACTGTGTCACCAACATGCCCGGCGCAGTCGCCAGGACCTCGACCTTCGCGCTCAACAACGCGACCCTGCCCTTCGTACTGGCGCTGGCCGACAAGGGCTGGCGACAGGCCATCGCGGATGATCCGCATCTGCGCAACGGCCTCAACGTCCACGCCGGCCAGCTTACCTGCCGGCCGGTCGCCGAGGCCCAGGGCCTCGCCTTTACGCCGGCTGACAAGGTGGCCTAAGGGGTCGGGCGATGTCAGAGCGTCCGATCCTGGTGTTTGACCTTGAAACCGTCCCCGACGTGCACGCCTACGCCGCCACCGCCGGGCTGGAAGGTCATCCGGAGCGGACGGTGCGCGAGCAGATGGGCGACAAGTTCCCCCGCCAGATCTTCCATCGCATCGTATGCATCGGCGCCCTCGAGGCCCATCGCACCGACGGTGGCGGTTGGCAGGTGCGGGCGCTCGCCGCGCCGCATCTCGGCCAGCTTCCCGAGCGCGACCTGATCCAGGATCTGGTCGACCGGATCGCCGACCTGGAACCCCGGCTCGTCACCTTCAACGGCGCTTCCTTCGACCTGCCGGTCCTGCGTTACCGGGCGATGATCCACGCCGTTGGCGCACCCGGGCTGGCGCAGCGCCGGTACTTCGACCGTTTCGCCTCGGATACCGTCGATCTATGCGACATGCTTTCGGGGTTCGAGCGTCATGCCAGGGTGACGCTGCATCAGCTCAGTCGCGTGCTCGATCTGCCCGGCAAGCCGGAAGGCGTCGACGGCAGCCACGTCGAGACGATGGTCCGGACCGGGCGGCTCGACGAACTTGCGCGGTACTGCGCCAGCGACGTGGTGAATACCTATCGGGTATGGCTGCGCTACGAGCTGTTTCGCGGTCGGCTGGGCGAAGTGGAATTCTCGGCCAGCGAAAGATCTCTGGCAGCCTTCCTCGCAACCCAGCCCAGAGTATAGTCCTCGCTGACGACTCCGCGCCGATCCGGACAAGCGGAGCGCTTTAGGAGGAAACAACATGTCCAAGATCCGCCGCCGCGGCCTCGTGGCGTCCGCTACCGCGTTCGCGTTCGCGCCATCAATCGTTCGTGCCCAGAAGAAGTACGATCCGGGCGTGACCGACAAGGAGATCAAGCTCGGCCACACCAATCCCTACAGCGGCCCGTTGTCGGCCTATGGGGTGATCGGCCAGGCCGAGGCGGCCTATTGGAAATCGGTCAACGACGCCGGCGGCATCAACGGCCGCAAAATCAACTTCATCACTTATGACGACGGCTTCTCGCCGCCCAAGACCGTAGAGATGGTGCGCAAGCTGGTCGAGGACGACCACGTCTTCGCCATCTTCCAGCTCCTCGGGACGCCGACCAACACCGTCGTGCACAAATATCTCAACCAGAAGAAGGTGCCTCAGCTCTTCGTCGCGACAGGTGCCTCGAAGTGGGGCAACCCCAAGGAGTTTCCCTGGACCATGGGATGGCAGCCCGACTACCACACCGAGGGTGCCATCTACGCCAAGCACATCCTGGCCAACCACAAGAACGCCAAGATCGGCATCCTCTGGCAGAATGACGACTCCGGCAAAGACTACACTGGTGGCTTCATGGCCGGGCTGGGCAAAGAGAACGAAAAGATGGTCGTGGCGTCGGTGAGCTACGAGGTCACCGATCCGACCGTCGATTCGCAGGTCATCCAGCTCAAGAGTGCCGGTGCCGATGTCGTCTTCATCGAGACGGCGCCAAAAGCCGCCGCCCAGGCGATTCGCAAGATCGCCGATCTCAACTGGACTCCGGTCCGCTATCTCGCCAACGTCTCGGCGTCGGTCGCCGCCGTGCTGAAGCCGGCCGGCCTAGACATCAGCAAGGGCATCATCACCGCGCAATATCTGAAGGATGCGACCGACCCGCAATGGGCCAACGACGCCGACTTCAAGGAATGGAAGGCCTGGATGGCCAAGTACATCCCCGCCGGCAACCTGGCCGATTCGGGTTACGTTTATGCCTATGCCGTTTCGTCGACCTTGCACGATTGCCTGAAACGCTGCGGCGACGACCTCACGCGTGCGAACCTGATGAAGCAGGCCGCCAGCATGAAGAATCTCGTCGTGCCGCTGCTGCTGCCCGGCATCAAGATCAACACCAGCCCGACCGACTTCTACCCGATCCAGGCGGTCAACCTCGCGCGCTTCTCGGGCGAGACATGGGAGCTGTTCGGCGGCGTGCTGAGCAACGAGAGCACATGAGCGGCACTCCCCGCGGAATTTCGCAATGTGACGCTCGCACCTGGCTCGACAGGCGATGCCCTGCCCGTCGAGCAGACGTTCGCAAGCGACGAGACTCGGCAAGGCACGGCTCTCGCCCAAATCCCGGATCCTGGATGTTCATTCTCCCAGGACGCCTGATCTTGGGAAAGAATTCCTCGCATGACGGAAACGACCGGGAATATAAGAATTCCTGACGTGTCCGGCATGCCAAGATGCGGCACGCTGGAAGACAGGAGGGGTTCTGCATGACTTTGCCTTTGGCAACGCTCGACCATGTGGTCATCAATGCACGCGACGACATGGACTGCGCCGCCGACGTCTACCGCCGGCTGGGCTTCACGCTGACCGAGCGCGGCTACCATTCTCTGGGGTCGATGAACCACCTCGCGATGTTCGGCACGGACTATCTCGAGCTGATCGCGATACCGAAGGACGCCACCTCGGGGCGCCTGGACTTGTTGACCTTCCCGTTTGGGCTCAACGGTCTGGTGTTCGGCTCCGAAGATTCAGCCATCACCTACAACGCGCTCGCCAAGGCAGGCGTGCCGGTCGAGCCGCCGGTCGAGTTCACACGGCCCGTGAAGGTCGACGGCAAGGAACGCGACGCGCGCTTCCGCACGGTGCGGATGAAGGCCGGCGTGGTGCCCTACGGCCGGGTCTACTACTGTCATCACTTCACGCGCGACCTGGTATGGCGCGACGAGTGGCGGCATCACGCCAACGGCGTCGTGGCAGTGGCCCGCGCCCTGATCGTCGAGCCCGACCCAGCCAAGGGCGCCAAGCTCTATGCCGACATGTTCGGCCCGGAATCGGTGCGCGACATCAAGGGCGGCAAAAGTGTCGTCGTCGGCAATTCCCGCTTCGATATCGTCACCGAAGCAGCCCTTCGCGCCGAATTCGGCGACGCCGTACCTGACGCCGAGGGCCGCAAGGCCTACATGGCGGGCCTTTCGTTCCGCACGGTCTCGGTGGCCAAGGTGGCGCGCACTTTGCAGGACGGAAAGATCGGCGGCGTGGTTCAGGGTGCCGGACGGCTGGTCGTGCCGGCCAAGCAGGCATTGAACGCGGTGTTGGAGTTCGTTGAGTAAGGCGAGGCAGCTGCGGGGGCCGCCGGGGAGCGGTGAGAAGGGGCGGATGGAATACTACGATTGCTTCGCGGCAAGCTATGCAAACGCGCGTGCGAAGTTCCTGAAATCGGCGGTCGCCGCCAAGGGAGATGTGCGCTCGTTCGTCCATCCGGGCAAGAAGGCGCCCGATGGCGGCCCGCTCGCCATCGACGTCGCCTGCTTTGGCGACCGCAAGGCCGCACGCCAGGCGCTGTTCATCAGCGGCACGCACGGCCAGGAAGGCTTCTCCGGCTCGGCGGTGCAAATCGGCTGGATGGGCCAGGGCGGCCCCTCACGCCTGCCGGCCGACACCGGCGTGGTGATGGTGCACGGCCTCAATCCCTACGGCTTCGCTCATTTCACGCGCACGACCGAGAACAACGTCGATCTCAACCGCAACTTCATCGACCGCACCGGTGCCCCGCCGGCCAATCCACACTACGAGTCGCTGCACGGCGATCTCATGATCCGGCAATGGACCGACGGCGACAACGCACGCGTCGATGCGGCGATGGCGCGTTTCACCGAGGCGCATGGCCGGGATGCCTTGTTCAATACCTTGGCGAGCGGCCAGTACCTTCATCCCGATGGCCTGATGTACGGCGGCAAGGATCGCGAATGGTCCAACCAGACGCTCGAAGCCATCGTCAAGGACACTCTCGCGGGCGCCGGGAAGGTCGCCTTCATCGATTGGCATACCGGCATCGGCGATTACGGCAAGCCGTTTTTCCTCTGCTTCAACGAGGCTGGCGGACCGCTGTTCGCCAGGGCCTGCGACTGGTGGGGCAAAGAGAATGTCGACGGCGTGCGGCCGCACGGCATGGAGCGGCCCAACTACACCGGCCTGGTGTTCCATGGCGTGCAACGCTTCCTGGGCAACCGGGAGATGTGCGGGGCGGTGATCGAGTTCGGCACCCGCGGCGTCAACATGCGCCGCGTGCTGAGGCTCGACCAGTGGCTGCGCCGCCAGAACGGCCTCGATCCCGACGTGCGCGAGACGCTGCGCGCCGACATGATGGATGCCTTCTGTCCCTTTGACGGCCAGTGGCGCCAGGACACGCTCGCCTCGGGCCTGAAACTTACCGACCAGGCAATCGCAGGACTCGCCGCATGGTGACGATAAAGTACGACAACCAGGGCGATGCGATCTCGCGCGACGTGCCGCGGGAGGCGCTGGCGCTGATCGACGCGGGCGGCAACGGCACCGACCGCAGTTATACCTACGGCGATATCGTGCGCCTGAGCGGCGCGGTCGCGCGCGGCCTGCAGAAGCGCGGCCTCAAGCGAGGCGACCGCGTCGCCATCCTGTCGGCCAATCGCGCCGAATTCCTGATCACTTTCCTCGGCACCCTGCAGGCCGGCCTGGTCTCCGTGCCGGTCAACTACAAGCTGCCGGCCGAAACCGTCGCCTACGTCGTCGGAGACTGCGACGCCAAACTCGTGATCGGCGACGATGCGCGACTGGGTCTCGCACCCGACAACGTGCCGAAGATCTCATACGACTCGGGCTTCTCTGCTTTCCTGGACGAAGGCCCCTTCACGCCGCTCAAGATGCAACCGGCGGAACCCGCGATGTTCCTTTACACATCGGGTTCGACCGGGCGGCCAAAGGGCGTGGTGCTGTCGCACTATTCGCATCTCTGGGCGATCAGCCAACGCGTGCGGCGGCCGGTGCCGCAGGGTCAGCGCTCGCTGGTGGCGGCGCCGCTCTATCACATGAACGGGCTGGCCATGTGCCAGACCACGCTGCATCAGGGTGACACCATCGTCCTGCTGCCACAGTTCACCACCCGGGGCTACATCGAGGCCGCCGCCAGGCATCGTGTCGCGTTCCTCACCTCGGTTCCGACCATGATCGCCATGATGCTGCGCGAGCGCGAGCTGCTGGCCAGCAATGACCTGTCCGCGGTCGAGGCAGTACGTATGGGCTCGGCACCCATCACCCAGGCGTTGATCGATCAGGTACGTGCCGTGTTCCCCAAGGCAGCGATCAGCAACGGCTACGGCACCACCGAGGCCGGCCCCGTCGTGTTCGGGCCGCACCCCAAGGGCATCCCTCAACCCGAGCTCTCGACAGGCTACCCGCATCCCGACGTGCAGCTCCGCCTGGTTCGAGACGGCCGCGAAGTACAGGACGAGGGCGAGCTTCAAATGAAGTGCGGCGCATTGATGACGCACTATCACAAGCTTCCCGAGATCACGGCCAAGGCGATGACATCCGACGGCTACTACCGCACCAGCGACGTGTTCCGCCGCGACGAGAACGGTTTCTTCTATTTCGTCGGCCGCGTCGACGACATGTTCGTCTGCGGCGGCGAGAACATCTACCCCGGTGAGGTCGAGAAGATGCTGGAACGTCACCCCGGCATCCACCAGGCCGCCGTTATCGCCATTCCGGACGATCTGAAGGGCCACAAGCCGATCGCCTTCGTGGTCAAGGCGCCGGGTGCGGCTGTCGACGAGCAGGCCGTCAAGACCTATGCATTGGCCAACGCGCCAGCCTACCAGCATCCTCGCCGCGTCTTCTTCGTCGATGAGATGCCGCTCGCCGGCACCAACAAGATCGACAAGCGCGTGCTCGCCAAGCAGATCCCAACGGGTGGAGAAGTATAGAGATGAAAGCAGCAGTCGTTCGCGAGCACGGCGGCCCCGCCGCGCTCAACTTCGAGACCAACTTCCCCGATCCCACGCCCGGCGAGGGCGACGTCATCGTGGCGGTGAAGGCCTCGTCGCTCAACTACCACGACGTCTTCACACGTCGCGGTATGCCCGGCATCAAGGTACCGATGCCCGCCATCATGGGCCTCGACGTAGCCGGCGAGATCGCCGAGGTCGGCGCCGGTGTGACGGGCTGGAAGAAGGGCGATCGCGTTCTGGTCGACCCGATCAACAGGGTCGAAGGCGGCCTGATGGGCGAGACCGTGCACGGCGGCCTGGCCGAACTGTGCCGCGCGCGCGCGCATCAGCTCGTCAGAATTCCCGATGGTGTGAGCTTCGCCGACGCAGCGGCCCTTCCCGTGGCCTACGGCACGGCGTTGCGCATGATGGTGACCAACGGCCATGTCGCGAAGGGCGAAAAGGTCCTGGTCCTCGGCGCCTCCGGTGGTGTCGGCGTCTGCTGTCTGCAGCTTGCCAAGCTGGCGGGGGCCGAAGTCATCGCCTGCGCCGGCACCGACGCCAAGGCCAAGCGCCTTATGGAACTCGGCGCCGACAAGACGATCAACTACATCGAGAAGGATTTCATGAAGGAGATCTTCGCGATGTATGGCAAGCCGACGCGGCGCGGCAACGGCACCGACCAGGGCGTCGACGTGGTCGTGAACTATACCGGCGGCGACACCTGGGTGAATTCGCTCAAGACACTCAAGGTAGGCGGCCGCCTGCTCACATGCGGCGCCACCGCGGGCTACGCGCCCACCGAGGACATCCGCTTCATCTGGACTTTCGAGCTCAAGATCCTCGGCTCCAACGGCTGGATGCGTTCGGACATCGAAAAGCTCCTGGAGCTGGTGCAGAGCGGCAAGCTCAAGGTGCTCGTCGACAAGATCTTCCCGCTCGCTGAAGCGCGCGAGGCGCTGCGCGTCATCGAGGATCGCGAAGTGTTCGGCAAGATCGTGGTGGCCCCATGAGCGACGCCCCGAAGCCCCTCACCGGGGCCGAGCTGCAGGCGATGCTCGATCATTCGCCCTTCATCGCCTTCCTTGGCCTCAAAGTCATCGAGGCCGATCCGGCCAAGGAGCAGGTCACGATGACCTGCGCCATGCGGCCGGAGTTCGAACGCGGCAAGGGCACCGGCCAGTGGCACGGCGGTCCGATCGCGGCGATCATCGATACCGTCGGCGACTACGCGCTGATCATGGCACTCCGACGCGGCCTGCCGACCATCAATTTCCGGGTCGATTATCTGCGGCCTGCGATCAAGACGGCGCTCACCACGACGGCGCGTGTGCGCCGTGCCGGCAAGAGCGTCGGTGTCGTCGATGTCGACGTGTTCAACGACCAGAAAGCGCTCGTCGCCATCGGTCGCGCCACCTATTCGACGTTGGCGGGTTGAGGGCGAGGGTCCTTCCAACTGGAACGCAACTTGCTTGGATGATGTGAGATCAACGGAGGGGATCATGGTAGACCGCAATCGTGTAACGCGTCGCGTCTTCGGTGCGGGCGTCCTCGCCACGGGCCTCGTGGGTGGAGCAGCCTCCGGGTTCGCCCAGGGAACGCCCAGGCGCGGCGGCACGCTGGTCGCGACGTGGGGCGGCGGTGAGCCGCAGGCCTGCTACGTGCCGGCCGGTGGCGGCTCGAGCCCGACCTTTTCCTCGTCGAAACTCTTCGAGCGGCTGGGCAACCGTGCAATGGACGGGCAATTCCAGGGTGAGCTGGCGGAGAGCTGGAAGCCGGCTGCCGACTTCAAGTCGTACATCATCAAGATCCGCAAGGGCGTGAAGTTCCACGACGGCAAGGACATGACCGTCGACGACGTCGTCTACTCGATCAGCGAGATCTGGAAGAAGTACTCGGCCGCCTCCGCGTTGACCGACTTCACTGGTGTCGAAGCGCCCGACGCCGACACCGTCGTCATGACATTCAGCAAGCCGGTTCCCGAGTTCTTCTTTTCCTCGCTGCTCTGCGGCAGCGTCAACTATATTGTCCCCAAGCACGTCTACGCCGGCAGTGACCCGGTCACCAACCCCGCCAACAACGCCCCGATTGCCACCGGTCCGTGGAAATTCAAGGAGTGGGTCCGCGGCAGCCACTTCGAGTACGTGAAGAACGAGAACTACTGGCGCAAAGACATGCCGTACATGGACCGCCTGATCATCCGCTACGTGCGCGATCCGGCCGGCCGCGCCGCGGCGATGGAAGCAGGCGACATCCATATCGGCGTGTTCAACCCGGTGGCACCGCCGGACATCAAGCGGCTCACCGCCACCGGCAAGTTCGTCGCCACCCCCAAGGGCTACGAGGAAAGCGTGTGGTCGACGACGCTGGAATGCAGCATGCGCAACCCCGTCTTCGCCAAGCGCGAAGTGCGCCAAGCGATGTTCCACGCCATCGACCGCAACTTCCTCGCCAAGACGATCTACTACGGCTACGCACGGCCGGGGACGAGCCCGATCTATTCGCCGAACAAGGAGTTCTATACCACCGACACCTTCAGCACCGCCTTCGATCCGAAGAAGGCAGCCGCCCTGCTCGACGCCGCCGGCTACCCGAAGAAGGCCGACGGCAAGCGCTTCGCCATCAACCTCCTGGCGGCCGGCTGGTTCACCGAGAACGGCAAGATCGGCGCATATGTGAAGCAGGCCCTCGAGGACGTCGGCGTCGCCGTGAACCTTTCGGTGCCCGATCGCCCGACCTCGATCAAGCGAATCTACACCGACTACGACTTCGACATGGCCATCTCCAACCAGGCCAATCCGTCGGAACCTGTCCCCTCGACGACGCAGTACTTCACCACCGATGGCATCAAGAAGGGCGTGCCCTTCCGCAACGCCAATGGCTACTCCAATCCCGAGGTCGATGCCCTGGTCGAGAAGATCAAGGTCGAGACTGATCCCGCCAAGCGCAAGGCCCTGGTGTTCCAGTTCCAGAAGATCATCACGACGGAAGCGCCGCTGCTGCCCATTCTCGAACTCGAGTCGATCACCGTGGCCAGCACCAGAGTTCAGAACCACTCTAACGATCCCAACTACCTCGCTGCGAGCTGGTACGACATATGGCTGGCGAGCTAGCCTCGCCCGCCGCCCCCCCTCGCATCGCACGCGGCTCCTCCCGGCGCGCGGCGGCGCTCCGGCTGCTGCGGCGGAGGCTGATCCAGGCCGTGCCGCTGATGCTTGGCGTGGTGGTGATCAATTTTGTCCTGATCCAGCTGGCACCCGGCAGCTTCCTTGAGCTGATGACGGCCGAGAATCAGGTGAGCGACCCGGCGACCATCGAGCTGCTGCGCAAGACCTACGGGCTCGACGATCCGGTGTGGCTGCAGCTCGTCAAGTACATCTGGGCGCTGATGCAGTTCGATTTCGGTTTCTCCTACCGGCAGAACAGGCCGGTGATCGACGCCATCTCCGATCACCTGCCGGCCACGTTGCTGCTGATGATCTCCAGCATCACGCTGGCGCTGGCCGTGGGCGTCTCCGCCGGCGTCGTGGCCTCGGTCAAGGTGCGCACCTTCTGGGACAGCCTGGTGTCGGTGGCGGCGATGTTCTTCTTCGCCGCCCCCGGCTTCTGGCTCGGCATCATGCTGATCGTGCTGTTCTCGGTGAAGCTCGGCTGGCTTCCGGTCGGCGGCATGATGACCATCGGCGACAGGAGCGGTGCGGCCGGCGGCGTGCTCGACATCCTGCATCACCTGATCCTGCCAACCCTGGCGCTCGGCCTGTTCTATGCCGCCATCTACACCCGCGTGATGCGCTCCTCGATGCTGGAGGTGGCCCAGCTCGACTTCGTGCGCACCGCCCGCGCCAAGGGTCTCTCCCGCAACCAGGTCACCATCAGCCACGTGCTGCGCAACGCGCTGCTGCCGGTGGTCACCATCCTGGGTGTGCAGATGGGCACTGTGCTGGCCGGCAGCGTGGTGATCGAGAGCGTCTTCAGCTGGCCGGGCGTGGGCTCGCTGCTGTTCGACAGCGTATCCTCACGCAACTATCCCGTCGTACTCGGCATCATGGTGCTGGGCTCGCTGGTGGTGATCGCCGCCAACATCGCCGTCGACCTCGTCTACATGTGGCTCGATCCGCGCATCGAGATCCGCTGATGCAGCGATTGGAATTCATTGGCCGCTTCGCCCGCAACCGAGGCGCCCTGATCGGCGCCGTTCTGATCCTGGTCGTGGCGCTGATGGCGCTGCTGGCGCCGCTGTTCTTTCCGGTCGATCCCCTGCGCATTGTCGGCCAGCCCGAGCTGTGGCCGGGCGAGGACCCCGATTTCCCACTCGGCACCGATTCGCTGGGTCGCGACATGCTGTCGATGATCGTGCACGGCGCGCGCGCCACGCTGCTGATCGGCCTGTTCGCCTCGGCCGTAGCAACCCTGATCGGCGTCAGCGTCGGCGCCACCGCCGGCTACTTCGGCGGCTGGATCGACGAGATCGCCATGCGTGCCGCCGAACTGTTCCAGACCATTCCCAACCTGATCTTCGTGCTCACCATCGTGGTCATCCTGGGCTCGACCTTGGCCAACATCGTGATCGCCATCGGCATCGTCAGCTGGACACCGATCGCCCGCATGACGCGCGCGGAGTTCCTGGCCTTGCGCGACCGCGAGTTCGTGCAGGCCTGCCGCGCCATGGGCATGGGCGATTTCAGGATCATCGCCGGCGAGATACTGCCCAATGCGCTGCCGCCGGTGATCGTGCTTTCCTCGCTGGTCGTGGCCGGCGCCATTCTGTTTGAATCGGCCGTGTCGTTCCTCGGGTTGGGCGACCCCAACGTCGCGAGCTGGGGCCGGCTGGTCGGCGACGGTCGGCAGCTGATCCGCAGCTCCTGGTACATCTGCGCCATCCCGGGCGTTGCCATCATGATCACGGTGCTCTGCCTGAACCTGATCGGCGATGGCCTGAACGACGCGCTCAATCCCAAGCTCAGGGACCGCTGACCATGGCGCTGCCTCTCGAGGTGGTTGGTCTCAGCACGACGCTCTTCACCCGTCGCGGCGAGATGAAGGCGGTCGACGGATTGAGCCTGTCGGTCGGCGCCGGGGAGACCGTCGCCCTGGTGGGCGAGTCGGGCTGCGGCAAATCCCTGTCGGCACTCTCCATCATGCGCCTGCTGCCCGATCCGCCCGCCCGCATCGTCGGCGGCGAGGTGCGGTTGAACGGGCGCGATCTCGTGCAGCTCCCCGAGGAAGGCATGCTCGATATCCGCGGCCAGGAGATCGGCATGATCTTCCAGGATCCGATGAGCTCGCTCAATCCGGTGGCCACGATCGAGAAGCAGATTGCCGAAGTGCTGATGACTCACACCGACCTTGGCCGCGGTCAGGCCCGGGCCCGGGCACACGAACTGCTCGAGATGGTGGGCATGCCCGATGCCGGGCGCCGGCTCGACGCCTACCCGCACCAGCTTTCCGGCGGCATGTGCCAACGCGTGGTGATCGCCATGGCGATCGCCTGCAGCCCCTCGGTGCTGATCGCCGACGAACCCACCACCGCGCTCGACGTCACGGTGCAGGCCCAGGTTCTCGCCTTGCTCAAGAAGCTGCAGGCCGACGCCGGCATGGCGATGGTCTTCATCACGCACGATCTCGGCGTCGTGGCCGAGACTGCCGACCGCGTGGTCGTGATGTATGCCGGCCGCAAGGTCGAGGAAGCCGCAGTCGACGACCTGTTCGACACCCCGCTGCATCCCTATACCGCGGGCCGGCTCGTCGCCTGCTTCGCAGCGGAACGGGGTTGACGGTCATGTCGCTGCTCTCGCTGCGCGACGTCCATGTGCGCTTCAACACTGCCGCGGGCGTGGTGCGCGCAGTGAACGGCGTCAGCCTCGACCTCGCCGTCGGCGAGACACTGGGCCTGGTGGGTGAATCGGGCTGCGGAAAATCTACGCTCGGCAAGGCGATCATGAAACTTGTGCCGATCGCCGGCGGCGAGATCCTGGTCGAGGGCATCGACATCGCCCCGCTCGATCGCAAACAGCTCACGGACATGCGCCGCAAGGTGCAGATGATCTTCCAGGATCCCTACGGCTCTCTCAACCCACGCTCCACGGTAGGCCGGTCTGTCGCCCAGCCGATGGTGCTGGCCGGGTGGACGGCGGAGGCCACGGCCACGCGGGTCGAGACGCTGCTGCGCTGGGTCGGCCTGCCAACCGACGCCAAGCAGCGCTACCCGCACGAATTCTCCGGCGGCCAGCGCCAGCGGATCGGCATCGCCCGAGCGCTGGCGCTCAGCCCCAGGCTGATCATCTGCGACGAGCCGGTCTCCGCCCTCGATGTGTCGGTACGCGCCCAGGTGATCAACCTGCTGGAGGATCTGAAGGGGGAGTTCGGCGTCTCCTACCTCTTCATCAGCCACGACCTCTCCGTGGTCGAGCACATCGCCGACCGGGTCGCGGTCATGTATCTCGGCACCCTGGCCGAGGTCGGCGGCCGCGACCAGATCTGGCGCAGCCCCCAGCACCCCTACACCAAGGCGCTGCTGGCGGCGGCGCCGGTGGCCAATCCGAGGCTCGCGCGTACCCGCCCGCGCACGGTCCTGCAGGGAGAGCTCCCGAGCCCGCTCGATCCGCCGGCCGGCTGCCCTTTCCATTCGCGCTGCCCGATCGCCCAGGACCGCTGCAAGGCCGAGAGGCCGACGCTACGGCCGGTGGGCGGCGGCGCGCTGGCGGCGTGCCATTTCGTCTGATTCGTCTATGATCGGGGACATGAAACTGCGCCTACTGTCGTTGTCTGTCGCCGCCCTGTTCCTGCCGCCCACCATGGCCGCAGCCCAAACCATGGAATTCGCCTGCCCCGAACCGGGCACCACCTTCACCTTCGACAGCGGCGTAAAGGTCATCTCGCGTGGCCGCGATGGCCCGGATTGCAAGATGGACAGCGTGGGTGGTGCACCCTTCAAGCTACGCGGTCTGCTGATCGCCAACCCCGCGCCCGACGGCAGCGACACCTCGGCCTATATCGCGGCGCTCCGGCCAGAGCGCCTGTGGCCGCTCGAAGTCGGCAAGAAAGTCGAGGCACGCTACAGCGTGGGCGGCCGCACCTGGACCTACATCCTGACGGTGCCGCGTACCGAGAAGCGCACCGGCCCGGGCAATGCCTTGATCGATACATTCGTCGTCGAGATGAACGAACAGGGCGACAAGGGCGAGCGCTCGGTTTCGCGCTGGTGGATCTCGCCCGCCGACAAATACGCCATCCGCTTCGATGCCACCAACAGCGCCGGCACCGCCAACCGCGCCGTGGTGACCGAGATCACACGATAGAGTTTGGGACGAATCGCCCGGTCGCAGTTCGGCCTTGCAAAGACCGGAAAGCCAATAACGCCAGCCCCCCCTGTCATCGGCGCCAACGCTCCCTATATTCTCCAGACCGACAAAGGGGAATTGCCGACATGACCCGAGGAGATCCGCGCGACTGGATGTGGTCGGAGGCGCTGCACATGCTGGCGCAGGCCGACCGTTTGCATCGGCAGATGTTCCGGCCGCAACCATCGGCGCAAGGCGCCAACTGGGAGCCGCCCGTCGACATGCTGGAGACGGACGACGCCGTCCTCATCCTGGCCGCCCTGCCCGGCGTCGACGTCCACGAGGTCCAGGCCGTGATCGAAAGCGGCGTCCTGGTCATCGCGGGCGTGCGCGTGCTGCCGGAGGAACTGCGCACCGCCACGATCCATCGTCTCGAATTGCCGCAAGGGCGTTTCGAAAGACGGATCGAATTGCCCGCTGGCCGTTACGAATCGGTGCGGCGGACAGAAGTGAACGGCTGCCTGGTAATCAGCTTGACCAAGGCCTCCGTCCGGAGGGTCAGGCCATGACTGCGCCCGACGACATGAACGCCGTCAAAGCCGCCTCCGGCGCGCCCCCTTCCGATGCATCCGCGCAGTCGGCGGTGCCGCCGCTACCAGCGGATGCCCTGATCGTGCTGCCGACGCGCAATCTCGTGCTATTCCCGGAAATGGTGTTTCCACTCGCCATCGGCCGGCCCGCCACGGTCGCCGCGGCCCAGCAGGCAGTGCGCGAACAGCGCCAGATCGTGGTCGTCCTGCAGCATGACCCTGAGAAGGCCGAAGTCGGCCCCGACGATCTCCACCGGCTGGGCACGGTCGCCAATATCGTGCGCTATGTGACGGCGCCCGACGGCACGCACCACGTGATCTGCCAGGGCGTACAGCGCTTCCGCATCGCCGAATTCGTCGAGGGTCACCCCTTCCTGCTGGCGCGCGGCCTGCACGTCACCGAGCCGACGGGCAGCGGTCCCGAGATCGAGGCGCGGTTCCTCGTGCTTCAGGGCCAAGTGCGCGAGGTGATGGACCTGCTGCCGCAGATACCGGCCGAACTGCGCCAGACGATCGAGGCAACCAGCGCGCCCGGGGCGCTGGCGGATCTCGCCGCGACCTACCTCGATTCGAAGCCCGCCGAGAAGCAGGAGATCCTGGAGACGGTCGACCTGGTGGCACGTCTCGACAAGGTCTCGCGCCTGCTCGCCCAGCGGCTGGAAGTCCTCAAGCTCTCCAACGAAATCGGACAGTCGACCAAGGCGTCTCTCGATGCGCGCCAGCGCGAGATGCTGCTGCGTGAGCAGATGGCGGCGATCCAGCGCGAGCTGGGTGACGACGGCAGCAACAAGCAGGAGATCGCCGATCTCGACAGGGCGATCTCCGACGCCAAGATGCCGCCCGAAGTCGAGGTCGTCGCGCGCAAGGAGCTGCGTCGGCTGCAGCGCACGCCGGATGCGGCGGCCGAACATGGCATGATCCGCACCTACCTCGACACGCTGATCGAGCTGCCGTGGGCCCTGCCCGATGCGCCGCCGATCGACATCGCCGAGGCCCGCCGCGTGCTCGACCACGACCATTTCGGCCTGGAAAAGATCAAGCAGCGCATCGTCGAGTATCTCGCCGTGCGCAAGCTGGCGCCCGAGGGCAAGGCGCCGATCCTGTGCTTCGCCGGGCCACCGGGCGTCGGCAAAACCTCGCTCGGCCAGTCGATCGCCCGCGCTATGGGCCGCAAGTTCTCGCGCGTCAGCCTGGGCGGCGTCCACGACGAGGCCGAGATCCGCGGCCATCGGCGCACCTACATTGGCGCGCTGCCCGGCAACATCATCCAGGCGATCAGGAAGGCGGGTTCGCGTGACTGCGTGCTGATGCTGGACGAGATCGACAAGATGGGCACCGGTGTGCACGGCGATCCATCGTCGGCGATGCTGGAGGTGCTCGACCCGGAGCAGAACGGCACCTTCCGCGACAACTACCTCGACGTGCCGTTTGACCTGAGCCGCGTCGTCTTCATCGCCACCGCCAACATGCTGGACACCATCCCTGGCCCGTTGCGCGACCGCATGGAGATCATCTCGCTCACCGGCTACACCGCCGGCGAAAAACTCGAGATCGCCAAGCGTTACCTGGTCCGGCGCCAGCTCGAGGCCAACGGGCTGAAGCCGGACCAGGCCGAGATCGACGATGGGGCGCTGAGGCACATTATCGGCGGCTACACGCGCGAGGCGGGAGTGCGCAGTCTCGAGCGCGAGATCGGCCGCGCGTTGCGCCACGTCGCTGTTGAGATTGCCGAGGGCACCGCCAGCAAGGTGCAGATCGGCGCGGCCGATCTTGAGAAGCTGCTGGGTCCGGTGCGGTTCGAGAACGACGTCGCCATGCGCACCAGCGTGCCAGGCGTGGCCACCGGCCTCGCCTGGACTCCGGTGGGCGGCGACATCCTGTTCATCGAGGCGGCGCGCACGCCCGGAAGCGGCAAGCTGATCCTAACCGGTCAGCTTGGCGAGGTCATGCGCGAGAGCGTGCAGGCGGCCCTCACGCTGGTCAAAGGACAGACGGCCGCTCTCGGCATCGAGGCTGGCCTCATCGACAAGAGCGACATCCACGTCCACGTCCCGGCCGGCGCGACGCCCAAGGACGGCCCAAGCGCCGGCGTCGCCATGTTCATGGCACTGACCTCGCTGCTGACCGGTCGCACCATCCGCAGCGACACGGCAATGACCGGCGAGATCAGCCTGCGCGGGCTGGTGCTGCCGGTGGGCGGCATCAAAGAGAAGGTCGTGGCCGCCGCCGCCGCCGGCATCACGCGCGTGATGCTGCCGGCCCGCAACCGTCGCGACTACGACGACATCCCCGACGAGGTCCGCAAGGCGCTGGAGTTCGTCTGGCTGGAGCGAGTTGAGGACGCCGTGGGTGCCGCTCTGCAGCCAGCCTGACTTTCTTCTCCTGCGCTAGGCCTGCCGCGCCGTCAGGAACGGACGCGCCGCGTCGATGGCCGGCGCGCAGGCAGGCGCGGCTTCGACGAGCAAAGCATCGGGCTTGGTCGAGCCGAGCCAGATGCCGACGGCCGTCGTCGCGGCCCACCAGGGATCGCCCGTTGCGCGGTCGACGAGGGCCGGTGTCGCCGTCCGGGCACAGGATGCGACATCGGCCACGATGGTCGGCGGAGCGCCGGCAGCCGTAAGACGCTTCGACATTTCCGCCTGCAACGGATCAATCAGGAAGAAGGAAACAAGTGCAGCGAGCGTGGTGTCGAGCATGGGGACCTCCAAACCGGCAGGCGATGTCGAGTGAGATCCGACATCGCGAGAGCGCCGGCTGCGCTCGCCAGAGGGGCCCGGATCAAGGGGTGACCCTCAGATGGGAATGACACTTGGTGTTATCAAGGCTCAATCCGTCGACGAGCATGTGAAAGGTAAATTTCACGCAAGGAAACGGCCGGCCCCGTTGCCGGAGCCGGCCGCGCGCGGCCTCCCTGTCGTTGCCCTCTCCCGTCGTTATTGTCCTTGCGCCAGCGAGAAGCCGCGCTCGCCGTCGAACAAGTAGAGGTTCTCCGTCTTCACCACGTCGATGCCGGCCTCGGCCAGGCGCAGCATGAAGTGCGCGACCATCGTGTTGTTGCCGTCGAGACCGTGGTCGAGGGTAAACCGGCAGCGCCAATGGTCGGTGCAGAACGTTTCGGCGAGGCCGGCAGGCCAGACCTTCACGCCACGGTTGGTGATCACCTGCAGCTCGAAGCCTGCAGGCACGGCCGGCGCCAGCCGCAACGCCAGCGTATCGACGTCTTGTCCTGCCCAATGCACGAACACGTCGATCCCGACCAGTTGCTTGTGCGCCGCAGGCCTCGGCGTGTAGGTCGGCACCGCGATCGGCTTGGTGGCCTTGTCGTAGGACACTGGCGCGAGCTGCCGGGGCTTGCGGCCGAGCCGGGCGATCACGGCGTCGGCAAAGGCCTGGGTTCCCACGAGCTCGCTGGACACTCCCTGCTTGTAGACGTCGTCGGTATGGATGCCGTCCTCGATGGTGCAGAGCCAGGCATTGTGAACGGCTTCGGCGACCGACGACTGGCCGATATGCTGCATCATCATGACGCCGGCCAGCAGAAGCCCAGAGGGATTGGCGACATCCTTGCCGGCCAGCGGCGGGGCGCTGCCGTGGATGGCTTCGAACATCGCCCCGTGGGCGCCGATATTGGATGAACCGGCAAGGCCGACGGAGCCCGCAATCTGGGCGGCCACGTCGGACAGGATGTCACCGTAGAGGTTGGGCATGACGATGACGTCGAAGATCTCAGGCGTGTCGGCCAGCCGGGCCGCACCGATGTCGACGATCATGTGTTCCTGCTCGATCGCCGGATATTCAGCGCCGATCTCGTCGAACACCTTGTGGAAGAGACCGTCGGTCATCTTCATGATGTTGTCCTTGGTGAAGCACGTCACCTTCTTGCGGCCGTTGGCAAGCGCATACTCGAAGGCGTAGCGCACGATCTTCTCGCAGCCCGGCCGGGTGATAAGCTTCAGGCACTGGTAGACCTCGTCGCTATGCCGATGCTCGATGCCAGCGTAGAGATCTTCCTCGTTCTCCCTCACGACGACGACGTCCATCATCGGATGCTTGGTGACGACGAACGGAGCGTAGGCGACGCAGGGCCGGACATTGGCGAAGAGGCCGAGCGACTTACGCACCGTGACGTTCAGGCTCTTGTAGCCACCGCCCTGTGGCGTGGTGATCGGCGCCTTGTAGAAGACCTTGGTCCGGCGCAGCGAGTCCCACGCCGACGGCTCGATCCCGGAGCTGTTGCCGGCCAGATAGACGCTCTCGCCAATGGCGATGTCCTCGACGGCAAGGCGCGCGCCGGCGGCCTCCAACACGCGCAGGCTGGCCTTCATGATCTCCGGGCCGATGCCGTCGCCGTGGGCGACGGTGATCGGCACGGGGCTGGTGGCCAGGGTGGCGGGTTCGACGAGCGGCAGCGGCTGGACGATGGCGTTCATGATCATCTCCTGGTTCGTAAAGCTGGTAACGCCGTGATAAAGCGTCAGGCGGCCCTTGAGAAATTGATAGTATTTAGGATATTCATTTATAAATTTGATCAATTAGGGAACCATGGCCCGCCTGCAGAACCTCGACATCGACCTGCTACGCGCCTTCACGACGGTGGCCGAAGTCGGCGGCTTCACGCGCGCGGCGGATGTGCTGCTTCGCCGCCAGTCGACGCTCAGCCTGCAGATCAAGCGCCTCGAGGAGGCGCTGGGCCGACGCCTGCTCGACCGCACGTCGCGCCGCGTGCGGCTGACCGCCGAGGGCGAGTCGCTGCTCGCCGACGCCCGGCATATGCTGGACCTCAACGATCGCCTCGTCGCGCGCCTCAACGAGCCGGCGATCGCCGGCACGGTGCGGCTCGGCACGCCGGAAGACTTCGCCACCACCCACCTGCCGCAGGTCCTGGCACGGTTCGCCCAAGCCTATCCGGCGGTCCAGCTGGAAGTGACCTGCGACCTTACACTCAACCTGATGGCACGATTCCGTCAGGGCGATTTCGATCTCGTGTTGGTCAAGCGCGAACCGGAACGCTCGGACCGCGGCGTGCGGGTGTGGCGGGAACCACTTGTTTGGGTCGCGGCCGACCGGCTTGCCGTTCCGGCGCAAGGGCCGCTGCCGCTGGTTCTGTCGCCGCCGCCCTGCGTCTACCGCAAGCGCGCCACCGACTCGCTCAATGCCGCGCGGCGGCCGTGGCGCGTCGCCTACAGCTGCGCCTCCCTGGCAGGCCAGCATGCCGCCGTGAAGGCGGGCCTTGGCATGACCGTGCTGCCGAAGGACATGGTGCCCGCGGGACTCGCCACCATCGAGCGCCGCGAGGACCTGCCCGATCTGCACGACACCGAGATTGCCCTGCTGTCAGCGCGCAAACTGTCGGCGCCGGCCCGGCGCCTGCATGAGCACATCGTGCGTTCCCTGGAAGACCTCGGCACGGCGTGAAATCCGGCCCTTGACGAAGTTTTTGAGCATCCCATATAGACGGTAGATAGCGGGACGGGCCCCTCTGGCGACCTAGTTGGTCGCGATGTCGGACCGCATCGGGCAAGTCCCGGTGCTGCGCGTTCGTAATCGCTCCCGGAACATGCCTCCGACAATGTCAATGGAGGTGGTTTGATGTCTCGCACGTTGCATTCCCTGCTTATCAAGTCGGCGCATATCCAGTCGAAAATCGAACGCGAGCGCGTTCGCACCGCGCCCGACTGGATCATGCTGCTACGCCTCAAGATGCTGCGTCTGCGCCTCAAAAGCCGACTGAGTGCGCTGTCCATCCGGGTGCCGCGTCCGCCAATGCCGAAGACCTCCCCCGCGTTCGCGGGAGTCTGAACTATGGCCGTGCTCGACTGTCCGGCATGCCGGAAGCCCATGCACGAGATCAATCACCAGGGCGTGCTGATCGACACCTGCCTGGAGTGTTGCTGTGTCTGGCTGGAACGCGGTTAACTGGAAAAAATTGCCGCCTCACTCGAAGGCGACGACCACGGCGAGCACGGCCCGGACGGCAGACGGCGCCAGGGCAAGCTTTCGCGGTTGGTGAATTTTTAAGCTAGGCAGCGGCTTCCAACAGGTCGTGGCGGGATACGGGGGAGAACAATGGAATTTCTGAACAACGACTTTCTCGGCACACCGGCCTGGTTCTGGTTGGCCTTCCTCAGCCTCGTTGTCGTGCTGCTCGCCTTCGACCTCGGGATTCTGAACAAACAAGACAGGGAACTCGGTGTCGCGGAGAGCCTGAGGCTGTCGGTGTTCTACATCGCCATCGCAATGGCGTTCGGCGTGTGGGTCTGGTGGTCCATGGGCGCCGAGTCGGGCATGGAGTACTTCACGGGCTATGCCATCGAGAAGGCACTCTCGATCGACAATGTGTTCGTGATCTCGCTGATCTTCACCTATTTCGCCATCCCTGCGCGATACCAGTACCGCGCACTGCTCTGGGGTATCCTGGCCGTTCTGGTCCTGCGTGGCATCATGATCGGGGTCGGCGCAGCGCTGGTCGAGCGCTACGAATGGGTGCTGTATTTCTTCGGCGCTTTCCTGATCGCAACCGGGATCAAAATGCTGGTCATGGGCGAGAGCGAAACCGACGTATCGAAGAATCCGCTCGTGCGCTTCCTTTCCAAGCGGATGCGCGTCTCGCCGGAGCTGCATGGCTCTCAGTTCTTCGTCCGGCAGGCCGATCCCCAGACGGGCAAGCTCACTCTGTTCGCAACGCCCCTGTTCCTGGCCCTCGTCGTCATCAACATCGCCGACTTCATCTTTGCGGTCGACTCGGTTCCGGCGATTTTCGCCATCACGACCGACACCTACATCGTGTTCACCGCCAACATCATGGCGATCCTGGGCTTGCGCGCGCTCTATTTCGCGCTCGCCGCCATGGTTCACCGGTTCGAGTACCTGAAGTACGCGCTTGCCATCGTGCTGGTCTTCATCGGCGCCAAGATCTTCTGGAACCAGATCGTCTCCAAGCTCGACCCCGCGATCTCGCTCGGCGTGACCCTGTCGATCATCGCCGCCGGTGTCCTGGTTTCGCTCTGGAAGACCCGCAAAGCCGCGGCCGACTAGGCGGGCGGCGCCAAGGCAACAAGGGAAATGACGAAGAACTGAGAGCCGATGGAAATGTTCGAAACGTCGCTGCTCGGCAAACCGGCATGGATGTGGATTCTGTTCATCGGCACGGTCGTCGTGCTGCTGGTGCTCGATCTCGGCGTGCTTCACCGCAAGGTGCACGAGATCGGCGTCGGCGAAAGCCTCTGGATGAGCGGCTTTTACATCGCGATCGCGCTGATCTTCGGCGCCTGGGTCTGGTACGAGCTCGGCGAACAGAGCGGCAAGGAATACCTCACGGGTTTCCTGGTCGAGAAGACACTGGCGATGGACAATGTCTTCCTGATCTCTCTGATCTTCACCTATTTCGCTGTTCCGCCGATCTACCAGCACCGCGTCCTGTTCTGGGGCATCCTGGGCGTGATCGTCCTGCGTGCCATCATGATCGGACTGGGCGCGACCCTGGTCGCCGAGTTCAGCTGGATCCTCTACGTGTTCGCTGCATTCCTGATCGCCACCGGCATAAAGATGCTGCTGCTGGGCGACAAGATTCCGGACATCGAGAGCAATCCCGTCCTCCGGCTGCTGCGCCGGACCTTGCGCATCACGCCCGCGCTGCACGAAGAGCGTTTCTTCGTGCGGCAGCCGGATCCGGCGAGCGGCCACACGGTGCTGTGGGTAACGCCGCTGTTCGTGGCCCTCATTCTGATCGAGATCGTCGACCTCATCTTCGCAGTCGACAGCGTGCCCGCGATCTTCGCCATCACGACCGATCCCTACATCGTCTACACCTCGAACATTTTCGCGATCCTGGGGCTCAGGGCCCTCTACTTCGCCCTGGCTGCGGTGATCCATCGCTTCAAGTATCTCAAGGTCGCGCTGGCGCTGATCCTGGTGTTCATCGGCGGCAAAGTCTTCGTGGCCGGGATCGCGGGGTGGGAGAAGTTCCCAGCCAGCATCTCGCTCGGCGTGACAGTGGCTCTGCTCGCCGGTGGTATCGGCTACAGCCTGTGGCGGACTCACGCCACCCGATCTCAGTCGACCGGTTGAACGGCCATGCCGACGACATCAGAAAGTCGGGCAGCAGCAGCCTCGGCGCGCCTGCTGGTCATGAGCGAGCAGCTGGGATCGCGCACCGATCGGGTGAGCATCGGCGAGCTTCTCGACGGTCTCGGCCGGGCGTCGCTCGGACTGGGCCTGATGGTTCCCTCACTGCTGGCGATGATCCCGCTGCCTGGCCCGTTCGGTGTCCTGTTCGGGACGATGATCGGCGCAATCGCCGTCCAGGTGATGATGGGCGAGACCCGGCTACGCCTGCCGCGCTTCCTGGCGGGTCGCACAGTCCCACCGGCCGCCGTCGGCACGGCGCTTCGCCGCTTCGCCACACCGCTGCAGTGGGCCGAACGGCTGTCGACGCCGCGACGTCTGTTGCCGCTGACCGGGCGTGTGGCGCGCGTGGTGCTGGCGGCCCCTCTTCTGATCATGGCCATGATGCTTGCGCTGCCGATTCCCCTGGGCAACGGGCTTCCCGCGATCGCGGTGATCGTTTTCGCGCTGGGCTTCATGGAGCGCGACGGCCTCGCGATCCTGGCCGCCCTTGGTCTCTGTGTGGTGGCACTCGTCTGGACGGTCGCCCTGATCCTCTTCGGCGCCGAGATATTCGGCTGGCTGCTGAGCTTTCTGGGGTGACGCCGACATCGGGGCTGGATTATCCCAGCTCGAGGCTGGTGACGCCGAACAGGCCGGCATACTCCACCGCCGGAGCTGGGCCGGTGTACATGCGCGCCGTCTCGAAGGCCGGCTTCAGGCCCATCTGCTCGGCAAGCCTGACCGCAGGTTCGTTGCGGTCGGGAATGTCGATCGCCACGCCCGTGGCCCCGGCCTTGGTCGCCAGCCCACTGACAAGCGCCGCCGCAATTCCGGACGAGGCGGCATAGAGCGGACCGATGCGCGAGGCCGCGCGGCAGGCTCGGATCACCCCGAGGCCCTGCACTTCCCCGTTCTCGATCGCCACCAGGCCGGTGCGTTCGGGCAGCGCAATCCAGGGCGCGAGAAATTGGTCGCGGGATTCTGGGAAGAAGCGGCGGTCGTAGGCGGCCAGGCGGTCGAAGCTGAGGGCGCGGGCATCGACCAAGGTAACTCCGCCCGGCGGCGGCATCGCCGGCGGCGCGCCTTCGTGGCGGATGTTGTTCCAGGCCGGACTGAAGCCCGATTTTTTGTAGTTGTGTTGCTGCGCCACGACGCCATCGAGGCCGACATTGCGGCCCTTCAGTCGCGCCATTCCAGCATTCCAGACCTTTATGCCATAGCCCTTCCCGCGGATTTCCTGCCGCGCAATGTAAAAGCCCAGGAAGCCGAATTCCGTCCCGTACCGGACCACGGAGATGCAGGCGACGGGCCGGCCGTCGAGGCGGCCGATCAGAAAAGCGCCGGGATCGGCGGCCTGGAAAGCCAGGACATCGGTATTGCCGGGGTTCCAGCCCTCATCGGCTGCCCACTCGGCCATGCGCGCGACATCGTCGGCGCTCGCGACACCAATTTCAAAAGTCGCCATCGTTGCTCCACTGTCCCATCGAAGCTTGCGTCACAATTGCAGATATTGAAACAATGGTCCGGGCGTCGGAGGGGCGGCTGTGGGAGCCGCCAACCGGCACCTTCTTTGGGTAAGACTAGCATGAGAAAAGTGAGAATCGTGTTTGCCGCCGTCGTGGTGGCTTTGATGCTTGCGTTCGTTCCTGAACCTGCCCAGGCGCAGAGCGAGATGACCTTCAGGATCCGGTCCGACGACGACTACAAAATTCAGGTCGCCTTCTACTCCCAAGATCGCAAGGGCCATGTCTGGCTGGGCGGCGGGAAGGCCTACAACCTCGACGATTCGCAGGTCCACAACATGAAGATCTCCTGTCTAGGTGGTGAGAAGATCTGCTACGGCGGCTGGGTGACCGGCAACGCCAAGCGGTACTGGGGCGTCGGCAACAACAACAGCCAGCGCTGTGAGAAGTGTTGCTTCACCTGCAATGGCGGCCAGACGCCGGTCATCACCCTGGAGTGATGAAAACTACTCGGCAGCCTTGCGCCGGGCTGGAAAGAACTGGTTTTCCGGCCGCGGCAGGCCGAGGTTTTCGCGCAAGGTCTTGCCCTCGTACTCGGTGCGGAAGAGGCCGCGGCGCTGCAGTTCGGGCACTACCTTGTTCACGAAATCGTCTAGGCCGCCGGGCAGGTAGGGGAACATGACGTTGAAGCCGTCGCTGGCGCCCGTCTCCAGCCACTCCTGCATCTGATCTGCGATCATCTTCGGCGTGCCCATCATGGCGAGGCCACCGTAGCCGCCGAGACGGCCGGCGAGCTGCCGCACCGTCAGGCCCTCGCGCCGGGCGAGTGCCACCACGCGCTCGCGGCCGCTCTTGCTCTGGTTGGTCTCGGGGATCTCGGGCAGCGGCCCGTCGGGATCGAACTTGCGCGCGTCGACGCCGGTGGCGATCGAGAGCGCGGCGATGCCGCTGTCCCAGCTCACCAGGCTGTCGAGCTTGAGGCGCTTCTCCTGCGCCTCGTCGAGCGACTCGCCGATGATTGTGAAAGCCCCGGGCAGAATCTTGATATGGTCGGGGTTGCGGCCGATCTTGGCGGCCCGTCCCTTCACGTCGGCATAGAAGGCGCGGCCGGCCTCAATCGGCCCGCCCGCAGCAAACACCATCTCCGCCGTCTCGGCTGCAAGCTGGCGGCCGGCATCCGAGGCGCCGGCCTGCACCATCACCGGCCAGCCCTGGACCGGCCGCGCGATGTTCAGGGGGCCGCGCACCTTCAGGTACTTGCCCTTGTGGTCCAGCACATGGAGCTTGTCGGGATCGAAATAGAGTCCGCTCTCGACATCGCGGATGAAGGCATCGTCGGCCCATGAATCCCACAGGCCCGTCACGACATCGTAGAACTCGCGGGCGCGGGCATAGCGCTCGCCATGCTCCATCTGCTCGTCCATGCCGAAGTTGAGGGCGGCATCGGGGTTCGAGGTGGTCACGAGATTCCAGCCGGCGCGACCGTCGGAAATGTGGTCGAGCGAGGCGAAGCGCCGCGCGATCGTGTAGGGCGGCTCGAAGGTGGTCGATGCGGTGGCGATCAGGCCGAGATGTTTGGTGTGCTGGGCGAGTGCCGGCAGCAGGGTCAGCGGATCGAACGACGTCACCGTGGCGGAGCGCTTCAACGCCTCCATTGGCATGTTCAGTACGGCCAGATGATCGGCCATAAAAAAGGCGTCGAACTTTCCGCGCTCCAGCGTCTGGGCATACTGAATCAAGGCCTTGAGGTTGAAGTTGGCATCGGGCGTGCCGCCTGGATAGCGCCAGGCGGCGGTATGGATGCTGACCGGGCGCATGAAGGCGCCGAGGCGGAGTTGGCGTCTGGGGCTCATGGGAGACTATGTTGCCTCTCGCGGCCCGCCCGGCAAGAAGGGTCGGACGACAAGAACTAATTCGATGAATAGATTCCTGTCAGCCAGCATTCGGGGGAAAGGCCTGGCGGCCTCCCCTTCATACAATCGCCGGGTGCTTCCTGTCGGTGCCCGCCGCGCGCTCCCATCCCCGCGCCACCTGGAACAGCGTCGCCTCGGCGAAGTTCCGGCCGACGAACTGGACCGACAACGGCAGGCCCGAGACCGAGACGCCGGCCATCATCGCGAGTGCTGGATGGCCGGTGACGTTGAACGGCGTGCGTGCCTGGCGCGGATAGGTGCGGTCGATATCGGCCGGACTGTCGATGCGGCAGGCCGGGTCCATGGAACTGGCGCACAGCAGCACGTCGACGTCGCGCAGAGCTTCCTCGACGGCGGCGATCATCTCCAGCCGCCGGCGCTGTGCCTGGACATAGTCGCCGGCCGCGAAGAATGCACCGGCCATCAGGCGGCGGCGCGCGAGCTGGCCGTAGTCGCCGGGCCGCTCGCGCAGCCACTGTCCGTGGATCGCCCAGGCCTCGCTTTGCAGGATCACGCGGTTGACGGCAGCAAACTCGCCCAGTGTCGGCAGATGGATGTCGCGGATCTCGGCGCCTTCGAGCTGGAGGGTGCGTGCGACATGTTCGAGCGCCGCCGTCACCTCCGGATCGGCCGGTTGGTCGATCTCGTGGAAATGCCGGACGAAGCCCACCCGCAGGCCACGCAAGTCGCGCTCCAGGCCTTCGCCGTAGTGGCCGCGTCGTGCCGCCGCGCTGCCGGGATCGGCCGGGTCGTAGCCGGCGAGAACGTCCAGCATGAGGGCATTGTCGGCCACCGTGCGCGTCATCGGCCCGACATGATCCAGCGTAAAGGACAGTGGAAAGACGCCCCGCCGCGAGACCAGGCCGTAGGTCGGTTTCAGGCCGACGATGCCGCAACAGCTCGCGGGATTGCGCACGCTGCCGCCAGTGTCGGTGCCCAACGCCATAGGGAACAACCCGGCCGCCACACCGGTGCCCGAGCCCGACGACGAGCCGCCGGGGTGATGATCGGTGTTCCAGGGATTGCGTGCTGGCGGCCATGGCAAGTCGAAGCTCGGTCCGCCGATGGCGAACTCGTGCGTCGAAAGCTTGCCCAGCACGATGGCGCCGACACCGCGCAGCTTCGACACGCAGACCGAGTCCGAGGTGGCGACGTTGTCGGCCAGGATCTTCGAGTGGCCCGTGGTCGGCAGGCCCGCGACATCGATGATGTCTTTTATGCCGACCGGCACGCCATGCAGCGGCCC
>RGPT01000201.1 GCA_010032545.1 Alphaproteobacteria bacterium
TGGCGCCGGCGAACTGGCCCATGATTTCGGGCTTCTGCGGATTGCCGAAATTCATGTTGTCGGTGACGGCGAGTGGTCGCGCGCCGGTTGCGGTGATATTGCGCCAGGCTTCGGCCACGGCCTGGCGACCGCCGGTCTCAGGATGGGCCTGGACATAGCGCGGCGTGCAATCCGACGTCATGGCGAGGCCTTTGTGGCCGGCGCCCCGGGAGCTGTTCGGCACGCGTACGAGCGCGGCGTCACCGTCCTGCGGGCGGATCGCGGTATTGCCCATGATCAGGTGATCGTACTGGTGCCAGATCCAGGCCTTGCTGGCGAGGTCTGGGCAGCCCATCAGCGCAAGCAGCGAGGCCTTGAAGTCCTTCGGGGCCGGCACCTTGGCGGTATCGAGCACCGGTGGCAGCGCCGTCAGCGTCCACGGACGCTCGTACATCGGCGCCTCCGTGACCAGGGGCGGGATCGGGATGTTGCCGACGATGTCGCCGTGCCACGACAGCACCATGCGCTCGGTGTCGGTGAGGTGGCCGATCACGGCGAAGTCGAGTTCCCACTTCTCGAAGATCTTGCGCGCCTCGTCCTCGCGGCCGGGCTTCAGCACGATCAGCATGCGCTCCTGGCTCTCCGACAGCATGAGCTCGTAGGGGTTCATGCCTGTCTCGCGCATCGGCACCTTGTCGAGTTCCATGACGAGGCCCAGCCCGCCCTTGGCTGCCATCTCGAACGAGGAGGAGGTGAGGCCAGCCGCACCCATATCCTGGATGGCGATGATGGCGTCCGTCGCCATCAGCTCGAGGCAGGCTTCCAGCAGCAGCTTCTCGACGAACGGATCGCCGACCTGCACGGTGGGCCGCTTGCTCTCGCTGTCCTCGTTGAACTCGGTCGAGGACATGGTGGCGCCGTGGATGCCGTCGCGGCCGGTCTTGGAGCCTACATAGACCATCGGATTGCCGATGCCGGCGGCGGCGGCATAGAAGATCTTGTCGGTGGCGGCGACGCCCACGGTCATGGCGTTGACGAGGATGTTGCCGTTGTAGGCGGGGTGAAAATTGGTCTCGCCGCCCACCGTGGGAATGCCCATGCAGTTGCCATAGCCCGCGATGCCGGCCACCACGCCCGACACGAGGTGGCGCGTCTTGGCATGCTTCGGGTCGCCGAAGCGCAGCGCGTTGAGGTTGGCCACCGGCCGGGCCCCCATGGTGAAGACGTCGCGCAGGATGCCGCCCACGCCCGTCGCCGCGCCCTGGTAGGGTTCAATGTAGGAGGGGTGGTTGTGGCTCTCCATCTTGAAGATGGCGGCCTGGCCGTCGCCGATATCGATAACGCCGGCGTTCTCGCCGGGCCCCTGGATCACCCACGGTGCGCTGGTCGGCAGCTTCTTCAGCCACACCTTCGAGGACTTGTAGGAGCAGTGCTCGCTCCACATCGCCGAGAAGATGCCGAGCTCCACCATGGTGGGTGTGCGGCCCATGATCTTCAGCAGGCGTTCGTATTCGTCCGGCGCCAGCCCGTGCTCGGCCACGATCTGAGGGGTGATCGCGGGCTCGTTGGGCAGCTTGACCGGAGGGTTCTTTTCCTGGGCGATCGTCACGACGCGTCTCTCATGAAAGGGCCTCGACCATGCCTTCGAACAATCCCTTGCCGTCGGTGCCGCCGAACATCGGCTCGACGGCGTTCTCCGGATGGGGCATCAGGCCCAGCACCGTCTTGGTCTCGTTGAATACGCCCGCAATATTGTTGGTCGAACCGTTGGGATTGCCCTCTTTGCCCCGGGCGCCATCGATCGCGCCCTCGGGCGAACAGTAGCGGAAGGCGATCTGGCCGCGGTCCTCAAGCAACTTCATCGTATCGGCGTCGGCAAAATAGTTGCCTTCGGCATGGGCGACCGGGACCTTGATCACCTGGCCCGCGCGGTAGCGGTTGGTGAACAGGCTCTGGCTGGTCTCGACCTTGAGGTGGACGTCGGCGCACACGAACTTGAGATGGGAGTTGCGCATCAGCGTGCCGGGCAGAAGGCCCGCCTCGGTCACGATCTGGAAGCCGTTGCAGATGCCCAGCACCGGAACGCTCTGGGAGGCACGCCGCTTGACCTCGGTCATCACCGGCGACTGTGCGGCCATGGCGCCGCAGCGCAGGTAGTCACCGTAGGAGAAGCCGCCCGGTACCACGATCAGGTCGACTTTGGGGAAGTCGCCGTCGCCGTGCCACACCATCAAGGGCCTGCGCCCCGTCACCAGCTCGATCGCCTGCGCCACGTCGCCTTCGCGATTGGAGCCGGGGAAGACGAGGACCGCCGCCTTCATCAGCCCACCAATTCGATCGAGTAGTTCTCGATCACCGTATTGGCGAGCAGCTTCTTGCACATGTCCTCGAGGCGGGCCTTGGCCTTCGCCTTGTCGGTCTCTGCGAGCTCGAGCTCGATGTACTTGCCCTGGCGGACGTCGCCCACCTCCGCGAAGCCGAGGCGATTGAGCGAATGGCCGATGGCCTTGCCCTGGGGGTCGAGCACGCCGTTCTTCAGCGTTACATGAACTCTGGCTTTCATCTCGCCTCTTTACTGCAGCGTGGTGGGGCCGCGCACGTCGCCCGGTCCCTGGTCGATCAGGATGCCCAGTCTCCGCGCCACCTCCTGATAGGCTTCCTCGACCTTGCCGAGGTCGCGGCGGAACCGGTCCTTGTCCATCTTCTCGTTGGTGCGCAGATCCCACAGCCGGCACGAGTCGGGACTGATCTCGTCGGCAAGCACGATACGCACCATGTCTTCTTCGTACAGCCGGCCGAACTCGATCTTGAAATCGATCAGCTTGATGCCGCAGCCGAGGAACAGTCCGAACAGGAAGTCGTTGACGCGCAGCGTCAGCGCCACGATGTCGTCGAGATCCTGCGGCGTTGCCCATCCGAACGCCGTGATGTGCTCCTCGGTCACCATCGGATTGCCGAGCGTGTCGTTCTTGTGGAAGAACTCCATGATCGAGCGCGGCAGCTGGGTGCCTTCCTCGACGCCGAAGCGCTTGGCGAAGGAGCCGGCGGCGACGTTGCGCACCACGATCTCCAGCGGAATGATCTCGACCTGCCGGATGAGCTGCTCGCGCATGTTGAGGCGGCGGATGAAATGCGTCGGCACGCCGATTTCGCCGAGCTTGGTCATCAGGAACTCGGAGATGCGGTTGTTGATCACCCCCTTGCCGGTGATCGTGCCCTTCTTCTGGTTGTTGAACGCGGTGGCGTCGTCCTTGAAGTACTGGACGATCGTCCCGGGCTCGGGCCCCTCGAACAAGGTCTTGGCCTTGCCCTCGTAGATGCGGCGGCGGCGGGACATACGTTACTCCTGCGCGGGCGATGGGTATCGCCCGCTGATCGGCGGCGAGGTTGGCGGCCGGAATATGGCGGAAGTCCCATGCGCCGGTACTGGGGAAAAATCCATTGAAAAAGGTGACGCACCCGTCATATTGAGGCTCCCCTTGGAGACACTGCGATGGCCCAGCAGATCACGTACGACAAAGCCTACGACACCGTCGCGCGCGAGGACTTCCCGGCAATGCTGGAAGTACCACGGTATGGCCGCCGGACCGATGCCTTCGACAGCATCATTTCGGCCACTCACGACCATTTCTGGGACCCATTCGACAAGAGCTACATCGACTTCGACCAGCCTTTTGACATGTCCCTGACGCCGATCATGCCGCTGGACACGATCGTCGAGCTGCGGAGCGCGGTGGGCGACCGCCTGGACGACAGCCAGAAGATCGGACTCGCCAACGACGTCATCCACTGGTCGATCTCCAACCTGCTGCATGGCGAGCAGGGTGCGCTCTCGCTGTCGGCCAGCCTGTGCCACATCCTGCTCGATCCGGGCGCCCAGGAATACGCCGCCAACCAGGCACGCGAGGAGGCCCGTCATGTCGCGGGATTCACCCGCTACATCACCAAGCGCTGGGGGCCTCCGCTGCCTGTCGGCGCGACGATCTCGAGCGTGCTCACCGATCTGGTGACGACCGAGGAGGTCTACAAGAAGATCGTGGGCATGCAGATGCTGATCGAAGGCATTGCCATGGGATCGTTCGCGACGCTCAACGCGAAGACCAACGATCCTGTCCTGCGCCGCCTGGTGCAGCTCGTCATGAGCGACGAGGCATTTCACCACCGCTTCGGCCGTATCTGGGCGGCCAGGACCATCCGCCACCTCAGCGACGACGAGCACAAGAAGGTCGAGGACTGGGCGGCGCAGCTTTTCCAGATGCTGCTGTTCAACCTGATCAATGCCGAACAGAAGCAGGTGATCTACGCAAAGTACGGGCTCGACTGGCAGTGGGTGCGCGATGCCATGAAAGAGGTCTTCACCGACCAGGATCGCCGCGACCAGCTCAAGGACAGCACCAACATCTTCCGCGTGCTGATCAAGACCCTGCTTCATGCCGGCATCATCACCTCGCGCACAGCGCCGCTCTACGCGGTCTGGGTCGACATGAAGGAACTCGAGGCCGAGGGCGACGGCATCCCGGGCGACATCGTCGCCGAGGAGATGCTGGTGGTGCTGCGCGAAATCAACGCCAAGCGCCGCCGCATCGGCGCCAAGGACATGGCGGCGGCGTCCTAAGGCTTCTTTGCCAGCACGAAGGCCGACAGACCGGCCAGGCGGTTGTAGGGAAACAGCGGTAGCTCCGCCGCGCAGATCGCCGTCAGAAGGCCGTTGGTGAGGGCGCCATGCCGGGTGAGGCTGCTGCGGGGTGTGCTGTCGCCGCGGCGGGCCAGCCGCACCGCCGCCGCCAGGGGAAACACCAGCCCGAAGAAATAGGCGCCGCGCACGATCTCGAGGCCCGCGTCGAGCAGGACTGCTTCGATCTCGGCCAGGCGATAGCGCCTGACGTGGTCGAGGAACACATCGTGGCCGCTCCACAGGAAGGCGAAGGCCGCGGAAATAGACCGGCTTGCCGGCGATGCTGTCGTCGCGATCGTCGGCATAGCCGGTGTCGACGCAAAGCGCGCTCTGGGCGGCTGTCGCTGCCAGCAGGTGGCGGGAAAAGAAGCCCGAGCCCGCGCCAACATCGAGCAGTCGCTTCGGTTGCAGTCCGGCCACCAAGCGGCAGAGCGCCGCCGCCTTCGAACGATAGTACCAATGCCGCTCGATATCCGCGCCGAGGATGGCCTCTTCCTTGAGATCCATCGGCCGCCGTCAGGCCTTCGGCGGTGCGTCGGCCCCGTCCTCGTAGACCCCCTCGACGATGTAGATCGGCCGGCCCTTGACCTCGAGGAACAGCCGTCCGAGGTATTCGCCGATGATGCCGAGCGACAGGAGCTGGATGGCGCCCATCAGCAACACCGCGATCAGCAGCGAGGCGTAGCCCGGCGTGTCGATGCCCAGGATCAGCACTCGGGTGATGATGAAGATTGCATAGAAGACGGCGATGGCCGCGATCACCAGGCCGACATAGAACCAGGCGCGCAGTGGCGCCGTCGAGAAGCTGACCACGCCGTCGAGCGCGAAGTTCCAGAGCCGCCAGTAGTTGAACTTGGTGGTGCCTGCGGCGCGCTCCGGCCGTTCGTACGGCACGCCGATCGAGTTGAAGCCGACCCAGGCGAACAACCCCTTCATGAAGCGGTTGCGCTCGGGAAGCTGGCGCAGCACCTCGGCGGCGCGTCGGTCGACCAGGCGGAAATCGCCGACATTGGCCGGGATACGCACCGGCGACATCGCATTGAATGCCCAATAGAACCAGCCGGCCGACATGCGCTTGGCGGTGGTGTCGGTGCGCCGCGCGGTGCGCACGCCGTAGACGATGTCGTAGCCCTCGCGCCAGCGCGCCATGAACGCCCCGATCAGGTCGGGCGGGTCCTGCAGGTCGATGTCCATCGGAAGGAGCACGTCGCCCCTGGCGTGGTCGATGCCGGCGGTGAGGGCTGCTTCTTTGCCGAAGTTGCGCGACAGGTTGACGATCCTGATATGGCGGTCCGCGGCGCTTCGGGCGATCAGGCGGGAGAGCGTGTCATCCTGTGAGCCGTCGTTCACGAAGACGAGCTCGTAGCGCAGCCGGTCCCGCTCCAACATCGGCACGACGGTGTCGATGAAGAGGTCGATCGAGTCCTCCTCGTCGAAAACCGGAATCACGAGCGAGAGCAGTGGATTCGCAGGCCGTCGCGAACGCTGCAAGGCAAGCTGACGCTCCAGCGCGGCGCCGGCGAGGCGTGGAGTGGGAAGAGCCGAGTCGGGCACGAAAGAGGGTTCCGTCGACGTTGTGTCAGGCGACGGTTTCGACGGCGCCGTTCAGGTCCATGATTCCGAGTTCGACGATCAGCTGGGGTTGGCGCTTCTTCGCCTGGTCGCGGAAGGCGCGTAGCGCCTGGCTGAGCATCTCGGTTTCGTAGGCCTTGTCGGTCTTGATGCGATCGCCATAGGCAACAACGGCGGCGCCGCAATCGCGATGCGTCATGCCCACCAGGCGCTTCACGGCGTGAAGCTGTACGGAGATGTCGAGGTTGGCTTCCCAGGTGGCGCGCCATTCCTGGAAAACCGGTGCCACTGCTGCGACGGGGCCACCGGCGATGTTGAACTGGCTGTACTTGTTCTGCCAGCCTCGGCTGGTCATGTATTTCCAGGCGTCGGTGGTGAAGCGCGGGTCGATGCATTGCATCAGCATCGCCTCGTAGCCGGTGTCGACAGCCAGGGCCGGCAGCCCGGTCGAGACGACGGCGGCGCCGAAGCCCAGGCCCAGGACACCGCGGCGGGAGAGTCCTTGCAGGCAACCGCAACCGCTGTTGTGAAACTGGTGGGTCATTGGAACGTCGCCTTTCCTTGCTGTGCCACCCCCCCTTTGGGATCGGCAATCCAGGTCGTCACCGAACCGTCAGCCTCGCGACGGGCCTGCACTCCGAAGGCGGGGCCGGAGAACACCGGCGAGAGCGCGCGGAACTCGAAACTCTTCACGAGTCTACCCGGATGGGCCCGGCGCGCCAACTCGATCTGCAGCATGCCGAGCAGCGGGCCGTGCACGATCAGTCCGGGATAGCCTTCGACCCCCGTGACATAGGGTTGATCGTAATGGATGCGATGACCGTTGAAGGTGAGCGCCGAGAAGCGGAACAGCAGCACCGGGTCCGGCACGATCGACCGGCTCCAGGTGGCGTCGGTCGGTGCGGGCGTCGGGTCCTTGGGCTTTTCCCCGGGCGTCGCTGCCTCGCGATAGACGATGTCGTGCTCCTCGACGAACGAGACGCCCCGAGGCCCCGAGATCGTGTGCCGCACCGTGACGAACACCATGCTGCCGGTCGACCCGGTCTTGGGCGCCACCGACTTGACTTGCGAAGTCCGCGAGATCGCGTCGCCGACGCGCACCGGCTCGCCGTCGAAGCTGAATCGGCTGCCGGCCCACATGCGGCGGGGCAGCGGCACGGGAGGCA
>RGPT01000202.1 GCA_010032545.1 Alphaproteobacteria bacterium
GATCTCGCCGATCGGCGCCGGACGGCCCCCCAGCAGGTGCATGAAGGAATCGTACTCGGTACGGGCCTCGGCGATGCTCATCTTGTGCATCGGAGGCTGGCCGCTCCGTGCCAGCAATTGGAGGAACCATTGCGTGCGGCCGTCGAGCGTGCGGCCGTCGACGGTCACCGGCGGCCCTGCCAGGATGTTGACCCAGGCGATCGGCATGCGGAGCGCCAGATTGGCGGCCTTGCCCTGCAGCTCGCGGACGATCTCCCTCATCAACATGATCCGTTCCTAGCACTCCCGCCCGCCGTTGTGGAGCCCGCGGCGGCTGGCTAGCGTGCCCGGCATGACAGACGAAGCGCCCGCACCCTTCACCGACGCGCTCCGCCGCGAAATCCTCCGCAGCGAGCAGGTCCGCATGGCGTCGCTCGCGGTCCTTCTGGTCATCCTCCTCGTGACCACCCTGTCGGCGATCAACCTTTTTCCGGACTTCAATCGCCGCCTGTTCGAGGGCGGCCTCCCGGGCTGGATGCCGCTGGTCGGGACGGGGCCCTTCCTGCTCTACGAGCTTGCGGCGCTGTACGCGCTGAGGTGGCGGGCCGCCCGGGACAAGGACTTCCCGCGCTACGGCCGCTTCGCCAATGCCCTGATCGAGACCAGCCTGCCGGGGGTCATCATCGTGGTCCTGAGCCGCCATATGGACCCGCAACTGGTCTTCGGGTTCTGGCCGCCGATGCTCTACTTCCTCTTTATCCTGCTCTCCACCCTCCGGCTGGATTTCTGGCTGTCGGCCTGGACCGGCTTCGTGGCGGCCGTCCAGCACATGGTGCTGGTCGTCTGGCTGGTGCCGCTCATCCCGTGGGGCAGCCTGCCGGACGAGACGCTGATGTTCCACTTCAGCCGCAGCATCGTGCTGCTGATCTGCGGCGTGGTGGCGGGCGTGGTGGCGCTCAGTCTGCGCCGTCAGTTCGAGAAATCCTTCGCCGCCGGCGCCGCCCGCGACCGCGTCACCAGCCTGTTCGGCCAGCACGTTTCGCCCGCGGTGGTCGACCGGCTGCTGGCCGCGAACACCGATCCGCCGAGCGAGACCCGCCCGGTCTGTGTGATGTTCCTCGATATTCGCGGCTTCACCGCCCAGTCCCGACGCCGTTCCGCCGAGGAGACAGTGGCGATGCTCAACGATTTCTTCGGCCAGATGGTGGCCGTGGTCGACCGTCACAACGGCATCGTGAACAAGTTCCTGGGCGATGGATTTCTGGCGCTGTTCGGCGCGCCGCTGGCCGATCCGGCGGCGGCGGCCAATGCGCTGGCTGCCGCCCGCGACATGCTGGCGGCCGTCGAGGTCTGGAACAGCGCCCGCCCGCAACAGGCGATGCGCATCGGCATCGGCATCCACATCGGCGATGCAGTGACCGGAACGGTGGGCTCCTCGTTGCGCAAGGAATACACGGTGATCGGCGATACCGTGAACCTCGCGGCCCGCCTCGAGCAGCTCACCAAGGAGACCGGCGCGCAGCTGCTGGTGTCCGATGCCGTGCGCGACGCTACGGCGACCGAAGGTGCCGTCGACCTCGGGCCCATGAGGATTCGCGGCTATGAATCGCCGATAAGGGTCTGGCGGCTGGCCTGAGCCGTTGCCCGCGACAGGAGAGTGCGGAAATGCTGAAAGTCTGGGGGCGTCAAAGCTCCTTCAATCTCCAGAAGGTCATGTGGCTGGTCGACGAGCTGGGGCTGGCGCACGAGCACATCCTGGCCGGCGGCGACCATGGCGGCCTCGACACGCCGGCATTCCGGGCCATGAACCCGCATGGCCGCGTGCCGGTCATCGACGACGACGGCGTCGTCGTCTGGGAGTCCCACGCCATCCTGCGCTACCTCGCGGCGCGCCACGGCGGAGAGCGCTTCTGGTCGCCCGATGCGGCGACGCGCTCGCAGGCTGACCGCTGGATGGACTGGTCGCAGACCGCGCTGCAGCCCGATTTCCTGATGGGCGTGTTCTGGGGCTTCTACCGCACGCCCGAGCGGCAGCGCGACACCGCAGCGGTGGCCCGCAGCATCGCCCGCTGCAGCGGTCACATGCGGCTGCTCGATCGCATCCTGGCCGAACGGCCGTTCCTGGGTGGCGAGACGCTCACCCTGGCCGACATTCCGGCCGGCACCGCGCTCTATCGCTACTTCGGCCTCGAGATCGACCGGCCGCGTGTTCCCCATGTCGAGGCGTGGTACGCGCGGCTGCAGGAGCGGCCGGCCTACGCCCGCCATGTCATGGTCCCGTTCGGCGAGCTCTACGGCCGTCTCGACTACTGAGGTCCGCCCATGCCCTGGTATTTCGCCTACGGCTCCAACATGGACGCCGACCGCCTGTTCGAGAAGCGCCTCAAGCCCGAAGGGATCGCCGCCGGCCAGCGCATCGGCGGCCGCCTCGACGGCTGGCGCCTGACGTTCGACAAGATGGCGCGCGCCCAGCCGGGCGCGGGCGCCGGCAACATCGTTCCGGCGCCGGGTGATGTCGTGCACGGCACGCTGAACGACCTGCCGCCGGACGGGTTCGAGGTACTCGATGTCCACGAAGGCGTGGCCGGCGGCCACTACGAACGACGCTGGATGGAGGTGGTGCGCACCGACACCGGCGAGACCGTGCAGGCGATCGTCTATGTGGCGCTGAAGACCGGCACGGGCCTCAGGCCCACGCGCGCCTATCTCGGCTTCCTGCTCGCCGGCCGCGATCTGCTGCCGCCCGACTACTGGGAGCGCCTGCGCGCGACGCCGACGCTCGATTGATCCGCCGGGCGGCTACCGGGCTTCAGGCCGTCGCCTTCGCCTCGTCCTTCTTCATGCGTTCGCCGGGCATCGTGCGCGAGGTGTCGATCTCCGGCACGTCGGCTTCGTTCCAGAAGTTGAGCTCGATCATCACGCCGTCGGGATCGTGCAGGAAGACCTGCTGTAGCGGTCGCGCCGGGACTTTGCGGACCTCGAACGGGATCTTGTCCTTCTTGGCCCGGTCGATCGTGCCACGAATGTCTTCGCAGTTGATGGCGATGTGGTCGATGGCGCCGCTGCCGTGATCCTTGCGGCCGGTCTCGGACACGAGATGCAGGATCGGCTTTTCGCCGGCATAGAGCCAGGCGCCGGGGAAAGGGAAGGGAGGGCGGTCGCCGTCATGGAGGCCGACGTAGCGTTCGTAGAAGCGCACGGTGGCCTTCAGGTCCTTGCAGTAGATGTTCCAGTGGTCGAGCGAGAGTGCGGGCATCTGTGCCTCCTACCGTTCCGGATGTCGCAGTCTAGAGCGAATCGGCGAGGGGTGAAAGCGGAGCGACCGCCTCGGGCCTGCCCAACACCGCATTGAAGACGGTGTCCGGCACCCTGACGCGCGGATCGGAATAGAGCAGGCGGAGGTCGTCGTGATGGGCGTCCGGCTCCTGCGTGAGTGCTGCCACCCGGTCGATGAAAGCCACGTCGATCCCGGCGTCGGTCTGGCTCATGCCGCCCCACACGTCCCACGGCAGCATCTCGCGATTGTTGAGCGCCGCCGCGTCGCGGATGACGTTGCTGGCGACGAACCACAGTCCGAACATGTCGAGGATGCCGAAGGCCTGCGGATCGGCCTGGCCGCGTTGGCAGAGCACCCAGGCATCGCCGGCGATGAGGAACTTGTCGCGCGGTACATCGATTGGGTCGAAATCGACTTTGAACAGCGAGCATTGATGGGCATCGAGCTGGGCGTCGACCAGCAGCCAGCGCTTTTGGTCGTCGCTCCAGTACTCCGTGACCCAATGGTCGAGGAACTTGTCTTTCACAAAGTAGGCGGCGAAGCCGCAGCGCGCTCGCGCCGGCACGCCTTCCGCGCGCAGCATGGCGACGTGCATCAGCGTGAAGTGCCGGCACACGCCCACTTGCCGTTCGCCGGGCGCGCGGGCGGCGGTCAGTGGTCGCGGATCGCGGCGGACGATGCCGTCAAGCATGTCCTCGACCGAGCGCACATGGGCCTGGGCGTGCTGGGCGCCGTCCAGCGCGACGCCGTAGGTGGTCGAGATGTGCTCGTGCATCAGCATGCCTTGCACGACGCCGGCCAGCGCCGCAGGTCCCGTCGGCAGTCGCTTGAAGTGATCGGCGTGTCGTCCGGGCGTGCTGAGCGCGCCGGGTTTCCGCCAGAGATCGAGGTTCACGCGAAGAGAGCCTCCAGATTGTCGAGCGCCCGGTTCCAGCCCACGCCGTGATCGTCGCGCGCCTTCTCGTCGAAGAACTGCTCGTGCGTCAGGGTGAGGAGGGTGCCGTCGCCATCCGGCTTGAGATCGATCGTGACCTGAGATTCCCGCTCCGGCGTCGTCCGCCACGCCCAGCTGAACACCAGCTTCCGGTTGGGCACTATCTCGCGATAGATGCCGCTCACGTCGTGCTGGTCGCCGTCGTTGCCGCGAAAGCCGACATGGAATCGACCGCCCACGCGAACGTCGGTTCGGGCGGTGCGGGACGCCGCATTCGAGGCGCCCCACCAGAGGATCATTTTTTCCGGGACGGTCCAGGCTTCGAAGACTTTTTCGGGCGGCGCCTTGAGGCGGCGCTTGAGGGCGAGGCTGGGCTTGGTGGCCATTGGTCTTGCTCCACGAATGCTGCAAGGCGGTCGAACTGCTCCGTCCAGTAGCGTTCGTACCTCGCCAGCCAGCTCATCGCCTGCTCCATGGGGTCGGCCTTGAGCCTGCAGGTGACGGTGCGGCCGGTCTTCTTGCGCACGATCAGGCCGGCGTCCAAGAGCACGTCGAGGTGCTTCATGATGGCGGGCAGCGACACCGGGAACGGCCGGGCGAGGTCGCTCACCGTGACGCCCCCCTGCTCGTCGAGCCGGGCGAGCAGGGCGCGCCGGGTCGGGTCGGCCAGGGCGGAGAATGTACGGTCGAGGACGGGGTTCTGATGGTTAACCATTGAGTTATGTGTTAAGCCGCCAAGGCCTGCCTGTCAATCGCTTCCGGACCCTACAACCGTTCGATCAGCGCCCGCGCCGCCGCCGGGTTGCGTACCTTGGCGCCGGAGATGAAATAGACGAAGGCGTCGCCCTTCTTTGACCAGGCCTCGGCGCGCTTGGCCCACTTGTCGAGCTCGGCGGGCTTGTAGCCGGTCTTCACCTTCTCTTCGGCCTGCATCAGGCGGGCGTAGGTGAAATCGGCGGTCGCCTCGTCGATGCAGGGGAAGTCCTTGTCGTGGGCATAGACGATCGCCGCCTTGTACTTGCGGCAGAGATCGTAGAAGCGCTCGTCCTTGAAACTGTCGTGGCGCACTTCCAGCACGTGCCTGAGCGGCAGCTTGCCCGCCTCGCGCGGCAGCAGCTTCAGGAACGCCTCGAAGTCCACGGGGTCGAATTTCTTGGTGCCCATGAACTGCCAGTTGATCGGCCCCAGCCGGTCCTTGAGCTCGACCAGGCCCTGGTTCACGAAGCGCTTCACCGACTCGCCCGCCTCGGCCAGCACCCGGCGGTTGGTGCAGAAGCGCGAGGCCTTTACCGCGAAGACGAAGCCCGCGGGCGTTTCGTCGTGCCATTTGGCCCAGCTCGCCGGCTTGAAGCTCGAATAATAGGTGCCGTTGATCTCGATCGACGTGAGCTGGCGGCTGGCATGTTCCAGCTCGCGCTTGTGCGCGAGGCCCTCGGGATAGAACGTCCCGCGCCACGGCTCGAAGGTCCAGCCGCCGATGCCGACGTAGATCTTGCCTTGTTTCCTGGAAGCCATGGCGCCGACTATAGCAGCTCCGGCGTCCACTCAACGATGGTCCGCGGCGCACCGGATGGGGTGTGCCGCGGATCGATTGCGCCGAGGCCCCGGGCTACTGCAGGCGATAGAGCTTTGCCGCGTTGTCGCAGATCACTTTGCGGCGGGTTGCCGGTGCCACTTCGCTGAGCTCCCGCTTGATGAAGTCGCGCGAGTCGGGCCAGATGCCGTCGGGATGGGGATAATCGGAGCCCCACATCACGTTGTCCTCGCCCAGTTCCTTCAGCAGCTTGATGCCGACCAGATCGGTCTGATAGGTCGCGTAGCACTGGCGGTGCCAGTACTCGGAGGGCTTCATCTTGAGGTCGAGGTCCTTGAACTGGTCCTCCCACTCGAGGTCCATGTGCTCGAGCACATAGGGAATCCAGCCGAGCCCGGCCTCGCCGATCACAACCTTGAGGTCGGGATAGCGCTCCAGCGCGCCGCTGAACATGAGCTGGATCAGCATGTAGCTCATGTGCATCTGAAAGCCGGTGATGTGCGTGGCAAAGGCGCGGCGTGCGATCTTCGGAGTCATCTTGGTGTAGTCGGGCGAGCGGCCGCCGATCGTGTGGAAGTGCAGGGGGATCTTGGTTTCGTGCGCGATCTGCCACAACGGCTCGTAGGATTCGTCGTAGAGCGGGACCATGTCGGGACGGTTGGCGACGTCGATGCCGCGCACGCCGCGAGCGGCCGCGCGCTTGACCTCGGCCACGGCGGCGGTGATGTCGTGGCTGGGCACGTTGGCGAGGCCGATCAGGCGCTGCGGATGATGGCTGCAGAAATCGTGCAGCCAGTCGTTGTAGATCCGGAGCATCTCGCAGGCCGCGTCGCCGTCGTTCAGGCGTCCGCTCGACCCGAGCACGCCGTAAAGCACCTCGGCCTGTACACCGTCGAGATCCTGATCCTTCAGCCGCAGGTCGGGGTCGGTCAGCCGGCGGATGCCCTTCTTGCCGTCTTCGTAGAGGCCGGTCGAGGCCATGCGGTCCGACCGATGGATCTCGCCGGGCACGTACTTGCGGCCGGCCGAGCCCATGCCGTTGACCAGGCCGAACTGGGCGCCGTTCTTGCTGACCCAGCGCGGACCGTCGGGACCATCCACGACGTGCGGCATGCGATCCTTGAACTGCGCCGAAGCGTTGGCGGTGAACAGATCGGTCGGCAGCCAGATCAGATCGATGTGGCCATCGGCCGAAATCACGTCGTACTTCATCTTCCAGTCTCCTGCTTCGATGGGGGTCGCGGTGTTTATTCTGCCGCCTGCTTGAGCGGCTGGCGGAAGGCGGTCCGGTAGCGGTCCCACTCGTCGGCGCCGGCGAGTTGGAAGGCCTGCTGCGGGGTGATGTCCGACGTCGGCATCGGATGGCGGCCCTGCTGCTTCAGGTTGGCAAGCGCGATCTCGCAGGCGCCGAGCACGGACCGCGAGAGCAGGCCGGGCAGGATCGTGAGCTTGTAGCCCAGGCCTTCGACGTCGGAGAGCGCCATGTCCGGGGTCTTGCCGCGCCACACCATGTTCAGCATGCACGGCCCTTTGACCAGGCGCGGCACCGCCTTTACCTCGTCGAGCGTCTGCGGCGCCTCGACGAAGGCCATGTCGGCGCCTGCCTCGATCGCGGCGTTGGCGCGCCGGATCGCCTCCTCGAAGCCCAG
>RGPT01000203.1 GCA_010032545.1 Alphaproteobacteria bacterium
ACGGTGAGTCCCCGCAGCCTCAGCCTGGTCCATTTCAATACTCAAGAGGTGCTCACCGTCACCTACTGGTCGAATGGTGCCTATCATCGCGATGCGCTCGACAAGCTGAACCACTTCCTGCGCGACAATCGCGACAACGCGCTGACCGAGATGGACCCGCTGCTGTTCGACGTGCTGTGGCACACGACGCGCATCGTGGGCTACGGCGGCTCGATCGAGGTGCTGTCGGCCTTCCGCTCGCCCACGACCAACGCCTGGCTGGCCAGCGTCAGTCGCGGTGTGGCGCGCGACAGCCAGCATATGAACGGCAACGCCATGGACATCCGCTTCCCCGGCGTCGCGGTCTACCAGATCCGTCAGGCCGCGCGTGCGCTCAACATGGGCGGCGTCGGTTTCTACCCGCGTTCCGGGTTCGTCCATCTCGACACCGGTCCCGTCCGTTACTGGTAGAATAGTGTGAGCGGCATCGAGATCGTCGAAGGCGACATCACGCGCCTCGACGTCGATGCCATCGTGAACGCGGCCAACGAAAGCCTGCTGGGCGGCGGGGGCGTCGATGGCGCCATCCACCGCGCCGCCGGTCCCGAGCTTCTCGCCGAATGCCGTACGCTGGGCGGCTGCCCGACCGGCCAGGCGAGGATCACCAACGGCTATCGCCTGGCAGCCCGCCACGTCATCCATACTGTCGGCCCAGTTTGGCGCGGCGGCACCAACGGTGAGCCCAGGCTGCTCGCGGACTGCTATCGCAACTCGCTGGCGTTGGCCGTCGTGCATGGCCTGGGCAGCATCGCCTTTCCCGCCATTTCGACCGGCATATATGGCTATCCGAAGGAGCCCGCGGCCCGGATCGCCGTGCACGAGGCCCGCATGATCCGCATGCCCGAGCGCATCATCTTCTGCTGCTTCGATGCCGCGACGGCCGGGCTCTATCGCGAGGTGTTGGGGGCCTGATCCCAGCTCACTGCCCGTACCGCTTGGCATCCTTGAGATAGTCGAGTTCCTCGGGCGTGCTCGCACGCCCCAACACCTCGTTGCGATGCGGGAAGCGGCCGAAGCGGGCGACGACGTCGCGATGCTCGGCGGCCGATTTCAGGTTCTCCTCGCCGCCGATCGTGTCCATCAGCGCGCAAGCGAGGTGCTGGTCGGCCAGCACTTCGCTGTGGCCAAACGGCATGTAGAAGAACAGCCGGTGGTTGGACGAGAACGCGGCTGGATAGAAGCGCGCGAGCGAAAACCGCGCCGTTTCCAGCGCCTTCGCATCGCCGCAGAAGGCGCGCGCCGTCTTGCGAAAGCAGTTGCGCGGGAACTGGTCGCACAGAAGGATCAGCGCCAGCGCGCCCTCGGGCGAATCCCGCCAGGCATCGAGCCCGCCCGCTACCGCCTGCTCGATGCGCGCGCCGAAGCGCGACACCGTTTCGGCGTCGAACTCGGGGGTGCTGCGCCACCAGATCTCGCGCGCCTGGGCATGCTCGGGATGGCCGAGCGGCAGATACCAGAAATCGAGGATGTCGCGGATGCCGGGGGCGATGGACGGGGCGTTGCTCATGGGGCTTAGATAGGCTCCCGGCGCCGGCGCCGTCGAGTGGGGAAAAATCGTGGGCAAGGTCAAAAATGTTCTGTTCATCATGTGCGACCAGCTGCGCGCCGATCACCTGTCGTGCGCTGGTCACCCGCATCTGAAAACGCCCGCCATCGATGCGCTCGCCAAGCGTGGCGTGCGCTTCCCGCGCGCCTATGTGCAGTCGGGCGTCTGCGGTCCCAGCCGCATGAGCTACTACACCGGACGCTACATGTTCTCGCACGGCGCCACCTGGAACCGTGTGCCGCTCAGCTTGCGCGAAAAGACCATCGGCGATTACCTGACGCCCGCCGGCATCAGAGTGGCGCTGGCCGGCAAGACCCATGTCATGCCTGACCTCGAAGGCCTCGAGCGCTACGGCATCGAGGGCGGCTCGGCGCTCGATGCGCTGCTGCGCGCCGGCCGCTTCGAGGAGGTCGACCGCTACGACGGCCACCATCCGCCTGGCAAGGAGAGCGGCTATCCCGACTATCTCCGCCGCCATGGCTACAACGCCGACGATCCCTGGACCGACTATGTCATCGCCGCCGACGGTCCCGACGGTACGCCACTTTCCGGCTGGAACATGCGCAACGTCCACCTGCCGGCGCGCGTGAAGGAGGAGCATTCCGAGACCGCCTACATGACGCGCGAGGCCATGCGCTTCATGGACGAACAGGATGAACGACCGTGGTGCCTGCACCTCAGCTACGTGAAACCGCACTGGCCCTACATGGCGCCGGCGCCCTACCACAACATGTACGGGCCCGCCGACATGCTGCCGCTCAACCGCGACGAGGCCGAGCTTTCAGGCCAGCATCCCGTGCTTGCCGCCTACCGCCAGCACGAGGAATCGATCTCCTTCTCGCGTCCCGAGGCGCCCGGCGTCGTGCGCCCGGCCTACATGGGCCTGATAGGGCAGATCGACGACTGGCTGGGCCGTCTCTTCGCCCACATGGAAAAATCGGGCCGGCTCGACGACACGCTGATCTTCTTCACCGCCGACCACGGCGATTTCCTGGGCGACCACTGGCTGGGCGAAAAGGAGATGTTCTACGAGGAGGCGCTGCGCGTGCCCTTCATCGTTGTCGATCCCGACGCCGCCGCCGATTCCACCCGCGGCACCGTCGACGAGCGCTTCGTCGAGGCGGTCGACGTCGTGCCGACCATCCTGGCCGCGCTGGGCCTGCCGCCGCACGACCATCTCGTCGAGGGCCGCTCACTGCTGCCGTTGTTGCGCAATGGCAAAACCGAACAATGGCGCGACGCCGTCTTCTCCGAGCTGGACTATTCCTTCCGCGGGGCCCGCCTGATCCTGAAGCGCGGGCCGCGCGACTGCCGCGCCATCATGGTCCGCACCGACCGCTGGAAATACGTCTGGTGGCAGGATTTCAGGCCGATGCTGTTTGATCTGGCCAACGACCCCCAGGAGCGCCGCGACCTCGGCGCCGACACGAGCCTGGCCTCCGTCCGCCAGCAGATGGAGGCGCGGATCGCGGCTTGGCTGAAGGCACGCAAGACCCGCGTCACGGTCGACGACGCCTATGTCGCCGCCCGCACCGCCACCCACAAGAAGGCCGGCGTTTTCTTCGGCCAGTGGTGAGCGGCCGCTGGTTCGCACGAGAATGAGCGCGCACGATGCGCGCAGTCCGGGAGACCATGGGCCTCCTGGACCGCGCTCACGCGAGTCCCGGCGACGCCGTTAATCCATGTTGCGCAGGCAGACCAGCATGGCGCTGCTGACGGCATTGGTGCCGCTTAGAGATACCTGCCAGGGCGAGACCTTCTGGCCGTCGAAGCGGACGCGCATCTGGTTGGCGGCGCGGAACTCGTCGACGAACTGGTCGATCTTGTCGAAGTCGATCTCGAACTCCAGGCCTGCATCGCCGTCGCTGAAATGCATGCCCTTGGCCACGGCCTTCCACGGGCTGGCGCCGTCCATCGACATGAACAGCGTGATCTTGGCCCCGTCGTCGACGGTCCATTCCTTGCTGCCGAGCTGGACCGTGAATTCCTTATCGCCCGAATAGTACTTGATGCTGAAATAGCGGCCCCCGGCGGAATACGAGACCCCGCAGATGCGCTGCTTCTTGTCCTTGGTCCTGCCGCCGAAGGCTTCCCATGCCCCGGCGCTTGCCAGGGTGTTGGTTTGCGCCGCCGCCGGCGCGGCGGCCCACAGCACGCCCAGACCGGCGGCCAGCACGACGCATTTACCCACGACCGGCCATGCGGACGCATTCCACAGACGATGGATCATGATATGTCCCGCTCCCCTCAGGATAGGCAAACCTAGCGTAACTTGCGCCCGGCATGCCAGTCTGTTGCGGCGGCGGAGGGAGACAGTCGGCAGATGTTCAAATCCATTCTTGCGATTTCCGAGGGCGGGCCGGATGCGGTCCCCTCGTTTCGCCTCGCGCGCGCCATCGCGGCGGCCTTCGGTGGCACTGTCGATGCCGTGCATTTCTCCGAGGCCCATCCCGGCGACGCCGACATCGCGGCCCAGGCCATGCCGTTCCTCAAACGCCTGGCCGATGATCGGCTGAAGGCGCGGGCCCGCGAGTCGGAGCGCGCCTTCCGCGAGCTGATCGCGCCGCTGGCTGGCGCCACCTTCACCGGCGGCGCTCTCGACGGAAAAAGCGTCGTGACGCGCGACAGGCTGGTCGAGATGACCCGCTTCGCCGACCTGCTGCTGCTCGGCCGGCCGGGCGGCGATGCCGAGAACATCGCGCCCGAGACGGTGCGCGCGGCCCTGTTCGACGGCGCCCGGCCCGTCCTGATCGCCCCACCCGATACGGTGCCCGCGCCCGCCGCCTCGGTCGCCGTCGCCTGGAACGGCAGCGCCCCGGCGGCGCGCGCCGTGGGCTTCGCCCTGCCGTTCATCGAGCGGGCGGCGCGGGTCACGCTCCTGGTGGCGGGTGCGGCGCCCGACGCCGTTGGCCTGCCTTACCTGCAGCGAAGCCTCGGCCGCCGCGGCATCAAGGCCGAGGTCAACCTCTTCGACCCCGGCGCCGTGTCGGGCCGCGCCCGCGGCCGGGCGCTGCTGGAGCGCGCCCAGGCGGCCGGCGCCCAGATGCTAGTGATGGGCGCCTACGGCCACGGCGGTCTCTCGAACTTCCTGGGTCTGGGCGGCGCCACCGCCAAGGTGATCGCCGCCTGCCCGGTGCCGCTGCTGCTGGCGCATTGAGCGGCGCAGTGGAGAAGGGGTGAGGCTTTAGTGTCTGCCCCTTCGCGGAGTCCACGAAGGGGAGGTGTTGCCGTCCCGCAGCGACGGAGGGATCAGAAGCCCTCCGCAATTTGATCGGATCGCGGAAGCACGCCGTGAACACGCGATCGCGGTGCGCGGGGAGTGCCGGATCGAGCGCCGCCGGCCTACCGCCCGGCCGCCGCGGCCTTTTCGAGCACGAGCTCGATCGGCTTCAGGAAATCCGTGCCGACGACGGGCAGGGGTTGCCTGAGTTCGAACAGGGCCTGGTGCGCAAGCACCAGCCGCGCCGCGATCGCGAGCTTGCGGCCCTCGAACGAGGTCTCCCTGGGCAGCCGCAGCGCGAAGGGGATCGGCACATGCCAGCCGCTGCGCACGACCTGCTCGGCCAGCACCTCGCCCCCTGAAGAGCCCGGTGGTGCCTTGGCGACGTCCAGCAGCTGCACCCGCAGCTCGACGCCGCGCGGCAGCGCCATTTTCTCCCGGTAGGTCGCGGCCCCTTCGATGACGATGGCCGGCGGCAGCACGTCGCCCAGGCGCCGCATCAGCGGCGTGGCATGGAACATCAGTGCCTGACCCTGGGCATCGAGCACGCAGGTGAAGCGGAAGGGCACCGAGGTGCCGTTGCGCCGCCGCTGTTCGCCCGTGCCGGTGAGCGTGGTCGAGATCGGCTGGGTGCCGACACTGTCCTCGGTCCGCTCCGTCGCGAGCCACGGCAGGCCGTCCAGCCCGATGACACCGAACGCGGCGTCCGACTGGCGCGTGTCGAGTCCGACCCGGCCCGCGCAGCGCGACAGTGCCGTGGAGGAGAGGCCGCCCACGTCCTGGGCAAGTGCCGGCATGGCGACGCCCGCGAACAGCAGGAAGAGACTGAAAAGATGCGGCATGGAAAATCCCTCGCGGGGCGATCCTAGCCGCGCCGCCGCCCCGTCCGCCTGATCTGGATCAAGCCTCGGGCGTCGTTCGGGCTCAGCGCTTGCGGACGAACTCCGCGCGCAGCACCAGACCCTTGATGCCCTCGTGGCGGCAGTCGATCTCCTGGGCGTCGCCGGTCAGACGGATGGTCTTTATCACCGTACCGCGCGGCAGCGTCTGGTTGGTGCCCTTGACCTTGAGATCCTTGATCAGCAGGACGCTGTCGCCGTCGGCCAGCAGATTGCCCGCCGAGTCGCGCACCTCGACGGCTCCGGCGGCGGCCTCCGCCGCTTTCTGCGCTGCCGCTTCCGCCGCGGAGATCCACTCGCCGCTGGCCTCGTCGTAGACATAACTGTCGTCGGTGTCGGCCATCTGTGCTTCGGCTCCTGCTGGCGGGCGCGCGGGCGACGCTCGCCACTTCGGCCTGCACCGTGGCGCTGCGCGGACGGCCGGTGATGAGCCCCATCTCGCCGATGGTGGTGTGGCGGCCGAGGCTGCGCACGCGGATCGAGCGGCCTTCGCCCAGGTTGACGATGATGCCGACGCGGCCTTCGAGGATGAAGTGCATGGAATCGGCCGGGGCGCCCTGCTCGGCCAGCACCTCGCCCGGCTGGAATTCGAGCCGCCGGCACGCCTGCGCCAGTTGGTCGGCGAGTCCCGGATCGCCCAGCGCCTCGGTGAGCCAGTCGTGCAGCGAACCCGCCTCGCCGGTGCCGCTGCTGTGGGCGGCAATGATGGCATTCTCGCAGGCCTCCAGCGCGCGGTCGAAGTCGGGAATGACCAGGATGTCCGGGGTGAGGAACCCGATGTTGTTGAACGCGCTCGCCAGCGCCGGCGACAGGTTCACCATCACCAGCCTGGCACCCAGCGTATCGGCCGCCTGCTTGATCTGGGTGAAGCTGTGAGTGGCCGAGGAATCGATGCCGGTGACGAGGCGGAAGTCGAACAGCAGGAAGCGGCATTCCGGCCGCTGCACCAGCAGCGCCTTCACATGCTCGTAGAGTCGGTTAGCCGAGCCGAAGAACAGGTAGCTCTGCAGGTTGAGCCCCTGCAGTTCGCGGCCGTGCGCCCCAAGCAGCGCCAGTTCGCGCGCGCCGCGGTCGAGCGAGCTGCGGTACTCCGAGCCGTCGAAGGCGAACTTGATGGCGCTGACGCGGCCGGCGCTCAGCGCAAAGGTGGCGCAGCCGAAGATCACGCCGATCGCCACGCCCGGCAGGAAGCCCCAGCCCACGATGATCGCGGCGATCGCCAGCAGGGACGCATATTCGAGGCGGGCGAGCTGACGCGCGCCGGCCACCATCCAGCGCACGACCAGGTCGTAGCCCAGCGTGAGCAGCAGGCCGCCCAGCACGCATTTAGGCATGAAGCCGATGTACTCGGGCTGGACGAACAGCGCCGCCGCCGAGAGGCTTGCGACCACCAGCCCGGGCACGCGGGCGCCGCGGCCCAGCGCGAAATTCATGTTGGTGCGGGTCGAGGTCAGGCTGGCGACGTAGCCGCCCATGGCGGCGCTCAGCAGGTTGGCCGCGCCCAGCACCTTCAGCTCGCGGTCGAGGTCGGCCTCCTGCTTGGTCTTGAGTTCGACCGAGGTGATGTTGAGCAGCACGCTGACGG
>RGPT01000204.1 GCA_010032545.1 Alphaproteobacteria bacterium
ACCGGTTCACCGTTGCGGACTGCAACGTGGCCGGCGTTCTGTACCGCCTGTTGTGGTTCGACGGCCTCGGCCGGTACGCCAACGTCAAGGCTTGGATGGACCGCTGCTGGGCACGACCGGCCGCCAGGAAGGCGCGCCAGATGCGCGAGGGCTAGAACGGCGCTAGGGTTTCGTCGAAGAGGCAAGATCCATAAAGGACCGGCCCGGAGGAAACATGCAACGCCGTACGTTGGTTGGGGCCGCGCTTGCGGCGCTCGCCGGAGACGCCGCGATCGTGTCGGCGCAGACATTCCCCGTACAGCCGATCCACATCGTCGTGCCGTTTCCGCCCGGCGGCGGAACCGATGCCCTGGCGCGCGCTATCCAGGAGCCGATGCAGCGCTCGCTGGGCGGCACGATCATCATCGACAACAAGGGCGGTGGCGGCGGCAACATCGCCCACGAGTTCGTGGCCAAGCAGCCGGCGGACGGCCACTGGACGATCGTGAGCAGCAACAATCTGGTGCTCTACCCCTACATCGTGGCCAAACTCGGCTACGATCCCAAAACGGCCTTCGTGCCGATCGGCTTCATCGCCAAGCAGGAATCGGTGCTGGTCGGCAGCGCCGACGCGCCGTGGCCCAACCTCGCGGCGATCATTGCAGCAGCCAAGGCGGCGCCCGGCTCGGTGCAGTACGGCACGGCCGGTCTCACTACGCCCATGCACCTGTCGACCGAGCAGTTCGCCATGTTGAACGGCCTCAAGCTCACGCATGTGCCGTTCCGCGGCACCGGCCCGCTCGTCACCGACCTGCTGGGCGGACACATCAAGCTCGGCATGTCGAGCATCACCAGCGTCGCGCCGCAGATCGCGGCAGGCAAGCTCAAGCCCTATGCCATGGCGTCGCTCGAGCGCTCCTCGGTGGCGCCCGACATCCCGATCTTCAAGGAACTCGGCGCGGGCGATGTCGACGGCACGATCGTCTATGCCCTGCTGGCGCCCGCGGGCACGCCGCAGGTGGCGATCGCCAGGCTCAATGCCGCTGTGAACGACGCGGTGTCGACGCCGGACGGCAAGGAGGACCTGCGCAAGCGTGGGTTCGTCGCCATGGGCGGCACGCCGCAACAGCTCGGCGACTGGCTGAAGACTCAGGCGGCGATCTGGGTGCCGGTGCTGCAGGCCGCCGGGATCAAGCCGGAATAGCTCAGTACCAGATGTTCATCGGCAGGCCGTGGCGGTCGCGCTCCCGCGCGGGTCCGAGCCGTGTCGCCGTTCCTGCGGCGATCAGCATCGCGGTCCGGCACACCGCCATGGCGTCGAGCACGTCGTCGCGTGCGGCGCCGGAGACCGCGACCTGTCTCCAATTGAAGCCGTGCCTGGCAAGCAGCTTCAGCCGTTCGGCGAAGCCTTCCGGCTTGCGCTTCTTGCTGAGCGCCGGCTTGCCGCCGTTCATACGTGCAAAGGCGAGCTCGGGATGGGCCTCATGGACGACACGCCGGAGCTTCTTGTCGGCGCGCATCAGCGCGTCGATCTCGCGCATCTTGGGAAACAGATGAAAGGTCTGCTGATTCAGACCGACGCCCAGCTTCTTGCTGGCCGCATTCGCCTCGGCGTGCGTGGTGCAGGCGAGGGCAGGGCGACAGGGCGTCGGGAAGACCGAACTGGCTTTGCCCGGCAACAGCGCGCGGGCCTCTCCCTCGCAGGCGCGTCCGGGTCGGGGCGTGTCGGTGAGGCCGATCGGCATGTCGACGGCCAGAATGGAAAGACCCTCGCAGGCTTCTGCGAGGGTCTTCACAACTCTTATGTCCAGCGAGCCATCAGTGTCACGCCGGCAGACAACCCAGCCGGTGCGGCAGCCGTCGGCGCCGGCAACTACCACCGCATCAAAGAGCGGCGAGTGCTGCGTTCAACGTCGCACTCGGCCGCATCGCCGTCGATGTCTTGCTCTGGTCGGGCAGATAATAGCCGCCCGTATCGACCGGCTTGCCCTGTGCGGCGATCAGCTCGGCATCGATCTTGGCCTCGTTGGCTGCCAGCGCTTCCGCCAGCGGTTTGAAGCGGGCCGACAGGGCTGTGCTGTTGTCACGCCGAGCCAGCGCCTCCGCCCAATACTTTGCCAGGTAGAAGTGGCTGCCACGATTGTCCAGTTCGCCGACCTTTCGTGCCGGCGAACGGTTGTCCTCGAGGATCTTGCCGTTGGCTTCATCGAGCGTCTCGGCCAGGACCTTCACATCCTCGTTGCCGGTCCTCTGCGCCAGATGTTCCAGTGAAGCGCCAAGCGCCAGGAATTCGCCCAGCGAATCCCAGCGCAGATACCCTTCGTGCTGGAACTGCTCGACGTGCTTGGGGGCCGAGCCGCCGGCGCCGGTCTCGAACAGCCCGCCGCCCGCCAGCAACGGGACGATCGACAGCATCTTGGCTGACGTGCCGAGCTCCATGATCGGGAACAGATCGGTCAGATAGTCGCGCAGCACGTTGCCGGTGACGGAGATGGTGTCGAGCCCCTGGCGGATGCGATCGAGCGAGAACTTGATGGCCTCGACCGGCGCCATGATGCGGATGTCCAAGCCCTTCGTGTCCTCATTCTTGAGGTACTTCTCGACCTTGGCAATCAGCTGCGCGTCGTGGGCGCGCTTGGCATCGAGCCAGAACACCGCCGGGGTGTTGCTGAGGCGTGAGCGGCGCACCGCGAGCTTGACCCAGTCCTGGATCGGCTCGTCCTTGACCTGGCACATGCGGAAGACGTCGCCGGTCTCGACCTTCTGCGACATCAGGACCCTGCCGTCTTCGGCGACCACATTGACCGTACCGCCGGTGGCGACCTCGAACGTCTTGTCGTGCGAGCCGTACTCTTCTGCCTGCTGCGCCATCAGCCCGACGTTGGGTACGGAGCCCATCGTCTTGGGATCGAAGGCGCCATGCGCCTTGCAGTCGTCGATGGTCGCCTGGAACAGCGTCGAGTAGCAACGATCGGGAATCGCGGCGATGACGTCATACAGCTTGCCGTCGGCGCCCCACATCTTGCCCGACTCGCGGATCATCGCGGGCATCGAGGCGTCGATGATCACGTCGCTCGGCACGTGAAGGTTGGTGATTCCCTTGTCGGAGTTGACCATGGCAAGACCGGGCCGCTTCGCGTACTCGGCCTGGATGTCGGCCTTGATGGCGGCCTTCTCGGCCTCCGGCAGCGTCTCGATGCGGGTCAGCAGGTCGCCGAGGCCGTTGTCGGGATCGATGCCGAGCTTCTTGAACGTCTCGCCGTGCTTGGCGAACACGTCGGCGAAGAACACGGAAACGCAATGGCCGAACAGGATGGGATCGGAGATCTTCATCATGGTCGTCTTGAGGTGCAGCGAAAACAGGATGCCTTCCTTCTTCGCCGCCTCGATCGCCGAGGCGTAGAAGGCGTTCAGCTTCTTGGCGTTCATCACGGAACAATCGATGATCTCGCCCGCCTTGAGCGGAATCTTCGGCTTCAGCACCGTGGTCGTGCCATCGCTGCCGACCAGCTCGATACGGGCAGTGGTGGGCGCGGCAATGGTCGTCGCGACCTCCGAACCGTAGAAGTCGCCGCCCGACATGGTCGCCACGCGCGTCTTCGAGTCCTTGCTCCAGGCGCCCATCTTGTGCGGATGCTTGCGTGCGAACTGCTTCACGGCGCCGGCGGCGCGACGGTCGGAATTGCCCTCGCGCAGCACCGGATTGACGGCACTGCCGAGAACCTTGCTGTAGCGGGCGCGGATTTCCTTGTCCGCCGGTGTCGCGTCGCTGTCCGGATAGTTCGGAACGTCGTAGCCCTTGGACTGCAACTCCTTGATCGCCGCCTTGAGCTGCGGGATCGACGCGGAGATGTTGGGCAGCTTGATGATGTTGGCCTCGGGGCGCGTCGCCAGCTTGCCGAGTTCGGCCAGCTCGTCGTTGATCTTCTGCCCAGGCTTAAGCTTGTCGGGGAAGTTGGCGAGGATGCGGCCGGTCAGCGAAATGTCCTTCAGCTTCATCTTCACGCCGGCCGTCGCGACGAAGGCCTCGACGATCGGGAGCAGGGAAAACGTCGCCAGCCCGGGGGCCTCGTCGACCTTTGTCCAGACGATTTCGAGATCTGACATACCTGCACCTCCGTGCGCCGCTTTGGGTTCGGCTGGGTTGATCTATTGCTGATTATGGCCCGTCTTGTTGCACCACCGGGAGGCTAAAGCAATCTTCGGCGCCGGCGGGGCTTGGCATAGGTCGAAACGTCGCTGTAGGCGCGCGATCGCGCTGTGGGCGGCCACGCTTGCCTCGGCCGCGTCGCCGGCCATGCCATCACCCAGGCGTGCGGCATCAACAGTGTCAGACGCGGTCAAGCCGTTTTTCAAACCCCTCCGACCGCGGCATTGCCGCGATTGCAGGCAGGACGTCCTCAAGGTCGCTCACGAAAGCCACGTGATCGAGGTGGGTCCGTTCGGCGAAACCGCCCTCCACGACGCCCCGCAGCAGGGCTGCCAGGGGTTGCCAGTAGCCGCCCTGGTCGATGATCACGATCGGTTTGCTGTGCAGGCCGAGGGTCCGCCAGGAAAGCACCTCGAAGAACTCCTCGAGCGTGCCCAGGCCGCCGGGCAGGACGACAAAGGCGTCCGACCGTTCGAACATCTGCAGTTTCCGCTCGTGCATGGTTTGCACCACCACGGTCTCGGTCAGGTCGGGATGGCCCGCCTCGTGTTTCAGCAGGAACTGGGGGATGACGCCGATCACGGTTGCGCCGCCTGCCAGGGCGGCGTTGGCCACCAGTCCCATCAGCCCGACGCCGCCGCCGCCATAGACAAGCGTTATGCCCTCGCTGGCCAGCAGCGCGCCCAGCTGGACCGCAGTGTCGCGCGCGGCGGGGTCGACGCCGAAGCGGGCGCCGCAGAAGACACAGAGGGATGCAGGATTGGTCGAGACGGAGGTGGGCGAGGGCACGGAGGTTTCTTTGTTTACAGTCGATCCGATGTCTTTCCGGATCGGGGTGGCATGGTATCATTTTCCCCAGAGGGAGCGCGACGCCAAGGGCGGTCGGTCGTCGCACCGTTGGGAGGGTGATGTCACGCACTGTTTTCTGGCTGGTCGGGGGCGGCGCAGTCGTGATCGCCGTCGCCCTCGCCGTTGCGTGGCGTGGCAAGCTGACTGAGCAGGCGGCGATCGACCTCGCCACTTCCAGGCCAGCGATCGTGGCGCCTGCGGCATCCGCCGCATCGGCGCCATCGACGGTGGCGCCCCAGGCGGCGCCGGCACCGGCCGAGGCTGTCACAACGCCGACTTTCGATGTCGCTCGTATCGGCCCTGACGGTCGGGCGGTCGTCGCCGGCCGGGCCGCACCAGGAGCGAAGGTTCTCCTGCTCGATGGCGGCAAGGAGATCGCGAGTGCCGTGGCCGACGCTCGCGGAGAGTGGGTGATCATTGCGCAGGACCCGCCGCTTGTTCCCGGCCAACACGAATTGCGGGTTATCCAGCATGTCGAAGGGCGTGCGCCAGTCACGTCGGAGCAGGTGGTGGTCGCGATCGTGCCGCTACCGGACACAGGAACGCGTGGCACCAAGGAGCCTGTTGCCAAGGAGGAGACGCTGGTGATGATTGCGCCGCCCACGGGCGCGGCCACACTGGTTCAGCCGCCCTCGGCGGCAGGTTTGCCGAAGTCGGGCGATCTTGTGATCTCGACGGTAGACTACGACGAGCGCGGGCGTGCCACCATCACCGGGCAGGCGGCTCCGGGCGCGGCGGTGCGGGCCTATGTCGATGACAAGATCGTCGCCGAAGGCACTGCCGGTCCGGATGGTCGCTGGCGCCTCGAGCCGGCCAGTCCGATCGACCAAGGCAAGCGCACGCTGCGCGTCGATCGGCTGACCGGAGACGGCAAACCCGTTGCCCGCCTCGAGCTGCCGTTCGAGCGCGTGGCGCTGCCGGCGGAGGCCGGCAGCAGTAGCCGGCGCCTCTACGTCGTGCGCGGCGACAATCTCTGGAACATCGCACGGGCCCACTACGGCGATGGCTGGCGCTACACCACGATATTCAATGCCAACAAAGGGCAGATTCGAGACCCCGATCTGATATACCCGGGCCAGATCTTCAGCCTGCCCAAGACCGACTGACGGTCGCGGGGCGACAGAGAGTGTCCATGCTTGCCAATTTCTTCGTGCCTATCCTTGCCGACGGGTGGCGATTCATCGCGCTTTTTGCCGGTGCCACCTTTCTTGGGGCATTGACGGGCGCGGCCTGGCTGTTCTGGCCGCTGATGGTCCTGACGCTTTGGTCAATCTACTTCTTTCGCGACCCACCACGCGGCGTTCCCCAGGAAGACGGCCTGTTGATCGCGCCGGCCGACGGGCTGGTGCAGATGGTGGTCGATGCCGTGCCGCCGCCCGAACTCGGTCTGGGCAACGAGGCCCTGACCCGCGTCTCGATCTTCCTCAGCGTCTTCGATGTCCACATCAACCGTGCTCCGTGTGCCGGGTCGATCGAAGTCGTGGCCTATCGCCCCGGCAAGTTCCTGAATGCGGCCGCCGACAAGGCGAGCGACGAAAACGAGCGCATGGCGCTTGCCTTCCGCCGGTCCGACGGCCGGGTGATCGGTTGTGTCCAGATCGCCGGCTGGGTCGCGCGACGGATCGTCTGCTACGTCAAGCCGGGACAGTCAGTCGTTGCCGGCGAGCGCTTCGGCCATATCCGGTTCGGCAGCCGAACCGACCTCTATCTGCCTCGCGGAGCCCGTTTGCTGGTGGCCCCCGGGCAGCGCATGATCGGCGGCGAGACGGTCATGGCCGAACTCGACCCCGTTGCGGCCGGGCCGCGTCTGGCGATCGAATTCTAGGAGGCTGCCATGGACAGCGATTCTCCCGGACGGCGAGGCCGCCTTAACGGTTTCTCGATCAACCGGCTGATCCCGAACATCCTGACGCTCGCGGCGCTCTGTTCCGGGCTGACGGCCATCCGCTTCGCCCTGCAAGGCGAGATGCGTCTGGCTGTGATCGCCATTATCGTCGCCTCTATTTTCGACGCCCTTGATGGCCGAGTCGCGCGGCGGCTTGGGGTTACCAGCCGCTTCGGTGCCGAGCTCGATTCGCTGTCGGACTTCCTCTGCTTCGGAGTCGCGCCGGCGCTCGTGCTCTACCTTGCATCCCTGAAGGACGGCGGTGCGCTGGGCTGGGTAGTGACCCTGATGTTCCCCATCTGCTCGGCGCTGCGACTGGCGCGCTTCAACACCGCCCTCGTTTCCGACACGCCGCCCCCGGCCTGGACGGGCTCGTTCTTCACCGGCGTGCCGGCGCC
>RGPT01000205.1 GCA_010032545.1 Alphaproteobacteria bacterium
AGTGGGACCACGCCGGGAACCAGCGGCAAATGAGCGAAGCGCGCAGCGCAAACAACGACCCGACGATGGACGAGATCCTGGCGTCCATTCGCAAGATCATTTCCGACGACGAGGCGCGTGCCCAGGTCGCCCGCCAGCAGGCACCAATCTCGTCCACCCCTTCGACCGTCGTTCCTGCCGCCGGAGCACATCCGGCCGCGGCGGAGCGGAATGCCGGCAACGACGACGTCCTGCTGCTGACCGATCTCATCGAAGAACCCAAATCCGCCCCCGTGGAGGCTCAATCAATGCCGATCCCGCAACCTTCCGCCGAGCCGTCACCTGCCGATACTCTTGTGGGTTCGGGGGTCGTCGGCGCCGCCAGTTCGGCATTTGCCCGACTGAACCAGGCGGTCCAGGAAAGTGTGCCGGAGCCGGCTGCGCTTGAGTCCGGCCCGAGCATCGACGGCAGCGGCAAAACGCCGATGTTGAAGGAATGGCTGGACCGCAACCTGCCGCCCATGGTCGAGCAGTTTGTCGAACGCGAGATCGTCCGGCTGACACGCCGATAATCCCCAGGCGCCCTTCCAATTGAACGCCACGGCGCCGCTCCCGTGGCGTTTTTCGTTGCGGGCGCGTTTTTCGTTTATAAGGCAAGAGATGCTCGACAAGACCTACGACCCCAAGGAAATCGAAGCCCGCCGCTACCCCGAATGGGAGCAGGCTGGCGCTTTCCGCGCCCATCCCGGGTCTGCGAAGCCTCCGTACTGCATCGTCATCCCGCCGCCCAACGTTACGGGCAGCCTGCACATGGGGCATGCACTCGACAACACGCTGCAGGACGTGCTGATCCGCTGGCGCCGCATGAAGGGCGACGACGTGCTGTGGCAGCCCGGCACCGACCACGCCGGAATCGCCACGCAAATGGTCGTGGTGCGCAACCTCGAGCAGGAGGGGATCGGCCTTGCCGTCGAGGGCGCGGCCCGCAACGACGCCAACAAGAAGCTGCTGGACCGCGAGGAGTTCCTGGCAAAGGTCTGGGAGTGGAAGGCTTTTTCCGGAGGCACCATCACGGGCCAGCTTCGCCGCCTCGGCGCCTCCTGCGACTGGAGCCGCGAGCGCTTCACCATGGACGAGGGATTGTCGAAGGCCGTCCTGAAGGTTTTCGTCGAACTCTACAAGTCCGGGCTGATCTACAAGGACCTAAGGCTGGTCAACTGGGACCCCAAGATGCTGACGGCGATCTCCGACCTCGAGGTCGAATCGCGCGAGGTCAAGGGGAGCCTCTGGTATTTCAAGTATCCGATCGAGGGCGCGGCCGACGAGTTCATCGTCGTGGCGACGACGCGGCCCGAGACGATGCTGGGCGATACCGGTATTGCCGTGCATCCCGACGATCCCAAGTGGAAGCACCTGATCGGCAAGCATGCCGTGCTGCCTCTGGTGGGCCGCCGAATCCGGATCGTGGCCGACGAATACTCGGACCCGGAAAAGGGATCGGGCGCGGTGAAGATCACGCCGGCGCACGACTTCAACGACTTCGAGGTCGGCCGTCGGCATGACCTCGAAGCGATCAACATCTTCGACAAGTTCGCGCGCGTGAACGACAACGCGCCGGAGAAGTACCGCGGCCTCGACCGCTTCGACGCCCGCAAGAAGATCGTGGCGGAGATGGAAGAGCTCGGCCTGGTCGAGAAGATCGAGCCACACACGCATGCGGTACCCTATGGCGATCGCGGCGGTGTGCCGGTCGAGCCTTACCTCACCGAACAATGGTATGCCGATGCGAAGAAGCTCGCAGAGGCGCCGATCGCGGCGGCCCGTGACGGCCGGGTGAAGTTCGTGCCCGAGCGCGGCCGCGACGAGTTCTTCCGCTGGATGGAGAACATCCAGCCGTGGTGCGTCTCACGCCAGCTCTGGTGGGGCCATCAAATCCCGGCCTGGTATGGACCCGACAAGAAAGTATTCGTGGCGCTGTCCGAGGAAGAGGCGAGGGCAGAGGCGCGCGCGCATTACGGCAAGGACGTCGAACTGGAGCGCGACCCGGACGTGCTCGACACCTGGTTCAGCTCCGCTTTGTGGCCTTTCTCCACCTTGGGCTGGCCCGACCAGACGCCGGAGCTCGCCAAGTACTACCCGACCAGCGTGCTGGTGACCGGCTGGGACATTCTGTTCTTCTGGGTTGCCCGCATGATGATGATGGGCATGCACTTCATGAAGGAGGTGCCGTTCGGCACCGTCTATCTGCACGGGCTGGTGACGGACGAGAAGGGCCAGAAGATGTCGAAGTCGAAGGGGAACGTGATCGATCCCCTGGAGCTGATCGACAAGTACGGTGCCGATGCGCTGCGCTTCACGATGACGTCGCTGGCCGCCTCGCAAGCCGGACGTCTGCGCCTGGCGCCGGCGCGCGTCGAAGGCTCGCGCAATTTCGCGACCAAGCTGTGGAATGCCACGCGCTATGCCGAGATGAACGGCGCGGCACTGCCGAAGGGATTCCATCCATCTTCGGCGAAGCTCACCGTCAACAAATGGATGCTGGGCGAACTTGCACGTGCCAACACGGCGATCGACAAGGCGCTGACCGAATTTCGGCTTAACGAGGCCTCCACCACGTTCTACGAGTTCATCTGGGGCATCGTCTGCGATTGGTACGTCGAGCTCACCAAGCCGATCCTCCAGGGTGCCGACGGTGCCGATAAGAACGAGACGCGCGCCGTCACCGCCTACGTGCTGCGCGAGACCGTGAAACTCCTGCACCCGGTGATGCCGTTCATCACCGAGGAACTGTGGGACAAGCTCGGCCATCGCGCCGAACATGGCGCGCTGATCGGGCAACCCTGGCCGGTTGTGCCGGCGCTCGATGCCGAAGCCGATGCGGAGATGGGCTGGCTGGTAAAACTGATTTCCGATATCCGCTCGGCACGTGCCGAGTTGAATGTGCCGGCCGGCGCCAAGCTCCGGATGCTGGTGGTGGGTGGCGAGGGCACGACCGCGCGGCGGCTGGAAACGCACCGTGCCGCGATCGAGCGGCTGGCGCGCATCGAAGGCGTCGAAGCAGCGTCGACTGCACCGAAGGGCGCGCTGCAGATCGTGGTGGGCGAGGCGACCTATGCCTTGCCGGTGACCGACGTGATCGATCTCAAGGCCGAAGGCGCGCGCCTGCAGAAGGAAATCAAGAAGCTGGCCGACGAGGTCGTCAAGATCGACGCCAAACTCAGCAATGACGCCTTCGTGTCGCGCGCACCGGAAGAGGTCGTCGAGGAGCAGCGCGAACGTCGCAGCCAAGCCGAACAGACCCGCGCCCGCCTCAGCACGGCACTGGAGCGGCTGGGGGCATAGTCATTTCTGGAGTCCGAGATCCCGCTTGCCCCGGAAACATGAGCGAGCGGGACGCGCGCCGTTCAAAAGGCTAGGACGCCTTCCGCAGGTCGGGCACGTAGGGCTTGCGGGCGAAGTGTTCCTGATTGCCGTCGGCAAAGCGCAAGCCGGCCTTGCGGACGGCGTCGTCGTCGACCGGGTCGAGCGGCACGTAGAAGCGGTCGTCGATCCTGGTGAAGGTGTCGTTGTCGACGCGGTTGTAGCAGATCAGCAGGGTCCACCGCCGGTTTGCCGAGCGGTTGGCGTCGGAGCGATGGATGGCGTTGCAGTGGAAGACCAGCGCGTCGCCGGCTTCGAGCTCGCAATACTCGATCGGACATTTCTCCAGGATGTGCGGCATGCGCTTGGGGTCGACCTCGTTCTGGGTCGGCGACAGCGGCGTGTGGTCGATGCGGCCGAGCTTGTGCGATCCCGTGGCGATCTGCAGGCAGCCGTTGGTCCGGTCGGTCTTGTCGAGAGCGATCATGACCGACAGCAGGTCGGGGCGGAGGCAGCCGTTGTAGTACCAGTAGCCATAATCCTGGTGCCATTCCCAGGCACCGCCGACCTCGGGTTCCTTGGCCGTGAGCTTCGACTGATAGTGATAGACCGGGCCGCCCAACAGGGCTGCCGACGTGTCGACCATGCGACGCGTACGAGCGGCGAGGCCGTAAACGCTGTCGCCAGCGCGATTCCACAAGGCGATGCGCGTCGAGCGTCCCTCGCCATCTCGGCGATCGAGGATGCTGTCGCGGACGGCGGGATCCTGTTCCATGGCGTCGGTCAGCAACTTCACCTCGTCGGGCGCGAACAGGCCGCGCGCGTAGGTGAAACCCTTGTCGTTGAATTCGGCCATCTGGGCCGGGCTCAGGATGTTGGCCATGGGTTCCTCGCCTAGATCGGGCGGAAGACGTTGCGGCCGCCCTCATCGGAAACCGACACCTTACGCCCGAGCTGCTCGCGCGTCAGCATCTCGGCCACGACCACCGGATCGTCGGGGGTCACGGCGACGAAGCGGTCGCCGGAGGCGTCGAGGCGGCCGAGGATGTAGCCTCGCTCGGGGCCGTCCTTGCCATAGGTGACGCAATAGGTCTCGATCGTGCCGGTGCCGGTGGGTGCGGTTTCCACCCGCCGCTTGGGCAGGGCATCGAGTTCGGCCTGGAATTTCCTCGGATCCTCGCGCCGCCACGGTCCCTTCGTCGGTTCGGTCGAATAGAGGCCGGCCGAATGCTTGGTGAGGTAGTTGCCGTTGGCCGTCACCATGCCGAACGAGCCGGGCTTGCGGCGGACCACGTTCATCATTTCGGCGATCGAATGAGTGACATAGTTGTTGCCCGGGCCGCCGAAGAACGGCAGCCCCCCGGTGATGCTGATCGGGCGCGGGTCGTCCTGGGCGATGCCGATCTCCTGCATCGCCACTTCGACCGCCGACGGGAAGCAGCTGTAAAGGTCGAAGGCATCGACATCGGCGACCTTTTTGCCGGCCATGTCGAGGGCGATGCGGGCGCAGCCGCGGATCGCGGGCGAGGCATCGAGCTTTTCGCGCTCGGAGACCACCCAGGTATCCGTGCCGTCGGCGCAGCCGTGCAGGAACACCCAGCGTTCCGGCGGAATGCCCCATTCCCGCGCCTTGCCGACCGAGGTCACGAGCACCGCCGCGGCCTGGTCGATGATGGCGTTGGCATTCATCAGGCGCGGGTAGGGGAAGCAAATCCAGCGGTTGTCGGCGGAGATGGTCGACAGGGCTTCGGCGTCGTAGCCCTCGCGCCGGGTCGCCAGCGGGTTGGCCTTGGCGACAGTGGCGAGCCGCTCGAACAGCCGGCCCATGGCCTTCATGTGGCTGTCGACATCCCGGCGCAGGCCACCGCGAATGGCATTCTCCAGAAGGGGATAGAAATGGATGGCCGCGCGCAGCTCGTGGCGGGCCTCCTCCTCGCTGAAACCGAAGCGCGGATCGCCGGTGCGGGTGGGCTCGCCGCCCGGATTCTCATTCCAGTCGATCGCAACGCCGGCGCGTCTTGCGTTCTGGGTGCTGCGCAGCAGTTCGGCGCCGCAGATCAGTGCCAGCTCGGTCTCGCCGTTCGCGATCTCCTCGGCGAAGCGGTTGACCAGGTACTGGGGCATGTTGCCGCCGGAATGGCTGTAGAGTAGCTGTCGCGGGTGGGCATGCAGGCGGTCGGCCACGCTCTTCGGCGGATTGCTGGAGCGGCCATAGGGCGAGGCGAAGCGCGGGCTGATGTCGCTGAAGAATTCCATCACGGCCAGCGCGTCGATCTCGTGGCCGAGCGCATGGGCGCCGATCGCGGCCCGCGTGTCCGCCAGCGCCAGGTTTGCCGCCTCGGCGCAAAACGCCACGCGCGAACGTTCGCTCGACGGTTTGCTGGTCGTGTCGGTGATCTGGCCGCAGCCGACCAGGATGGGCGTGCGTGGATCGATCATTTCTGTCCGGATCATTTCAAGAGTGCCTCGATGTCGGCCGGCGCGAGGCCCACATCGGCAAGGATCGAGCGGGTGTGCTCGCCGAGGCTGGCAACCTTGGGGCCGCTTTGCAGCGCCGAGCCCGAGAAGCGGAACGGCGGCGCCGGCGACTTGTAGCTGCCGGCGCTGTCCTCGATGGTGCAGAGCGAGCCGCGGTGCTCGACCTGTGGATCCTTCAGGGCCTCGGTGACGGTGAGATACGGCGAGCAGGGCACGCCGTGCTTCTCGAGCGCGGCTACACACTCCTTCACGGTCATCGTCCTGGACCACTGTTCGAATTCGTCGACGAACTGGCCCCAATTCATGCGTCGCTCGGCGTACTTCTCGAATCGCGGATCGGTCAGCCAGTCGCGCCGTCCGGCCGCGGTCGCCATGTCCTGGAAGGTGCGTTCGCTGGCCGTTGCCAGCATGACGTAGCCGTCCTTGGCCTCGACCGGGCCGTACATCGGCCGCGACGGCATGTCGTAGTCGAATTGCGCGCGGTTGACCTCGCCCAGCAGCATGCCGACCAGGGTCTCGAACATCGAGACGTCCACCATCTGGCCCTTGCCGGTGGCGTGGCGCTGATGGAGCGCTGCGAGGATGCCGCCCATAGCATAGGCGCCACTGGCATAGTCGGCGACGAAGATGCCGCAATTGTCGGGCCGCTCCCGGCCCTGCTGGTAGAAGAGATGCGCCATGTCGTAGCCGGTCGCGGCGTGGATGACCGGCGCATAGGCCGGCCGACCGGCACCGGGTCCGGTCTGGCCGTAGCCCGAGATGGCGCAGTAGACGAGGCGCGGGTTAGTCTTGGCCAGTTCGGGATAGTCAAGTCCCAGGCGCTTCATCACGCCGGGACGGTAATTCTCCAGCACAACATCGACCGTGGTCACCAGCTTCTTGACGGCAGCAACGGCCTCGGGCCGCTTGAGGTCCAGCACGATCGCCCGTTTGCCGGCGTTGAGCTGGCCGTACATCGTACCGAAGCCGTCGCGCTGCACCGGGCGCGAGCGCATGAGGTCGCCCTCGGGCGACTCGATCTTGATCACGTCGGCGCCCATGTCGGCCAGCAGGCGGCCGCAGTGCGGCCCGGCAATGGTGGTCGAGAAATCGAGGACTCGCAGACCGTCGAGCGGCCTCGTCTGTTCAGTCATGGGGTCACCGGGTTACGAGAATGAGGACGACGCCGCCGACCACGAGGATGCTGCCGATCCACTCGCCGAGGGACGGGCGCTCCTTGAGGACGAGGCGCGAGGAGATGAAAGTGAAGACCAGCTCGATCTGGCCCACGGCGCGCACCAGCGCGGCGTTTTCCAGGGTCATCGCCAGCGCCCAGCCGGCCGAGCCCAGGACGCTGAACAGCCCGACCCAGATCGAGGAACGCCAATGGGTCGCCACCTTGCCGAGTTGCGGGCGGTCGCGGATGATGCCAGAGTCGCTGCC
>RGPT01000206.1 GCA_010032545.1 Alphaproteobacteria bacterium
TGGCTCTGGCGGCGGCCTGCAGGTCGGCAAATGTCCTGATCGGCGAATTGGCGCCGACGAACAGGGCAAACGGGAACAATGTGATCGTCGAGACGTAGGCGAAGTCCTTCAACGTATTGAACGGCGTCTGCGGGTCGGTGGCGCTGATCACGTTGGCGCCGCCGGTGATCAGGTAGAGCGTGTAGCCGTCGGGCGGCTGGCTCATCAGGTATTGCGCGGCGATGCGCTCGCCGGCGCCGGGTTTGGGCTCGACGATCACGCTCTGGCCCAGCGTTTCGATCATGCTGGGCGCGATGACTCGCGCGATGGTGTCGGGGTTCGAGGCGGGGCTGTAGCCGTGCACGATGCGGATCGGCTTTGACGGAAAGGCGCCCTGGGCGTGCCCGCCCGCCGTCGCGGCAAGGACACCGCCAGCCGACAGCAGCAACGTCCGGCGATTGAAGCCAGCTTGCATCGTTCCTCCCGAGTCTGGCGGCTTATGTGCCGCCTTGCCCGGAAATTACATAGAGTTTCCAGAGACTAGGCAAGCGCCTTGTCCCGGCGTGCGCCGCCCGCCGCTACGGCGCCAGCGGCACGAGCGCCGTGCGCAACGCCTGACTGGAAATCTGCATCAACCCGCTGAACGGCTGGCCCATCTCGAGGATCAGGAAGATCGCAGCCGATGCCGACAGGGCGATGAACATGAGGGCGACGGCGGACGTCGGGTTGAGCGGGGAGAAGAGACAAAAGCTCACGAAGATGATCGTCAGCCAGAAGATCAGGATGGCCAGAAACGGAACTGGAATGCCCGTGTGCGCTCGTTCGAACAGCATCAGACGCGATTTCTGGATGTCGGTCGCGGTCTGGAGCACCTGTGCCTTGATCGAGCGCTGCGTGTCGTTCTGCGGCAAGAGGTCGTGCATGGCGATGTAGGCGCGCGAGGCGTTGCCGCTGGGCTCGGTCGCGATCGCCTGATTGCCTGGCCCGGCCATGCTGCCCCAGAGTTGGGTCACCAGGGGATCGATGCCGCCGCGCAGGAGCTGCCGCACCGGCTGCGTCTCCGGACCGTATCGCTCGAGAAGCTGGTCGAGCAGGATGATGTTGGCTGCCATCTGTCGAACTGCGCCGCGCTGGGCTTCGTAGGAGCTGCTGGCGGAGTTGATCAGCAGGCCGAGCACCAGCGCAGAGATCGTGGCGACCAGTCCGGTTCCCAGCCGGACGATGTCCTTGGCGTCGCTGTCGAGGTGATGTTCCGGCAGGGAATGCCGCAGCTTTGACCCCAGCACCGCGCCGCCGAGCATGAGGACGAAGGTGAGCACGGAAATCGAGATGGGACTCAAGACGACGTTCCTCCGGTGCTGGATGGTATCATGCCCGAGACCTCCTGGGACATCCCGTCTGGCCCGCCACGCCGCCGCCCGCTAAGGAAGTCCTGCGCTTCAGTCCGGGGAGGCCCGATGCCGATGCCGATGAGAGGGCAGACAACGCCGCAGGTGTGCCGCTTTGCCGACGACGGCGAGACGCCGAACAATCCGGTGTTGCCGCTGCTGGTCTATCGTCACGTCTTTGACGTCGCCGGCGCCCGCGATCCGGCGACGCCGTTCGAGGAGGCGTTCGCCGCCCACGGCTGGGGCCGCTCGTGGCGCAACGGCATCCATGACTTCCTGCATTTTCATACGCGCACGCACGAGGTGCTGGGCATCGCCCGCGGTCGCGTGCGGGTCCAGTTTGGCGGCGCGCGAGGCCAGGAACTCGACGTCGAAGCCGGCGACGTCGTCGTGCTGCCGGCCGGCACCGGGCATCGTCGCGTGTCCGCCAGTGCCGATCTGCTGGTGGTCGGCGCCTATCCCGACAATTCGGGCTTCGATCAGCGACGGCCCGGCCAGATCGATCACGCAAGTGCCGTCGCTGCGGTCGCCACCGTTCCCTTGCCGAGGCACGACCCGGTCTATGGGGCCGATGGGCCATTGGGAAGGATGTGGTCGCCGCCCGTGCCCGGCTGATAGGATCGCGAGGCGTGCCGTCTTGGCGATCTGTATCGGGGGAAAATTCATGACTGTCGTTCCGATCAAGTCGCGTCTCGGCGCCGGGCTCGGCGCCTTTCTGCTGGCCGGACTCGTCGCCGGCGGGCCCGCGTTGGCACAGAGCCCGGCAAGCCAGTACCGCGGCCTCGCCACCATCGATATTCCCTTCGCGAATGGGCCGATCCGCATGGACCACGTGCCCGAGATCCGCCTGAAACTCAGGGGCGCGTCGCCACGGCGCTTCGGCATGGATACCGGCTCGACCGGGATCGTGGTTTCGGCCGAGCACTATGAGCCGGGACCGGGCGACACCAACGAGGGGCCGGGGCGCATCTTCTACAACAGCAGCGGGCGCGTGCTGCACGGCACCCATTACACGACCGACGTCGAGATCCTGCATGACGACGACCGGCCGGCGGCGACCGCCCGGGTCCGGGTGCTGCGGGTGGACAGCATCACCTGCATGGCCAACGCGCGCGACTGCGAGCCCAGATCGCGCCCGCGTGGCGTGGCCTTCATGGGCGTGGGCTTCGACCGCCGTGCGGCGCAGGGCACCGAAGGTTCGACGGAGCCGCACAATCCCTTCGTCAATCTCGTGTCGCTCGCGTCGGGGGCACCGGCGAGTTCGATCCGCCCCGGCTACATCGTCACCCGCACCGGCATCCATCTCGGCATGAGCGAGGCGCTCACGCGCAACTTCGCCTTCGTCAAGCTCTCGGCCCGCGGCACGACCTCGGCGTCGGGCCTGGACCAATGGAACGCGGCACCGCTCACCGTGTCCGTCGACGGCGTGAGCGGTACCGGCACCATGCTGCCCGACACCGGCATCAACTACATGTTCCTGTCGCCGCCGCCCGGCAGTCCGGTGGCGCGCGGCGAGCGCGTGCCGGCGGGAACGCGGATCGACATCGCCTTGCCCGGCCCGGGCGGTCCCGGCGCCTTCTATCAGGTGGCGGTCGGCGACCGCGGCAATCCGATGCAGCCGGAGAGGGTGGTGGTCGTGCGTGACCCCGGCGTGTTCGTGAACACCGGCCGCATGTTCTTCGAGGGCTTCGACTATCTCTACGATGCCGCCGGCGGCTACGTCGGCTACGGCTGGAACGGCCGCGTGAGCGGCGCCTACGGCCGGGTCGTGCCGGGCGCGCGCTGAGGCTGGGGCTATTCCCGTCGTCCTGCGCGAAGCCGCCCGAATCGGCGCTGTTTACAGCGCCTGTGGCGGCGCCGTCGAAGGACCTTTTTTCGTCGGTACATCAGATGGAAAAGAGGTCCTTCGACTACGCTTCGCTCCGCTCAGGACGACGAGAGTGCATAACAGGCGATAGCCCTGCGCCCAGCCTCAGGCGAAGTCGCGATAGACCAGCGTCGTGAACATGCCGGCGGCCATGTGATAGAGGTTGTGGCAGTGATAGGCCCAGATGCCGGGATTGTCGGCGTCGAAGGCGACCTTCACCGTCGTCCGGGGCGGCACCAGGATGCAGTCGCGCATCGCGCCCGCCAGCTTGCGATCGTTGATCTCCGTCACCTGGAACGAATGGCCGTGCAGGTGCATGGGATGCGCCATCATCGTCTCGTTCCGCATCACCAGCTCGACGCGCTCGCCGCGGGCGACCGTGGCCGGCGCGCCGGTCATGTCGTGCACCGGCATCGACCAGGTGTAGCCCATCATGCTGCCGGCCAGGACGACCGGGATCGAGCGGTCGACCGGCTTTGCCGCCAGCGGCCGGGTCGCGCGCAGCAGGATCTCCTGCTTCAGCCCGACCACGGGCCCATCGGTGGCGCCCTCGAGGGGGATCTTTGCGACCGCGGCGCCCGGCGGGCGCAGGACGATGCCGGCCTGCAGCCTCCGGCCTTCGCCGCGCGCCAGCACCGGCACGGCGCGCCCGTCGCCCAGCAGGCGGACCAGGATGTCGATGCGCTGGGCGATGGCGAGAGGAAAGAGGCTGGCCTTCAGCGGTTCGACCGGATTGCCGTCGACGCTGAGCAGCGTGCCCTCGTCGGCGCCGAGATCGATGGTGAAGTTCGTCGAGGCCGAGCCGTTGATGAGGCGCAGCCGCACCTCGCCCGTGCGCTCGACGTCGACCACCTGCGGATCGGCCAGCGTGCGGTCGTTGGCGAGATAGGCGTCGTAGTCGATGTCGTTGAGGTCGGGATTCGCCGGGTCCATCGACATCGTCATGGCGCCTTTCATGGGCCGGCGCAGATTCTCGAACAGCGATTCGGGCGGGCTCCAGGAGAAGTCCTCGAACAGCACGACCACTTCCTGCCGGCCGCTCCTGATCGCCTCGGTCTCGCGCACGATCAGCGGGGCGGCGAGCAGGTCCTGCTCCTGCAGGCCGAAGTGCGAATGCATCCAGCGTGTGCCCGCGGGCCGCGCCGGGAACTTGTAGGCGGCCGACTGGGCAGGTGCGATCGGCGGGCCCGAGATGTAGGGCACGCCGTCCTGCTGCCACGGCGGATTGAGGCCGTGCCAGTGGAGCCCTGACGTCACCTTGAGCGTGTTCTCGACGCGGACGTCGAACAGGTCGCCCTCGTCGAGCGTGAGCCCCACCGCGCCGGACGGCTGGACGGCGCCGTAGCGCGTCGCCGCCCTGCCGCCGACGTCGATCTGCCGCGTCTGCAGGCGCAGGATTCTCTGGCCCGCGGCCTGCGCGATCCCCGGGGCCAGGGCGTGCGCTGCCGCGAGAGTCGTGGCGCCAAGGAGCAGGGATCTCCGGGAGGGGGTCATGGGCGGTTCCTTGCGTCAGGTCAGTCGGCTGCGGCGCACGTGCCGCCCCAATGGTGCATCATGGTGGCACATCATAATAAGGCGTCGCCGTGGCAGTCCCGGTCGTCGTCGGCTTGACAGGCTCGGCGGACTTCGGCTCCCTATCTTCAACTGCAGGCGATTGTTGCGAGCGCACCGCCACCCTTTCCTCATGCTCGCCTAAACTGGGATACAGACGATGGCTACAGGTACGGTCAAGTGGTTCAACGGCACCAAGGGTTTCGGCTTCATCCAGCCCGACGGCGGCGGCAAGGACGTGTTCGTTCATATCAGCGCGGTCGAGCGGGCGGGCATGAACGGCCTGAACGAAGGCCAGAAGGTCAGCTACGAAGTGGCCAGCGAGCGCGGCCGCGAGGCGGCTGTGAACCTGAAAGCCGTCTAGGCACGCTGCATTTCCTCTGCGGGAATATCCGAGTTTCGATACCGCATCGACAGAAGGCCCGCCCGGTTCCCGGCGCGGGCCTTTTGCTTGTCCGGGCTCTTCGCCCCGGAGCTACAGAAATCCGAACAGCCGCGCCACGCGCTGCACGCCCTGCCATACCGGATCGAGACCGGCGAAGGTGCGGACCATCTCGTTGGCGTCGGCGAGCAGCGCCTTCAGTTTCACCGAATTTGGCTCGTCCTTGGCCGCTTCCAGGCGAGCCTCCTCGAAGAGGGCGCGCAGCTCGCGCATCTCCTCGGTGTAGTCGTCGTCGATCGCCTTCAGCGAGTTGGCGAGGGCGTCCACGAGATCGGACGGCGCGGCGGGGGATTTGGGATCATTGGTCATACCGCACGATACTCCGCCGCGGCCGCGACTTGAACAGCCGAGGTGGCGCTGCGGCTCAGAACCAGTAGCGCTTGCCGACTGCCGACGGCGCCAGCACCTCGTCGCCGAACGCCTGGCCGAGCGCTGCCATGGCGCGCCAGCCGGTGCAGTGGCCGGCGCCGATCCGGGCGAGGCCGAAGCCTTTCAGGGCGGCGATGGTCTCGGGAATGATCTTCTCGTTCGTGCCCGAAAGATGCAGCCCGCCCAGCACCGCATGCAGCGCGACGCCGGGGAAGCTCGCACCCGCGTGGCTCAGCACATTCACGATACCGGCGTGCGAGCAGGCGCTCAGCACCACCAGCCCCTTGCCCTTGACGTTCACGGCGATCCAGCGCTCGTCCATCAGCAGCTCGTCGCTCTCCCAATCGGCATCAGGGGCGGTGCGCCGCACCTGGCCCGGCAGGCCGCGCTCGAAGGGCGTCACCCGCGGGATCTCGCCGCTCACATGGAACAGGCCGTCGAGCAGCCGCTGCGGCTCGGTGGTCGAGACGATCTCGGCACCGAGTCCGGCGAGCTCGCTGGCCGACGGCACGTCGTCCATCTGCCGCACGCTGCCATCGGGCAGCTTCATGCCGCGCTGATGGAACATGCCGGGATGGACGTGGAAGGGCACGGCGCGGCCGCCGTTGCCGGCGCGGATGCGCTGCAGCGCCAGCTTCATGGCGCCGGCATGGTCCCAGTGGCCGTGCGACAGCACGATGCCCTCGACCCGGCCGAGATCGACGCCGAGCCGCGTCGTGTTGCGCTCGAAGGCATATTCCTCCGGGCCGCTGTCGAACAGCAGCGTGTGGCGCACGTCGCCGCGCTGCACCGTGACCAGGCAGGAGAGCCCGTGGACGCCGCAGCACAGGCAGCGGTCCGACGAGGCGCGCAGGCCGCGCCGCGTGGCGAAGGCCCATTCGTTCTCGACGTTGAGCGGGGTCGAGGAGAGGCCATCGACCGCGTTGTCGACCAGGATATGAATTTCGACGCGATCGGCTTCGAGGAGGTCGGCTTCGGCGAGGTTGGTCATGCTGGCGGGTGCTCCTCTTTGACCGCAGGGCTATCTTTTCTCCCGTCGTCCTGAGCGGAGCGAAGCGTAGTCGAAGGACCTCTTTTCCATTCGATGGACGCCCGTAAAAGAGGTCCTTCGACTGCGCCGCCACAGGCGCTGTAAACAGCGCCGATTTGGGCGGCTCCGCTCAGGACGACGGAGAAAAATCACCTGCAGCCTAGAGGCAGGTGCCACTGCTCGGCAACTACGAGGGCTTGTCCGCCTTCAGGAAGCGCTCGAACGCCGCCTTGTAGTCCGGATGCCAGCGCGACAGCGCCGGGCGGTTCTCGGTGATGTCCTCAGCCGCCCAGGTGATGCGTCGATGGTCGACCTCGCGCGTGACCTCGTTGTCGGGGCAGAGAATGTAGAAGTCGCCCGCGCCCATGCCCTCGACCAGCATGTCGACCACCTGGTCAGGCATCCAGGCACCGGCGGGCTTCCACTGCTTCTGCCTGCCCGGCCAGATGATCGTGGGCAAGGTGCCGGTCACCTTCTGCTTCACCATCAACTGGACCGGCCCGGACGACGGAGTCGCGGCCATCTTCAAGTCGTACGTGGGCGCCGTCGCCGATGTGCTGGGCGAGGCGGCGC
>RGPT01000207.1 GCA_010032545.1 Alphaproteobacteria bacterium
TTGAGACAAATGTTGTGACACAGGCCAATCGCCCACCTGTGCCCTCGCGGGACTCTGCCTCCGCGGCCCCACCTCGGGCAGCCGCAGGTGACCGTCAAAACAGCTCTCGGATGCGTTGACCGCACCTCGGCCCACCCCACCTGCCGGACGGTCGGCGGCGGGGATGGCCTTTGCTTGCTACTCACGGCTCAGTACCCGGTACTGGGCAAGGCGTACCCCTTCGGCGAGTACCACGGTGGGAGTTGTTTACGCCGCCATTGCGTCGTGAACGGCGTCTGCCTTGCGCCAGTTCCAGGGCATCAGCTCATCGATCTTTTGGACGGGATGACCGGCGATGCGGGCGAGGACGTCGGCCAGCCATGCCTGGGGATCGACGTCGTTGAGCTTGGCGGTGACGATGAGGCCGTACATGAAGGCGGCACGGTCGCCGCCGCGATCGGAGCCGGCGAACAGCCAGGCTTTTCTGCCAAGGGCAATGCCACACAGGGCTCGTTCGGCGGCATTGTTGCTGAGGCAGATGCGGCCGTCGTCGAGGAAGCGGGCGAAGGCGTCCCAACGCTGTTGTCTTGCCGTCAGTTCACCCGATTAGGTCAATGAGGCGAGCCTTCAACTGCCCGCCCTTTGTGTTCAGCTTGACGCGCTTGTAGCGGCCATCGTTCGGGTCGTAGTAGGTCTCGACCAGATCGAGGCCCGGCTTACCGGACCGATGATGCTTGGAGAGGTAGGCGACGTTCCTCGACGTCGAGGACGAGACCATGCCCATTTGATCCTGCAGGTTCCTCATGTGGATGTCGTCGTTCTGCGCGGACGCGATGAAGAGAAAGCACTGAACCGTCTGTGCGGGGCACAGGTTGTCCAAGTCGCGGAACACTGCGAGGGCATGCGCCATGCTCTTGAGGGTCATTGAGGGTCTCCATACTTGGCGGGAAGAAACGAGCCGATTGCCCTGCTCGCTTCGCGGGGGCAGGAAAAGATCGCGCGACGGTGCTTCCGGCCCGCCCTACTCGACCGTCCGCATCGACCAGAGCTGCGAGCGGAAAAGTACCACCGCGATCAGCAGCATCATCGCGCCGGCCGGCAACAGCAGCGCCACCTGCAGGCCCCAGATCGAACAGATGACCCCGGTGAGCAGCGCGCCGATCGGGCCGCCGCCGCCCAGGCCCAGCTGGAACAGCGACATCAGGCGGGCGCGGTGCGTGGCGGGCGCCACGATCTGGATGACGGTCCGGCTCTGCGTCATGGTGATGCCGGCGCCCAGTCCCCAGACGAAGTTCAGCGCCACGAAGACGGCGAACGACGGCAGGCTCGCCAGCGCCACCAGCACGACCGAGCCCGCGGCCACCGCGATGCCGATCAGGCGCCCGCGCAGGGTGAAGCGGCGGGCGAGGCCCGCGAAGGCGATGGCGGCCGCTCTGCCAAAACCCCGGATGCTCGGACGGCGGATGCGGCGGCGGGTCGGGCAACCGCGCGACGGCGAAGCACCCCAGCAGCACCAGCGCGGCATGCAGCACGAGGAGTGGCAGCGGCCCGAAGCGGTCGGCCGTCGAGGCGCAGGCAATGCCCAAAAGCTGGCCGCCGAACTGCAGCGCCGTGGCCAGCGCCACCGCGCGCGGCAGGCCTCCGCTTCCACCGACCCTGGGCGGCGCCACGACCGGCAGGAGGGCATCGCGCGTCGGCACGGCGAAGGCGCCGATCGAACCCGCGATCAGGCCGTAGGCGATCAGCAGCGGGTAGCTGAGGCCGCCGCCCCACAACACAACGGCCAGCGCCAGCGGCGGGACGGCGTAGAGCAGGTGATAGCGCATCAGCAGCCGGCGCGCGTTGCCGCGGTCGGCCACGAGGCCGCCGAGCGGCAGGAACAGCAGCGACGGCGCCATGATCGCGGCCTGCGCCAGGCCCACGGCAAAGGCATCCATGTGGAGCACGACCGCGACCAGCCACGGGAACAGCACCATCTGGATGCCGAGCGGCACGAACCAGCTGGCAAGCCCCAGCAGGTAGGCCGGAAAGGCATTCGGCGCGGCGGTCTCCGACGCGGGCCGGGGCGCGGGTTCGGGCGCGGTCACGGGCTGTCCTTGCTCTGGAGCGGGAGGAACTATGTTTGGCGAGGGCTTAGTGCCGCTTCCTCATCCGATAGTCAAAGAAGGCGAAGCGGCTGCTCCCATGGTCCAAATCCGGGGCACGCGTTCTGTCGTAAATGGGAAAAGCTGACTGGAGTGGACCATGCCTAGAACGCCTCTCCCCTTCCTCCTCTGCTTGTTGCTGCTGACGCCGGCCGCCCGCGACGCCCTTGCGCAGGGCCAACCCACCGCTTCCCCGCAGGCGCGCTGCACGCAGCTGCTCGAATTGTGGGACCGCTACGCCGGCAACAAAGGCGAAGGCGGCGGCAACATGGACATGCCGCGCAAGTCCGCCGTCACCGACTGCGCGGCGGGCCGCACCGACGCCGGCATCCGAACCCTGGAGGATCTGCTGCGCCGCAACGGCTACGCGATACCGCCCCCGTGAACGGCGCCTGATCCGTCGCTGCGAGACCGGAGCCGGCGGGAGGGCGCAAGTCCTCTGCGCGGCGGCTCAGGCCGCGGCGGGAATATCGTCGCGGTCGTAGCCGAAGCGATCGAAGTCGGCGCTGTAGACGCGGCGCACGATGTCGATCATCGCCGGCGTGTAGAGCGGCCGCAGATCCTTGCTGCCGTGGCTCTGGTTGAGATGGCCGACGAGTGCGGTGTCGACGCCCAGCCGTTCGCAGATGGCGGGGAAGGCGGTGGCGCGGTCCTCGAGCCGGGCGATCGTGTCGTAGCGCAGCAGGTCGACGCAGGTGACCATGGTCTGCGGCTGCCAGTGGCGGTCCATCATCTCCGGCCGGTCGTGGCCGATCGCCTGCACGAACATCTCGAAGGTGAAGGGCATCGCCTCGCTCGGCCGCAGGTCGTTGACCGCGCAGTAGAGTGCCTTGAGGCGGCCGACGGCCTCCTTGATCGGCGTGTCCTCCGGCACGATCTTGTCGCGATAGGCCGAGACCAGCCGGGCGTAGGGATTGCGGCAGACCGTAAAGCGGTAGAAGGCCTTCGGACCGAACAGCGCCTCCATCATGTCGTAGCGCTCCATCGACCAGGCGTAGGTGAGGCCGTTGGTCCAGCGATTGTGCAGGTCGAGCTGGCGGTGCGCCTCGGGCAGCTGCAGCGAGCTGCGCAGCACGGTCTTCCACGTCGAGCAGGAGGCCTTCGGCACCGGACAGTAGAAGGCACGCAGATGCGGCGCGAAGATCATATAGTAGAAGGTGCCATCGAAATTCATGCGTGCCTCGGTGTTGTCTCCGACCGCGACTATCACGCGGGTGTGCCCCGCCGTCGAGCGTGGCCTGGTACGTCTTAGGTAACGGCCGCGGCGATCCATGGCTTCACCGTACCCAGCAGAATGGTAGCTTTCGCCCCACCCTGGTGGTTCATTCGGGGAATGTCGGACAAAGGCAGAGGTCACCGATGCAGTCACTCCCGAAGGCGGCCGGCGCGGAGCATCTTACCGAGGCGCTTCGCCGATCCCGCGCACTTGGCGACGGCCGCGTCGCCGAAGTCGCCGTCGAGAAGTCATTCCCGACCGTGTTGTCGTACATTCTTCGGCTGCGCCTGACCTATGAAGGCGCTGCCGACCGCGGTCCTCCATCGCTCATCCTGAAGGCTGGTCTGCTCGACCGGCCGGGCGGCCCATGGATGGGCGGCCGGCACGAGGTCGCATTCTATGCGGAGGTAGCACCGGCGATGCCGGCGGGGCTCGTGCCGCGCTGCTTCGACGCTCATTGGGATCAGGCCACCGGCGCGTGGCATTTGCTGCTGGAAGACCTTACGGAGTCGCATCTCGTGGCGACGAACTGGCCATTGCCGCCGACGATCGAGCAGAGCGAGAGCATCATCCGGACGCGGGCACGTTTCCAGGCCGCGTGGTGGGACCATCCTCGCCTGGGTACGACAGTTGGCGCGTGGCAAGATGCGAGTGCCGCCGACCAAGCGAGGCAACGGCTGGCCGGACAGTACGCGCGCTTTGCCGACGATCTCGGCGACCGGCTTTCGCCTGGTCGGCGCGATCTCTACGTGCGATTGCTGGAGCAAGCCCCGCGCCTGGCCGCCCGCTATCACACACACCGCCATATGACGATCGTTCAGGGCGACGCGCATGTCTGGAATTGCTTCCTGCCACGCACAGGCGGAGTGGACGGTGCGAGGTTGTTCGATTGGGATGCCTGGCGGGTCGATGTCGGAACGGACGACCTTGCCTACATGATGGCGCTCCATTGGTACCCCGACCTGCGGCAGCGAAGCGAGCGGCATCTGCTGGACTGCTATTATGACGAGTTGCTAGCCCGAGGCGTCCAGGGCTACAACCGCCGCGCGCTGCAGGACGACTATCGCCTGTCAGTGCTGGGGCAGGTCATGACGCCGGTCTGGCATCACGCGCTAGGCATTCCGCCAGTGATCTGGTGGAACAATCTCGAACGCATCCATCTCGCTTTCGATGATCTCGGCTGTCGGGAGCTGTTGGGTTAGGTGCATCTTCCAAGGACCCAAACTTACCTCGCCCCGAGCGACGGCGTGTTGGTCGAGCCGTTGCCCATGGTCTTGTCCTTCAGAGCGGAGAATATCGGAGATCCCGTTTGGGGCTTTCCCCTCCGGCGCTACGCGCCACCTCCCCTATGTGATGGGGGAGGCGATGAGTCTAGAGCGGCCGCGTGGTGCCGTCGGGCCTTGTGCGGTGGAGGAACTCGCGGCCGATCTTCACGCGCTTCTGGCCATCGTACTCGACGATGTCCGCCGTCGCGTAGGTCTCGGTCCAGTTCGACGGCAGGAACGAACCCGAGCCCACGACATCGATCGGCGCCTTGGCCTCGGCCATGATGCGGCACTTGGCCGGGCCGAAGCCCGACGAGGCAACGATCCTGACCTTGTCGAAGCCGTTGCGGTCGAGCTCGGCGCGCAGGTGGAAGATCGCTGCCGCCGACACGCCGGTGCCGACGAGAAAGCGCAGTTCCTCCTCGCTGCGGTAGCCGCGGATCGATTCGGGCGAGAAGCGTTCGAGCACGGCATAGGATGTCGCGGGGTCCAGCCCTTCAAGGTAGCGGCCGCCGGTGGTGTCGAGGCGAAGCGACAGCATTCCCCTGGCTGCAAGCTCGGGAAAGCGCCGGCAGACTTCGAGCGAGTCGGAAATCTCGCGGGCGAAATAATCGACCAGAACGGTCATCGGCTCGCCGGGGAAAGTCTCGTGGAACATTTCCGCCGCGCGCAGGGTGGAGCCCGCGTAGCCGATCAGCGCGTGCGGCATAGTGCCGAGGCCGCGCTCCTGGCCGAAGAAGTGCGCGGTAGCGTGCGTGGCATTGCCGATGAAGCCGACCGCGCCCACCTTGCGTCTGGCGCGCGCCGAGCCCACGGAGGCGGCATAGGCCATCATCTCGGCCATCTCCTGGCCGGCGCAGTGACGGGCGTCCATGGCGAGGAAGGCGGCCTTCGGCATGTCGGCGCACATCGTCCAGGCGTTGTAGGCGGCGACGCAGGCCGGCCCCAGCTTCTGCAGGAAGATGGTTTCCAGATCGACCAGGTGGAAGAACGAGCCGGTGATGTAGAGCATCGGCTCGCCGGCGCCGACCCACTTGCCCTCGTTGTAGCGCAGGTCGAACTCGACCTTCGTCTTGCGCTGGCGGCCGGTCTCCTCGAGCCAGTCGAGCGCCAGCCGGGGTGCAAACACCACGGGACGCCGCATGAAGATGGCATAGGTCACCTGGCAGTCGCCGAACTTGCCGATCACCTGCTTCGAGCGATTGAAGTAGTGGTCGGTATAGCGTTCGATCTCGCCATTGCTTGGATGCGTCATCGGCCCTCCCCGGGCTTTCGGGCCTTACGGCCTCTCTCGCCTGTCAGACGGCCGGGCGTGCCCGTGCCACCGACAAGCGTTCCGCCTTGAGTTGCTCGGCCAGGAGGAAAGCGAGCTCAAGCGCCTGGCTGGCGTTGAGCCTGGGGTCGCACTGCGTCTCGTAGCGCTCGTTCAGGTTCTCGACGGTGATGTCGGTCGAGCCGCCGATACACTCCGTCACTTCCTGGCCCGTCATCTCGAAATGCACGCCACCGGGGTGGGTTCCCTCGGCGCGGTGCACGGCAAAGAAGTCCTTCACCTCGCGCAGGATGTTATCGAAGTGGCGGGTCTTCCGGCCGTTCGACGCCGTCTCGGTGTTGCCGTGCATGGGATCGCACGACCAGACGACCGACTTTCCGGCGCGTTCGACCGCGCGCACCAGCGGCGGCATCTTTTCGGCGACGTTGTTCGCACCCATGCGGACGATCAGCACGATGCGGCCGGGCTCGTTGGCAGGATTGAGCGTGTCGATCAGGCGAAGCGTGTCGTCGACCGAGAGCGAGGGGCCGCACTTGAAGCCGATCGGATTGCGCACGCCGCGCAGGAACTCGACATGCGCGCCGTCGGGCTGGCGCGTGCGGTCGCCGATCCACAGCATGTGTGCCGAGCAGTCGTACCAGTCGCCCGAGGTCGAATCGACGCGGGTCAGCGCCTCCTCGTAGGGCAGCAGTAGCGCCTCGTGGCTGGTAAAGAAATCGGTCTCGGCGATCTGCGGCGTGGTCGCCGAATTGAGGCCACAGGCGGCCATGAAGTTCAGCGTCTCGTCGAGGCGCGCGGCGAGGTCCTGGTAGCGCGCCGATGCCGGCGAGTTGCGCACGAAGTCGAGGTTCCAGCGGTTGACCTCGTGCAGGTCGGCGTAGCCACCCTGGGCAAAGGCGCGCAGCAGGTTGAGCGTGGCCGCCGACTGGTTGTAGGCCTGCACCATGCGCTCGGGATCGGGCAGGCGCGCCTCGGGCGTGAACTCGAAGCCGTTGACGTTGTCGCCGCGGTACGACGGCAGCTCGACGTCGCCCACCTTCTCGACGTTGGACGAGCGCGGCTTGGCGAACTGGCCGGCCATGCGGCCGAGCTTCACCACCGGCATGCCGGCGCCGTAGGTCAGCACGACCGCCATCTGCAGGAGCACGCGGAAGGTGTCGCGGATGTTGTTGGCGGTGAAATCGACGAAGCTCTCGGCGCAGTCGCCGCCCTGCAGCAGGAAGGCATCGCCCGCCGCCACCTTGGCCAGCGCCGTCTTGAGCTTGCGCGCCTCGCCTGCAAAGACCAGCGGCGGATAGCGGCG
>RGPT01000208.1 GCA_010032545.1 Alphaproteobacteria bacterium
AGATGGGTCTTGCCACAGCCCACAGGCCCGCTCAGCGCCAGCGCCGGAGCCGGCCAGTCCGGCCAGCGGTCGATCCAGGCCAGCGCCTCACGATTGCCGCCGGCCGCGACAAAATCCTCGCGGCTGTAGGTCGGCGGCGGCAACGCGAGATCGAAGGTGAGCTGGTTGGGCATCGGCCGGTCAGCCGGTCGAACTGCCACGGTAGATCGCACTCTCGCGATAGCGACCGATCAGATGCCGCACGATCACCCCGATCACGGACGCCGTCGGCACAGCAATCAGGATGCCCACGAAGCCGAACAGCGAACCGCCTGCCAGCAGGGCGAACATGATCCACACCGGATGCAGCCCGACCCTGTCGCCGACCAGCTTGGGCGACAGCACGTTGCCTTCCATCGTCTGGCCGAACAGAAACACGGCGCCGACCTTGGCCACGCCGATCCAGTCCGGGGGAAACTGCGCCAGCGCCATGCCGAGCGCCAGAACGGCACCGACGAGGGTGCCGACGAAGGGAATGAAGGAAATGGCGCCCGCGATCAGGCCGATCACGAGGCCGAACTGGAGGCCGACGAGCGACAGGCCGACTGCGTAGATCGTGCCGAGGCAGAGGCAGACCAGCGCCTGGCCGCGCAGGTAGCCGGCGATGGCGGCATTCGACTCGCGCGCGAGCTTGCGGATGGTGTCGGCATGGTCGAGCGGCAGCGCGCCGTCGATCGCGGCCAGTACCTTTTCCCAGTCGCGCAGCATGTAGAACGTCACCACCGGGGTAATGAACAGCAGGCCGAGGAGATTGATGATCGCCACGCCGCGCTGCGCCACCTGGCCGGCGAGGCTGCCCGCCACGGCAAGCGCTCCGCCCGCCCACTGGGCGGCCTTGGCCTGCAGGTCCTGAATGCTGAGCGGCTGCAGCCCGAGCCTTTGCAGCAGCGGCTCGACCAGCGGCTGGATCCGCATCGATGCTTTCGCGATGTATTCGGGGGCTTTCACGACCAGCGCCTGCACCTGGCCGAACAGCGGCGGCAGGATGGCCATGACCACGGCCACGGTCAGCAGGGCGGCCACGATCGTCACGGCGGTCGTGGCCATCGTGCGCGAGAGCCCAAGCTGCTGCAGGCGGCGGACGACGGGGTCGAGGAAGTAGGCGACGACGATGCCAACCACGAACGGCAGAAGGATGTCGTTCAGAAGCCAGAGGAAGAGCAGGAAGACGGCAGCCGCTCCCACCCAGAAGCGCCAACGGTTGGCGCTGGGCGGCGGCGTCCCCTGCACTGACTTGCCCGTCGCCGTCACCGGGGCTGGAGCCGCCACTGATCGGCGTCCTTGTCCAACCTCAGCCCGGCCTGTGCCAGCGTGCGCTGCAGCTCCTCGGCGGTGCCATAAAATTCGATCTGCAGGTCGGCCCGATCCGACTCCAGAGAACGCACGGAGACATTCTTGACCGCCGGGACGGCGCCAAGCCGCTGACGCACCTGCACCCAGTCACCCAACGCCCGGAGAGGTACGACGACATCGAGGGTGCCCTGGGAGTCGCGGCGCACGACGGCAATGCTGCGCCAGTCCTCGTCCATCCGCCCGTGCATCCTCCTGGCGGCCTCGACAAGCTGCGCCGAGCCCGCGACCGGAACCGCGGCGATCTCGCTGCGTGCACCTGTCCGCATGTCATAGCGAACACCGCGGACGTTGAGCGAGCCCGCTTCCTTGTCGCCCTCGACCGTGGCCACGATGATCGTTGGGGCGCGATATCGCTCGTTCAACCGAGACAGGGCGGCGACGTCGCCGACAAAGGCCTCCTCGGCCGATAGTGCACTCTGGTCCGTTGTATCGCCACGGACCACCGTCACCGGCACGGAACTGGCGGCCGTATCGAGCGCCTGCCACGCTTCACGCCAGGCATTGCGATCGTCGAGCGCTTCCACGCCCGCCTTGCCCTTCCACAGCGGAATGACCAGGGCCGGACGAGCCACTGTCTCGACCACCTTGACGCCGCTGTCGGCCAGCCACGCCTTTGCCTGGTCGGCCGCAAAAACCACATTCAGCGTCGCGATATAGCGGTTGGGTACGGATCGCTCGCGGACGAACTCGACGCCACGGACCATGTTGTCGAGACGGGCGTCGTCGAGCGGCGGCACACGGCCGCGATCCTCGGCGGCGACCAGCCGGTCGACCAGCATGCGTGACGCCCGGCGCTTGGCCTCCCGAATCCCCTGCTCGCGCGCCTTGATCGCATCGGCCGCGCTCACATCGACATCGATCCCGGTGATGGCATAGGAGTTACCGCCTACGGCCTGTGCGGAAGCCTTGCCAGCCGTGGCAAGGCCCGCGGCAAGGGTCGTTAGCAGAATTGCGACGATCGTGGAAAACCATCGGCCTATCGGCATTGCGGGGGTCCGGTTTTTGGCTATGTTCGCGCCAGCTATCTAGCACGCCCCCTGTCTAGCACGAATGAGCATGGCTTGAAGCCCGACGCACCGAACGACAGCCAGGGGGGCCACAACCGGCCTCCCCTGACCTACAAGGACGCCGGCGTCGACATCGACGCTGGCGACGCGTTGGTCGAGCACATCAAGCCGCTGGCCCGCGCCACCCATCGGTCCGGCGTCATGGGCGCCCTGGGCGGTTTCGGTGGCCTGTTCGACCTCAAGGCCGCGGGTTTTCGCGATCCCATCCTGGTGTCGGGCACCGACGGCGTGGGCACCAAACTCAAGGTGGCGATCGAGGCCGGCATTCCCGACACCGTGGGCATCGACCTGGTGGCGATGTGCGTCAACGACATCGTGGTCCAGGGCGCCGAGGCGCTGTTCTTCCTCGACTACTACGCGAGCGGCCGGCTCGATGTGGATGTCGGCCGGCGGATCGTGGCTGGAATCGCCGAAGGTTGTCGGCGCGCCGGCTGTGCCCTGATCGGCGGCGAGACGGCGGAAATGCCTGGCATGTATGTCGATGGCGACTACGACCTGGCAGGCTTCACCGTCGGCGCCGCGGAGCGCGACGAGCTGCTGCCGCGTCCGGACATCGCCGTCGGCGACGCGGTGCTGGGCATCGCCTCGAGTGGCGTCCATTCGAACGGCTATTCGCTGGTGCGCAGCGTGGTCAAGCGCAGCGGCCTGGACTACGGCGCCCCCGCTCCCTTCGCCCAGGCGACGCTTCTGGGCCCGGCCCTGCTCGAGCCGACGCGCATCTACGTCAAGCAGTTGCTCGGCGTCATCCGGGCAACGCGCGCCATCAAGGGCCTTGCCCACATCACCGGCGGCGGCCTGCCCGGCAACGTTCCACGCTGCCTGCCCGCGGGAACGCGCGCGCGCCTCGATGCCCGGCAATGGTCAGCGCCACCGGTCTTCCAATGGCTGCGCGACGTCGGCCAGGTGCCGACGGAAGACATGCTCCGCACTTTCAACTGCGGCCTCGGCATGATCGCCGTGGTGGCCAGGAACGACGCGGCACGAATTGCCAAGGCCCTCAGCGACGCAGGCGAAACCGTGCACGAGATCGGTGTCGTGGAGCGCGCGCCGGGCGATGAAGCCGATTGCGTCGTCGATCACGCTGACAGTCTATGGCGAAGCTGAAGGTCGGCGTCCTGATCTCAGGCCGCGGCAGCAACATGGCGGCGCTGATCCAGGCCGCCCAGGCCAGCGACTATCCGGCCGAGATCGCCTGCGTCATCAGCAACCGCGCGGACGCTGCCGGCCTTGAGACCGCCCGCAAGGCCGGCATATCGACCGAGGTGATCTCCCATCGCGACTACCCCGACCGCGAGACGTTCGACCGGGACGTCTCCGCTGCCCTCGAAAGGCACCGCGTCGAACTGGTGGCGCTTGCGGGCTTCATGCGGATCCAGAGCCCGTGGTTTCCCGAGCGCTGGTCGGGGCGGCAGATCAACATCCACCCCTCGCTGCTGCCGGCATTCCCGGGATTGCACGTCCAGCGCCAAGCATTGAATGCTGGCGTGCGGCTGAGCGGCTGCACGGTCCATTTCGTCACACCCGACCTCGATGCCGGGCCGATCATCGCGCAGGCCGCCGTGCCCGTTCTGGCCGGCGACACCGAGGAGACGCTGTCGGCGCGCATCCTGCGTCAGGAGCACCGTCTCTACCCTCTGGTCTTGCGCTGGATCGCCGAGGGGCGCGTTGCCGTCGCCGGCGGCCGGGTCACCGTCCGGGATGTCTCGCCCGGTGCGACCCTCCTCTTTTCCCCCGAACCCTAGTTCGCTATAAACTCTCTACGAAATCTCAACGAGGATACGACATGGCCGAAGGGCAGGACGACTACCGCGCGCACATGGAGACGTACACGTCGTTCAATAAACTGGTGACGTTCACGCTCCTCTGGATCGTGCTCATCCTGGTTTCCATGGCCTTGGGACTGGTCGGCCATATGTCGATCCTCGCGCTGTTGCTCGGCGTCGGCGGCAGCGTGGCCTTGCTGGTGGCTTTCGCCGTCCTGGGTTGACGACGCAGCCTCCCAAAAGAAAAAGCGGCCCGGGTGGGCCGCTTTTTTTGTGTTCGCAGTAACTTCAGCCGACGACTTCGGATCCGGCGAAGAAGTAGGAAATCTCGATCGCGGCGTTCTCGGGCGAGTCCGAGCCGTGCACCGAGTTCGCCTCGATCGACTCGGCGAAGTCCTTGCGGATCGTGCCGGCGTCGGCGTTCGCCGGGTTGGTCGCGCCCATGATCTCGCGGTTCGCCGCGACGGCGTTCTCGCCTTCCAGAACCTGCACGACGACGGGACCCGAGGTCATGAAGGTGCAGAGATCGTTGAAGAACGGCCGCGCCTTGTGGACACCGTAGAACTGCTCGGCCTGCTGACGGCTCATCCAGATGCGCTTCTGGGCGACGATGCGCAGGCCCTTTTCCTCGAACCGGGCATTGATCTTGCCGGTCAGGTTCCGGCGGGTCGCGTCCGGCTTGATGATCGAAAAAGTGCGCTCGACGGCCATGGAATCCTCTTGAAGACAAAGTCTCGGCGAATGGGCGCGCGTTATAGACGCGAGGTTTCGGCCCGGCAAGTCGGCCGATCCGCCTTGGAATGGCCCTGCCCCGCATGCTAAAGGCCGCCGCCCCATGCTCCACATCAGCGATATCTCCTTCCGCCACGGCGAGCGCGTGCTGTTCGATCGCGCTTCTGCGGCCTTTTCCGACGGCTGGAAGGTGGGCCTCGTCGGCCGCAACGGCGCCGGCAAATCGACGCTGCTGCGCCTGATCCAGGGCCAGATCGAGGCCGACAGCGGCGAAATCAACCTGATGGGCCGCACCCGGATCGGTTCGGTGCCGCAGGACCCGCCCGGCGGCGACATCACCGTCCTGGACGCCGTGCTGGCGGCCGACGTCGAGCGCAGCGCCCTGATGGCCGAGAACGAGGCGTGCCATGATGGCCACCGCCTGGCCGAGATCCACGCCCGGCTGGACGAGATCGGCGCCGCCTCGGCCCCTTCCCGCGCCGCCTCGATCCTGAATGGCCTCGGCTTCGACAACGAGAAGCAACGCCGGCCCTGCGGCGAATTCTCGGGTGGCTGGCGCATGCGCGTGGCGCTGGCCGGCACGCTGTTCAGCGACCCCGACCTCCTGATCCTCGACGAGCCGTCGAACCATCTCGACCTCGAAGCGATGCTGTGGCTGACCGAGCATCTGAAACGATTCCGCAATACCATCCTCATGGTCAGCCACGACCGCGACCTGCTGAACGACGTGTGCGACCACATCGTCCACATCGACCAGCAGAAGCTGGTGCCGTACACCGGCAACTACGACTTCTTCGAGCGCACGCGCGCCGAGCGCCTGGCCAACGACGCCGCCCAGCAGGCCAAGGTCGCGGCCCAGCGCAAGCACATGCAGGCCTTCGTCGATCGCTTCAAGGCAAAGGCCAGCAAGGCGCGCCAGGCACAGTCGCGCATGAAGATGATCGAGAAGCTGGGGCCCGTCGCGTCGGTGCCGATTGACGAAAAGGTCTCGTTCAACTTCCCCTCGCCCGACATCCTGGCCTCGCCGATCGAGACGCTCGACGAGGTCTCCGTCGGCTATCCCGACGGGCCGCTGGTGCTGCGCGGCCTCGACTTGCGCATCGACATGGAAGACCGCATCGCGCTGCTGGGGCAGAACGGCAACGGCAAGTCGACCTTCATCCGCCTGATCTCGCAGCGCACATGAACCGCGCGCTCGGCCCCGGCGCCGGCGAGGCCAAGGTGCGAGCCCAGCTCGGCCGCTTCGGCTTCTCGCGCGATCGCGCCAACCTGAAGGTCGGCGTCCTCTCGGGCGGCGAGAAGACCCGCCTGCTGCTGGCGCTGGCCACCCGCGCCGCGCCGCACATGCTGCTGCTCGACGAGCCGACCAACCATCTCGACATGGATGCGCGCGCCTCGCTGGTCGACGCCATCAACGATTTCGAGGGCGCCGTCGTGCTGGTGAGCCACGACACGCATCTGGTGAAGATGGTGGCCGACACGCTGTGGTTGGTTGCCGGCGGCACGGTGAAGCCGTTCGATGGCGACATCGACGCCTCACTGCCCAGCTCGACGGCGTCGTGGCCAAGCTCGCCGACCCCGCGACCTATGCGGGCCCGGCCACGGTCGTGACCGACCTGCAGCGCGAGAAGGCACGCCTCGAGCGTGAAGTCGCCAACGCCGAGCAGCGCTGGCTCAACGCGCAGGAAGCCCTCGAAAAGGCGGCGTAGTCGTTAATAGGAGCGCACCACTCCAGTGGCGCTCAGAGTCATCGTCAATTAGGACCGCTCCGGCGGCGCCGCTGACGAAGAGGACGCCATAGTTGGCTGTTGTTGGCGTCCGATCTCACTCGATGACTTTCCGATGCTCCCACGAGCTCAGAACAGGTAACTCGCGTGGTAGATTCCTCCTCAAAATACGTCGCCAATTTCTGCCGTTAGCCTCAGGGACCCAGTCCCTGAGGTCGGCAATGGGAGATCCCCCTACTACCCGCAGCCCTTCACGCCATGGCACTGCTGGCAAAATGCCAGCAGTGAAGATTCATTGAAGTGAATTGGACAGGTTCAGCAGGTTATGATAGGCATTCTCTTTATGTTGAGGAAGTTCGCGCCCGGCCAGACAGCCGGGCGTTTTCGTTGGAAAGTCCCTCGGCTGGCGCTTTCCCAACAGGTCCGCGCTTCCGGGACCTGGCGATCTTCCCTCCACCATTAGGCGTCCGTGCCACCGGGTCTCCCCCCGGCGTGCCC
>RGPT01000209.1 GCA_010032545.1 Alphaproteobacteria bacterium
CGTGGCCGTGACCCAGGGCGGCAAGACCTATCGCCCCCCGCATCTGTCCAAGGACCAGGATATCGAGATCGGCGTCGGCGCCGCCGGAGCCTTCGCGCAACGAGAATTCCTCGAACAGGATCGGATAGAACTGCTCCAGCACCTCGACGGGCGGCATCTTGGAGATGCCGATGGTCGAGCAGCCGTTGCTGAGGCCGTCGCCGCCCTGGAAGCCGCCGTATCCGCCGCCGGTGAAGAGATACATGATGTAGCTGCGGTTGCGCTCGGGATCGAAGCCGCCGACGCCGAGATTGCCCGACGTGCCGGCCGGGGCCGCGAACAGGATGTCGGGAATCGCATGCGTGAGAGCGGCAAACACCGCCTCGGCGATACGCTGGCTCACCTCGGCCGCACAACCCGATACCGGTCGCGGGTACTTGGCATAAAGGAACGTGCCCACGGGCTCGACGATCTGCAGGGGCTCGAAGGTGCCGGCGTTGATCGGTACATCGGGGAAGATGTGCTTTATGGCGAGATAGATCGCCGACTTGGTCGTGGCGATGACGCTGTTCATCGGCCCGCGGCAGGGCGGGCTCGAGCCTGTCATGTCGAAGGTGAGCGTCTCGCCCTTCTTCGTGACTTTCATCCTGATCGTCAGCGGCTCGTCGACCACGCCGTCGCTGTCGACCTGCGAGGTTCCCTCGTAGATGCCATCGGGGATGCCGGCGATCTTGGACCGCATCTGGCGCTCGGCGCGGTGGCGCATTTCGGCGATCGCCGCCCGTACGACGTCGGCGCCATAACGGTCGATCAAGGCGGTCAGCCGCACTTCGCCGGTCGTGAGGGCGGCGGCCTGGGCCTTGATGTCGCCAATGCGCTGGTCGGCGATGCGGATGTTGCTGAGGATGATCGAGAGGATCTCCTGGTCCATCTCGCCCTTCTTGAAGAACTTCACCGGCGGCAGGCGCAGGCCTTCCTGCTCCACCTCCGTGGCGCTGGCCGAGAAACCACCTGGCACCATGCCGCCGACGTCGGGCCAGTGGCCGGTGTTGGCGAGCCAGGCGAAGACCTCGCCCTTGTAGAAGAAGGGTTTGACGAACCGCACGTCCATCAGATGAGTGCCACCGAGGTAGGGATCGTTGACGATGAAGACATCGCCCGGCTCCACTTTTCCTGCATAGTGGCTCTTCACCCGGTCGATAACGGCACGGGTCGAAAATTGCATGGTGCCGACGAAGACCGGCAATCCCAGTTCGCCCTGCGCGATCAAGGCCCCGTCGGTCGCGTCGTATATGCCGTCGGAGCGGTCCATGCCCTCGGAAATCACCGGTGAAAAGGCCGCGCGGACGAAGGCCAGGTCCATTTCGTTACAGACTTGGATCAGGCCGTTCTGGATGACGGTCAAGGTTACGGGATCGAGGTTCGACATGCCCGAATCACTAGCACAGCCCATGCCCGCCCGCGCTATAGTCACTGCCTGATTTCCCCTCTTTTGGAATGGGTTCCCATGAACGCGCCTTTCGCTGCGGATAATCTCGATTTGATGAAATTCGGCGTCGGCCAGCCGGTGCCGCGCCAGGAGGACCCGACCCTGCTGAAGGGCGAGGGCCGCTACAGCGACGACGTCAACCTGGAGAATCAGGTCTATTGCGTGATGGTGCGCAGCCAGATGGCGCACGGGATCATCAAGGGCATCGACACCGAGGAAGCGCGCGGAATGCCGGGCGTGCTCGGCGTCTGGACCGGCGCCGACCTCAACGCTGCGGGCTACGGCGCGCTGAAGACGGTGATGATGGTGCCGCAGCGCGACGGCTCGCAGATGAAGACGCCGACCCGCTATTCGCTCGCCACCGACAAGGTGCGCTTCGCCGGCGATCCGGTGGCTTTCGTCGTCGCCGAGACGCAGGCACAGGCCCGGGACGCAGCGGAAGCAGTGTTCGTCGACATCGAGTCCCTGCCAGCCGTCACCGAGGCGCGCGAGGCCGCCAAGCCGGGCGCGCCCGTGGTGTTCGACGACGTGCCCGGCAACGTCTGCGCCGACTATCACTACGGCGACACACCCAAGGTCGATGAAGCCTTCGCCAAGGCCGCCCACGTCACGCGCCTGCGCCTCGTGAGCAACCGCATCGTGGTCTGCGCCATGGAGCCGCGTTCGGCGGTCGCGTTCTACGACAAGGCGAGCGACCGCTACACCTTCCAGGCCGGCAATCAGGGCGTGTTCGGGCTCAAGAACCAGATGGCGGCCCTGCTCGGCATCAAGCCGGCGCAGATGCGCATCCTCACCGGCAACGTCGGCGGCTCGTTCGGCATGAAGGGCTCACCCTATCCGGAGTATGCCGGCCTGTTCCACGCCTCCAAGCTGCTCGGCCGGCCGGTGAAGTGGACCGACGACCGCAGCGGCAGCTTCCTCTCCGACCAGCACGGCCGCGACCACGATTTCGACGCCGAACTGGCGCTCGACAAGGACGGAACCTTCCTCGCCGTGCGCCTCGTCGGCTACGCCAACCTCGGCGGCTATCTCTCCAACGTCGGCGCGGCAATGGGCGCACTTGGCGTCACCCGCAACCTTGCCGCGATCTATCGCACGCCCCTGATCTCGGTCTCGACCAAGGTCTGCTTCACCCACACCTCGCCGATCGGCGCCTATCGCGGCGCGGGCCGGCCGGAGGCCAACTACTTCATGGAGCGGCTGATCGACACCGCGGCGCGCGAGATGGGCATCGACCAGGTCGAGATGCGCAAGCGCAACCACATCAAGCCCGAGGAGATGCCCTACAAGACCGCGTCTGGCACGGTCTACGACTCGGGCGAGTTCTCCATCCTGCTCGACAAGGCACTGAAGTTGGCCGACGTCGGCGGCTTCGCCGGCCGCAAGGCCGAAAGCAAGGCGCGCGGCAAACTGCGTGGTATGGGCATCGGCGACTATCTCGAGGTGACGGCGCCGCCGATGAACGAAATGGGCGGCATCCGCTTCGAACCCAACGGCGATGTGAGCATCATCACCGGCACGCTCGACTACGGCCAGGGCCACTGGTCGGCGTTTGCCCAGGTGCTGACCACCAAGCTCGGCATCCCGTTCAGGAAAATCAAGCTGATCCAGGGCGACAGCGACCTGTTGATCGCGGGCGGCGGCACCGGCGGCTCGAAGTCGATCATGGCCTCAGGCGCTGCCATCGTCGAAGCCTCCGACAAGGTGATCGACAAGGGCAAGCAGATCGCGGGTGTGGCACTCGAAGCCTCGGCCGCCGACATCGAGTTCCAGGCCGGCCGCTTCACCATCGTCGGCACCGACCGCAGCATCGGCATCATGGAGCTCGCCGAACGGCTGCGCGGCGGCATGAAGCTGCCCGAGGGCGTGCCGGCCACGCTCGACGTCAGCCACGTCCACGAGGCAGCACCCTCGGCCTATCCCAACGGCACGCATGTCGCGGAAGTCGAGATCGATCCCGACACCGGCGTCGTCGAGGTGGTGAAGTACACGATGGTCGGCGACTTCGGCACGGTCATCAATCCGCTGCTGGTCGAAGGCCAGAGCCATGGCGGCGTGGTGCAGGGCATCGGCCAGGCGATGTTCGAGCATGTGGTCTACAGCGAAGAGGGCCAACCGTTGACCGGCAGCTTCACCGATTACGCCCTGCCGCGCGCCGACACGGTGCCGTTCTTCGCGATGGACTATCATTCGGTCCCGGCCACGACCAACGCGCTGGGCGCCAAGGGTTGCGGCGAGGCGGGCTGTGCGGGTTCGTTGCCGTCGGTGATGAACGCCATCGTCGACGCGCTGGGCGGCAAGCACATCAACATGCCGGCAACGCCCGAGCGCGTGTGGGAGGCGCTCAACGCCTGAGCGCGATCCGGTCAAGCGCGGTCCGGTCAGTCGCTCGCGCTTGCGCCGTCGCAGGTTGAGAGCTGATTGGAGCAGGGCGACAGTGACCAGCCGCGCAGGGGCTTGCCGCCCCAGGCGCCGGTCACTTCGAGGTACTTGCCGTCGCAGGCATGCACGGTCGCCACGATAAAACTGTCAGGCCCTCTATCCGGGCCTGACAGATCAGCCACAACAGGCGCTTCGCGCCGTGGCGCCGCCCTTAGCGAGCGGTTGCCAAGCACGACGCCGACCAGCCTTCCCGATATCCAGCCGCGCCCGTCGGCGACGTTGGCAACATCGAGCTTCAGGCCTGATTTCGGATCCGGCTGCTGGATCAGCAGCCAGCCGTCCTTCGATCCTACGACCTCGAATTCGACGCCTTCGTAGGGTCGGTCGGCTTGAAGACCAGCTTCACCGCCTGCTCGCACTTCAGCTTGTCGAAGTCGCAGTCGACGATGTTGGTCACCATGCGCGGGCCTTCGGCCAGCGTCACGTAGGCCATGGCGTAGGGCACGGGCGCGCGGCGCATGACGCTGTAGGAATAGATCGTGCCCTTGCCCGATGCCTCGATCCACTCCGTCTTGTCGCTGAAGCAGAAGGGACAGATCGTGCGCGGATAGTGATGCGCCTGGCCGCAGCCCGTGCACTTGCGCACCAGCAACTTGCCTTTCCCGGCGGCATCCCAATAGGCCTGCGTCTCCTGGCTGATCGCCGGCGCCGGCAGCTTCCTCTCTTGCGCGGCCATGGTCTACTCCCTCTCCAGAATGACGGTAGCGCTGCCGTGGCGCAGGCCGAGCGAGCCGCCGGTGCCGTGCGCGACGGCAAGGTTGCAGTTCTTCACCTGCACGGCGGGATGGGCCTCGCCGCGCAATTGCCGGACCGCTTCAAGCACCTTGGTGAGGCCGCCGCGATTGCCCGGGTGATTGCTGCAGAGCCCGCCGCCGTCAGTGTTGAACGGCAGCTTGCCGGTACCCGCGATCAGGTTGCCGTCGGCCACGAACGCACCGCCCTTGCCCTTCTCACAGAAGCCGAGGTCTTCCAGCTGCATCAGCACGGTGATGGTGAAGCTGTCGTAAATCGAGGCGTACTTGATATCGGCGGGCTTGACGCCCGCTTCGGCGAAGGCCGCGGCGCCGCTCACGCGTGCCCCCGAATAGGTGAGATCGACCTTGCCGCCCATCTGGGTCTTCACGAACTCGCCGGCGCCGATCAGCTTGACCTTGGGCCGCTTGAGCTTCGCTGCGATCTCCGGCGCCACGACCACGATCGCACCGCCGCCATCGGTGATGACGCAGCAGTCGAGCCGGTGCAGCGGATCGGAGATCATCGGCGAGTTCACGACTTCCTCGACCGTGACGACATCCTTCAGCAGCGCATGGGGATTGTATTGCGCATGGTGCGAGGCTGCGACCTTGATCCAGGCGAGCTGCTCTGACGTCGTGCCGAACTCGTGCATGTGGCGCATGGCGCACATGGCATACATGTTCACCACCGTCGGCCCGTAGGGGAACTCGAACGGTTCGTCTGGCGTCGGCGTGCCGCCGCGCGACCGCGGCACCGTTCCGGTCGCCATGCCCTCGGCGCGCGGCCGGCCGGCCAGCGTGATCAGCGCCACCTTGCACTTGCCGGCGGCGATCGCTTCGGCAGCATGGCCGACATGGAGCACGTAGGAAGAGCCGCCGGTGTCGGTCGAATCGACATGGCGCGGCTTCAGCCCCATGTACTCGACCATCGACATCGGCCCCAGGCCGGGCGCGTCGCCGGCACAGAAGTAGCCGTCTACATCGTCCTTGGTGAGACCGGCATCCTCGAGCGCGCCCTTGGCGCACTGGGCGTGGATCTGGGCCAGCGAGATATCCTTCGCGAGTCGCGTCGGATGCTCGTAGATGCCCGCAATGTAGGCTTTGCCCTTGATGCTCATCGGTGAGCCATCCCCCTGGTCATTGTGCGGTGCACATGTTGGGCGATTGGCGGCTCACAGGAAAGTGCGCTCTTTCGCTGCGAAAAATGGTGCTAGGCTCTGCGAAACAATCTGGGGGGCCACGCTCATGATCTTCCGTCTTCTTTCCGTCGCCACCGCGGTTTGCCTGGCGTTCGCGGGCGCCGCCAACGCACAGGGCAAGGCCGAACTGCTTTGGTACAGCCAGGCCGCCTTCAAGCTCACCACGCCCGGCGGCAAGGTGATCATGATCGATCCCTGGATCATGGGCGCCACCAAGATCCCGCCCGAACTCAAGGACCTCGGCAAGATCGGCAAGGTCGACCTCGTCCTGGTGACGCACGGTCACGGCGATCATCTGGGCGATGCCCTGGAGATCGCCAAGACGAACAATGTGCCGATGTGGGCACCTGCCGGCCTCAACCAGTGGCTCGCGACGCTCGGCTTGATGCCTGCCAACCTCGTGCCGCGCATGAACAAGGGCGGTACCATCGAGCCCTTCCCCGGCGTCAAGATCACCCAGGTCCATGCCGAGCATTCCTCGGAAATGATCCTGAAGGACCCCGTCACCGGCAAGGACACAAGCTATCCCGCCGGCGAGCCGGTCGGCTACATCATCGAGCTCGAGAACGGCTTCAAGATCTACCACATGGGCGATACCGGCCTGTTCGGCGACATGAAGATGATCGGCGAATACTACAAGCCGGACCTGTTGCTGGTACCGATCGGCGGCCACTATGTCATGAGCCCGAAAGACGCCGCCTACGCCACCAAGGAGCTGATCAAGCCCAAGATGGCCTGGCCCATGCACTATGCGAGCAACCCGTTCCTCAAGGGCACGCCGGCCGAATTCAAGGCCGCGCTGGGCCAGACGTCGATCCAGATGATCGACGCCGAGCCGGGCACGAAGAAGGAATTCTAGTCGATCCTTTCGAGGATCGTTTCCCAGACCGATTTGGGGTGATCGTATCGTGCGATCACCCCTTCTTCGTTGTGGAGCACGCGCCAGCCCGTGGCGAACAGGCGACCGACGGCGGCACGGTCGAAGAAGCGCTTGGGCTCGCCGTCGACCCTGTAATAGTCGTCGGAAATACGTGGGTGGCCCGACGCGCCGAAGTGATGGTCGTTGGTCGAATTCAGCCGGCACAGCAGCACGCCGGACGGCATGAGCGTCTCATGGATGCGCGCGGCCAGTGCTTCCGTTTCCGGCCAGGGAAAGTAGTGCAGCGACAGGCTGGCGACGATCACACCGGCCCGCGTCACCGGCCACGGTGCCTGGATGTCCTGACAATGGAATTCGGCCGACGGTACGCGCGCCCTCGCATTGCCGATCGCCCTGGCCGAGAGATCGATGCCGACGAGCCTGTGCCCGGCCGCGACCAGCACCGCG
>RGPT01000210.1 GCA_010032545.1 Alphaproteobacteria bacterium
AGGTCTTCCTTGCGCAGCGCGCCGCCGGTTTCCCTGGCGTACTTGTCCATCGCTTCGGCGAGTTCGCCGCGATAGAAGGCCTCGCCCTTGCTCTCGGCGATCTTGGTGAGCGTCCGGGCCTGGTCGGGGAACTTCCACAGCTCGCCCGGTTGCGGCGCGCGGCCGTTGGGCAGGAACGCCTTCACCCAGCTCTCCTGGCCCTTCAGGCGATCGATCGCGCGATCCCATTGCTTCGCCACCATGTAGGAGACGCGAAAGCCGTCATGGGCGTACTTGATGCCGGGCTCGAACAGGTCGGCGAAGGGCAGCTTGCCGTAGCGCTTGTGCAGTTCCATCCAGAGCGACACCGCGCCGGGCGTCGTGACGCTCCCCCAGCCGACGTTGGGCATCTTGTCCTGGCCCTTGAACTGGTCGGGCGTCATCAAGGCCGGCGAATGACCCGAAGCGTTGAGACCCACCAGCTTCTGGCCGTCCCACAGGATGCAGAAGGCATCGGCGCCGATGCCGTTCATGGTCGGCTCGACCACGGTGATGGCAATCGCGCTGGCGATCGCCGCATCGACGGCGTTGCCACCCCTGGCCATCATGCGCAGGCCGGCAGTTGCCGCGAGATGTTGCGAGGACGCCACGACGTTGGCGGCGAAGACCGGCAGCTTCTTGCTGGCATAGGGGAATTCGTAGGTGATCGACGGCACTCGACGTCCTTTCTCAACTTTTCTTCAAGGCCGATATGACCTCGATGCGCGCAACGAAGCGCGGCGTCTGCAGAAATTGCCGGTGCTCGGCGACGCTCTTGCCGAACAGTCGGGAAAGATCGAGGACGCCGGAACCCGCGATCTCGCCCATCCGTCCGGAGAGCGTCACGCGTTCACCGAGCCGCAAGCTCTTTAGCGCCGCGATGGCGGTGTCGGAAAGGCCCGGTGGGGGCGCCTGACGCGATCTTGTGGAGAAAAGGTCCGTCACCGAGCCGGCGAAGGCCAGCGCCCAGTCGTTGAAGGCGTAGAGCGAAACCTGCGGGCCGATCTCCACCGTAACAGCCACGGTCTGGGCATTGCCCTCGATCTTGCGAATGGTCCCGCACCAGTCGGAAAAGGCGCCAACCTTGCTGGCAAGCGCCACGCTTTGCTTGGCGGCTTCCTCGACCGCCAGCGGGTTGTTCGCGCTGAGCGCCGGCTTGGCCAGCGCCGACAATCCATCGAGGAACGCCTTCTGCGCCGGATTGCGCTCATGGCAGGGCCGGTCGAAACAGCCGCCGAGCACGAGTCCGGCGCCGCCCACCAACAGAGCACGCCGGTTCATCTTCCTCCCCCGTCAAACGGGGGAGGTGCCCCCGGAGGGGACGGAGGTGGCAGGCAACGGAGAAGGTCCATGAGCCGATTATGTCACGAAGATTTCGCCTGAGGCTTTCCCCCGCCGGCCCTTGGGGCCACCTCCCCCGTCAGACGGGGGAGGCATGAGTGGCCTTAAGCAGCCTTGGCTTTGGCCTTGGCGCGCTCTTCCTCCTTGAGTTCCTTCTTGGAGAGCTTGCCGACCGGCGTCTTGGGCAGTTCGGCGCGGACCTCGAGCGCCACCGGCATCTCGTGTTTGCCGATCTTGCCCTCCAGGTGCTTCTTCAGTTCATCGAAGGTGAGCGAGGCGCCGGGCTTCAGTTTGACGAACACCTTCGGCGCTTCCTGGCGGTAGGGGTCGGGAATGCCGATCACGATGCACTCCTCGACGGCAGGGTGTTCGTAGACCGCTTCCTCGATCATGCGCGGATAGACGTTGTAGCCCGACGAGATGATGAGATCCTTGGAACGGTCGACGAGATAGAGCCAGCCGTCCTCGTCCATGTAGCCCATGTCGCCGGTGCGCAGGCCCTTCCAGTTGCTGGCGGGATGGCTGAACAGGACCTGCTCTGTCTCCTCGGGCTTCTTCCAGTAGCCCTTCATCACCTGCGGGCCGATGATGCAGACCTCGCCGACATTGTCCTTGCCCGGCGGCAGCGCACGATCCTTGTTCTCCATGTCGCGGATCTCGATGATCGTGCCCGGCATCGGCAGGCCGCACGAGCCGACGCGGCGCGACGTCTTGTCGACCGGGCAAATCGCACCGGTGGGCGAGGTCTCGGTGAGGCCGTAGCCCTCGATCAGCGTGGCGCCGGTCAGCTTCTCGAAACTCTGCTGAACCTCGACCGGCAGTGGCGCGCCGCCGGACATGCAGATCTTGAGCGCCTTGAGGTCGAGCCCCTGCGCCTTGGGATGCTTCAGGATCGCTGTGTAGAGCGTCGGCACGCCCGGCAGGAAGGACGGCTTCTTGGTTGAGAGATCGGCCACGATCATGTCGATGTCGGGCCGCGGATAGAGGATGAGCTGGTTGCCGTTGGCTACTGCGCCCAGCATGATTCCCGACAGCGCATAGATGTGGAACAGCGGCAGCACGCACACGACTTTTTCCGAGCCCGGGGTCGTGTAGGGCTTGGTCCAGGCCATGCCCTGGCTCATCGCCGCCATGACGCAGCCATGCGTCAGCATGGCCGCCTTGGGCAGGCCGGTGGTGCCGCCGGTGTATTGCAGGATGGCAACTTCGTCCCACAGGTTGTCGTTCGAGGGATGCGGCGTGTACTTGCCGTCGTTGGCCAGCAGGTCCTTGAACGACATGTGCCAGTCGTCGCGCGGCCAGGCCGAGATCTCCTTCTTCTTGACGATGGGGAAGAGCCAGTTCTTCGGCCACGGCAGATAGTCGGCGACCGTGCCGACGATCAGTTTCTTCAGCCGGGTCTTGCCGCGCATCGCCGCCATCTTCGGATACAGCGCCGCCGCATCGAGCGTCACCAGGATATCGGTCTCGGAATCGCCGATCTTGTGTTCCAGTTCGCGGGCCGCATCGAGCGGGCTGTAGTTCACCACCCGGCCGCCGGCCTTCAGCACGCCGAAGAAGGCGATGATGTAATGCGGGGTGTTGGGCAGGTAGAGGCCGACGTTGACGCCGGGCTTGACGCCCAGCTTCTGGAAGCCGGCGGCGGCCTTGTCGGAGGCCACCTTGTAGTCGCGGAAGGTCATCACCTTGTCGAGGAAATCGGTGAACGGGCGGTCGCCGAACTGGGCGCAGCTGTCCTCGAAAGTCTGGTGGATGGTCTTCCGCGGAACCTCGAGTTCCCACTTCACGCCCGGCGGGTAGCTCTTCTCCCAAGGATAGTTCGACATTTTTTGATCCTCCCGAAACCGACTATGTGAGGCCGGGCGCCGGGGGGTCAAGCCGGCGGTCTCAGGCCACGGCCTTCAAGATAGTGGAGGGACGACGTATTTGTAGGCGTAGGCCGTGCGGAAGCCCTGCGCCTCGTAAAGCGGGAGGGCGGCGGTGTTGGTGGCGACGACCTGGAGATAAGCGAAGCGCGCGCCATGGTTCCACGCCCATGCATAGAGGCTCTCGGTAACCCGTCGCGCCAGCCCCCGGCGACGGGCATGCGGCATCACCAGGACGTCGAACAGGCCCATGTGATCGCCCTCGATGGCACCGATCGCCATGGCCATCGGCCGGCCCGCTTCCTCGACGAGCGCGAACCCGGCGGGCGCCGCGATGGCCGCCAGCATGCGCTCCATGGCCTCGTGGTGCTGTGGCGCGACCGGGCTGTGGGTACGGAAAGCGTCGACCCAGGCCGGCGTCGGCCCCGGCAGGATCCTTACTTCCGGATCGGCGGTGAAGCCGGAGTGGAGCGGGCAGACCTGCACCAGGCTGTGCTCGATGGTCCGGTAGCCGCGGGCATTCAGGAGCGACGCGATGGCGGGTGGGGCGAGCGGCGTCAGGCGCCAGGCCGGCGTCTGGCCAAGGGCTACATAGGGCGCTTCGAGCGACGAAATGATTTCAGGATCGCATCGAGCATCCCGGCCTAGTGCATTGATCGAATTAGCTCTTTTTGTATATCCGCGCGAGAACCTCTGGCGCCAGCCGGCGAAATCCCGGCTCTCGAGGGCAGGCCAGCCGCGAAAGGCGAGCTCCTCCAGGCGGCGGATGTCGGAAGGCCGATCCGAGCGTGACATTGTGCGGTATCCGTGTTAGATTAAAAGCCAATAAGAACAACAGCTTATTTTACCCCCTGCATGTTATACATGAGTATCGACCGCCCCTTCGTCGACATTCGTGTTTGCTGGCAGCCGCCCGCCGCGCTCTCCTCCTGTGTGTTCGGTCTACGGCTGCCAGCGATCCTTCTGCTCACCCTTTTTCTGGCTGCTTGTGGCAGCTCGAGCAGCCACCACGGTTACAGCGACCGCCCGCCCACCGATAAAGTGGCGCTTACGGCCTGGAACGAGTGGACCAAGTTCGGCCGCTCGACCGTCGTCTATGGCGGCCACGCCAACGGCTACACCAACCGGACAGGCATCAGCGAGCGAAGCGAGCCGCTCGCCAGCCGCGTCGGGGAGTACTGGGGGACCTGCGGTCACCCCAACTGGAATGGCCGGACGTCGAACAAGCCGTGGTCGGGGGCGTTCGTGTCCTGGGTGATGGCCAAGTCCGGCTACACGCCCCAGCAGTTCCCGCGCGACGGTCGCCACGGCAGCTACCTCGCCGCCCTCTACGACCGCGAGAAGCAGCGAGGGGCTCCGTTCTACCTTCATGCGCCGAACGAATACTCGCCCAAGCCGGGCGACCTCGTCTGCACCGGCTCCGCGGGCCCGACCTGGCGCCACGCCGATTCGCGCACCGCACACCGGCGCATCGACAACACGGCAAACCATTGCGATGTCGTCACCGACGTGCGCGGCGGCTTCGTCCATGCCGTCGGCGGCAACGTGAAGGACAGCGTGACCATGAGCCTCTATCCCGTCGACTCGAAGGGCCGGCTGCAGCCGGCCGGCAGCCGGCCGTGGCTTCTCGTCGTCGAGAAGCGGGGTTAGGCGCAGCGCCCGATCAGTTGGTGAGGCCGGCGGCGTGCATGATTGCGGCCGTCCGTTCGGCGATCATGATCGTGGGGGCGTTGGTGTTGCCGCCGACCAGGGTCGGCATGATCGAGGCGTCGACCACGCGCAGGCCCTCGATGCCGTGCACCAGCAGCTTGTCGTCGACGACAGCCATGCGATCGGTGTCCGGGCCCATCTTGCAGGTGCCGACCGGGTGATAGATCGTCTCGCACTTGGCGCGAATCCACTGCTCGAGTTCGGCGTCGGTCCTTGCTGTCGCACCCGGCTGGAACTCGTCGGCGCTATAGGGATCGAGGCCAGACTGGGCGAAGATATCGCGGCCCATCTTGACGCCGTCGATCAACGTATCGAGGTCCTTGCGCTCGGCGAGGTAGTTGGCGTCGATCAGCGGATGGTCGTTGGGGTTGGTGCTGCGCAGCCGGATCGTGCCGGTGCTCTCGGGCCTGAGCACGCAGACATGCAGGCTGTAGCCGTTCTTCTTCATCTGGGTGCGGCCGTGATCGACCACCAGGACGGGCAGGAAATGGAGCTGGATGTCGGGCGCGGAAAGGCCCGGGCGCGTGCTCAGGAAACCTCCCGACTCGGCGATCGGCGAAGTGCCGGGGCCCTTCTTGTTCACGACATACTGGTAGAGCGAGACCAGCTTGTTGGCGGTATCGTAGGTGTCGCGCGTCTTGCAGAACTGCAGCAGCGCCGCATCGAGATGGTCCTGCAGGTTGGAGCCGACGCCCGGCAGGTCGACGATCGGCGTGATGCCCAGCGACTTCAGGTGGTCGGCCGGGCCGACGCCGGAGAGCTGCAGCAGTTGCGGTGAGTTCACCGCGCCGCCGCACAGGATGATCTCGCGATTGGCACGTGCGACCTCGTCGCGGCCGCCGACCACGTAGCGCACGCCCATCGCGCGGGTGCCGTCGAAGATGATGCGTTCGACCATCGCGCCGGTGATGATCTCGAGGTGGGAATTGCCGCGCGCGACCGCTGGCCGCAGGTAGGCGCTGGCCGTGCTCCAGCGCGCCTTGTCCTTCTGCGTCACCTGGTAGTAGCCGACGCCGTCCTGCTGGGCGCCGTTGAAGTCGGTGACGCGCTTGTGGCCGGCCTGTTCGGCGGCCTTGAGGAACGCCTCGTTGAGTTTGCAGGGGTCGACCTGGTCGGCGACGTTGAGCGGGCCGCCGGCGCCGTGGAAATCGTCGCCGCCGCGTTCGTTGTTCTCGGCGTTCTTGAAATACGGCAGGACGTCGTTGTAGCTCCAGCCCTCGTTGCCGAGCTGGCGCCAATGGTCGTAGTCCCAGGCGTTGCCGCGCACATACAGCATGGCGTTGATCGAGGACGAGCCGCCGAGCGTCTTGCCGCGCGGCCAGTACATGCGGCGGTCGTTGCAGTGCTTCTGCGGCGTCGTCTCGTAGCGCCAGTTGTAGGGCGTCTTGTCGCCGAGGCTGGCGAAGCCCGCCGGCATCTTGAGCATGAACGACGAGTCGGGCGGTCCCGCCTCGAGCACCAGGATCCGCAACCCGTCCTTTGCCGCGAGCCGGTGGGCCATGGTGCAGCCGGCCGATCCGGCGCCGATGATGACGTAGTCGTAGAGCGAGAGCCGAGACATTGACGTTCCCTAGGGCAGACGATTTTCGATCACGGCGAACACCGGACGGGCCGAAATGGGCGACAAAAACCCGCCGCCGTCCAGTGGAAAGACGCTGCGGCTGACCGAGTCGCCGACGTTGCCGCCAATGACATGAACCTCGCCGGGCCGGACCTCGACCACGATGTCGCAGTGCCCGGCGCCGCGGTTGAGGTTGTCGAGCGTTGTGCCGCTGCCGTTGCGCGAGGCGCAGATGAGGTCGCCGACCTGCGGCGCGCGGTCCCGGGGTGCACGGGGGATGAAGGCGGCGCCGGGCTGGCGCGCCCGCTCGACCAGCCGCTCGACATAAATGGTGTGGGTCTGGTCGGGGCAGAACAGGCTGCGCGGCACGCCGGCGCTCTCGATGTCCCAGGAGATGAACGCGGCCGACCACGGAATATCGTCGAGGCCGCTGCGGCCGGGTTTGCCGACGCTCGCCCAATAGTCGGCGATGCGCTCCGGTGCGTCGCGCTCCTGGATGCCCAGCTGCTCCGTCCGCGGCGGCGCATCGCTGGAATAGGTGATGAGTTGGCGGCCAAAGCGCGCCCATTCGCCGACCGCCAGCAGCACCATGGAAGTCCTGGCGCTTGCCGCTGGCGGCGGCGCCTCGGGCTTCCACGACGAGGG
>RGPT01000022.1 GCA_010032545.1 Alphaproteobacteria bacterium
CATCCAGGAAAAGCCCGCGGAAAAGAAGCCCGTCCCGGCGCAGCCCAAGCGGAGCTGACGCCTCAGGACCTGAGCTGCGCGATCGCCGCCCGGGCCAGCGCGTCGGCGCGTTCGTTTTCGGGGTGGCCGCTGTGGCCCTTCACCCAATGCCAGACGACCTGGTGCTGCGCGTGCACGGCGTCGAGGCGCTGCCAGAGATCGATGTTCTTGACCGGCTTCTTGTCGGCCGTCTTCCAGCCGTTCCGCTTCCAGCCCTTGATCCACTTGGTAACGCCATCCTTGACGTAGGTGCTGTCGGTGAACAGCGCGACCTTGCAAGGCCGCTGCAGGGCTTCCAGGCCGGCGATCGCCGCCATCATCTCCATTCGATTATTGGTCGTTGCGGGCTCTCCACCTGACAATTCCTTCTCGCGTCCGCCCATGCGCAGGATTGCTCCCCAACCGCCGGGGCCGGGATTGCCGCTGCAGGCGCCGTCGGTGAACAGCTCGACCTCGGGCCGGTGACTCACAGCCGCCCTCTCACAGTCCGTAGTCCGCCAGCGAAGTGACGCCGCGGTGGAAGCGCAGCTTGGCGAGGTACTCCAGGGGATCCTTGCGCTTCACCAGTGCGCCGGCCGGCGTATGCAACCAGTCGTAGAGCCTCGTCAGCAGGAAGCGGAGCGCCGCCCCGCGCGCCAGCAGCGGCAGCGCCGCGCGCTCGGCGGCGGCGAGCGGCCGGACCTCGTCGTACGCCTGGATCATCGCTCGGGCCTTGGTGGTATTGAAAGATCCGTCGGGCTCGAAGCACCAGGCGTTCAGGCAGATCGCAACGTCGTAGGCCAGGGCGTCGTTGCAGGCGAAGTAGAAGTCGATCAGGCCCGACAGCCTCTCGTGCAGGAAGAATACGTTGTCGGGAAAGAGATCGGCATGGATCACCCCCGCCGGCAGGTCCCGTGGCCAGTTGGCTTCGAAGAAATCGATCTCGGCCCCCAGCTCGCGGGCGAGGCCAGGTGCCACTTCGTCGGCATGGGCGCGGCTGCCGTCGAACAGCGGCCGCCAGCCCGCGACCGAAAGCGCGTTCGGCCGCTTGATCGCGAAGTCGCGGCCGGCGAGGTGCAGTTCGGCCAGCGCACGACCGATCGGGGCGCAGTGCTGGGCACCGATCCGGCGCGGCCACAGGCCATGCAGAAAGGTCGTGACCGCCGCCGGCTTGCCAGCCAGCGCACGGATCGCCTGGCCGTCGCGGCCGTGGATCGGCTTGGGGCAGTTGATGCCGCGTGCTGCCAGATGATCGAGCAGGCCGAGGAAGAAGGGCAGGTCTCTGGGGTCGACGCGCTTTTCGTAGAGCGTGAGGAAGTACTGCCCCTTGGTCGTGGTCAGCAGGTAGTTGGAATTCTCGACGCCCTCGGCCACGCCTTTCAGCGCCTCGGCCTCGCCGATGTCGTAGTCGGCGAGGAATGCGTCGAGCTCGGCATCGCCGACTTCGGTATAGACCGCCATCTCAGTTCACCGCTGCGTCATGCAATCTCACGTCACGCGACCAGCAGGCGCGGCAGCTTGAAGACGACGCTTTCCTCGGTCGTGCGCACTTCCTCGACGGTGAGGTCGTAGCGCATGCGACAGGCCGCGATCAGCTCGTCCACCAGCAGCTCGGGCGCCGATGCGCCGGCCGTGATGCCGAGCCGCTTGGCGTCGCCGAGCCACTCCCAGTCCATGTCGGCGGCACGCTGCACGAGGCAGGACTTCGCGCAGCCATAGTTCGCCGCGACTTCGACCAGCCGCATCGAGTTCGACGAGTTGGGCGCCCCGATCACCACCAGCGCGTCGCAGCGCTCGGCGATCGCCTTGACGGCCGCTTGCCGGTTGGTGGTGGCATAGCAGATGTCCTCCATCTTCGGTCCCTGGATGGCCGGAAACCGGCGACGGAGGGCCGCGACGATCTCGGTCGTATCGTCGACCGACAGCGTGGTCTGGGTCGCGTAGGCGAGGTTCTGCGGATCGGGCACGTCGAGCGCAGCGGCTTGCGCCACGTTCTCGACCAGCAGCACCGCGCCCGGCGGAAGCTGGCCCATGGTGCCGATCACTTCCGGATGGCCGGCATGGCCGATCAGCACGACACGACGCCCCGCCTCGTGGTGGCGCTCGGCCTCGCGGTGGACTTTGGAGACCAGTGGGCAGGTCGCATCGACAAAGAGCAGCTTGCGACGGCCGGCCTCGGCCGGCACCGCCTTGGGCACGCCATGCGCCGAGAACACCACCGGGCGGTCGTCGGGCACCTCGTCGAGCTCGTCGACGAACACCGCGCCTTTGGCCTCGAGATTCTCGACCACATAGCGGTTGTGCACGATCTCATGGCGGACATAGACCGGCCGGCCATAGCGTTCGAGCGCGCGTTCCACGATCTGGATGGCGCGATCGACACCGGCGCAGAAGCCGCGCGGGCTGGCGAGCAGGATCGTGAGCGGCTTTTTCGACGGGATCATGAGATTTCGTTCTTCGGGATGTCGACCCGCTCGCTTGCAGGTCTGCGGACCATTGCCTAGAGTCCGCCGTCGATAAATCAAGCACAGCGGATTGGCGCGGCACCGTAACAAAGCCGCCGCAACGGGGAAAGCAACATGACCGAGCCGGTTGTCGCGGCCAAAGTGCCGGCGAAAGTGACTCTCGAAGCAGGCAAGGACTATTGGTGGTGTTCCTGCGGCCTGAGCAAGAAACAGCCATTCTGCGACGGCACCCACAAGGGCGGCAGCTTCACGCCGATGAAGTACACGGCGGAGAAGTCGGGCGACCATTGGATGTGCACCTGCAAGCATTCGGCCAAGAAGCCCCTGTGCGACGGTACCCACAAGAACCTGCCATGACCTTCGGGAAAGTCGCCGTTGGTGGGGTGGCGGTGCTTGCCCTGGCCCTCGGAAGCTGCGGCGGCGGCCCGCCGCCGCCACAGTTCGTCTGCCCGCCGCCGCTCACCGTGCAGGATGCCGACCGCATAACCAGCTTCAGGGCGGGTGCCGGCCGCGATCCGCGCGACATCGCCTTTGAAGCGGTGCTCGTCAGGGCGGGTTCGGTCTGCAGCCTCGGCAAGAACGCGGTCGAGGTCACCTTGGCGATGATTGTCGCCGTCTCTGCCGGCCCGGCCGTGACCCCCGGGCAAACGCGCGTGCCGTACTTCGTCCGCGTGATCGACGGCAGCGGCAACGTGCGCCAGGGCCAGGATTTCACCGCCGATTTCAAGCTCTCGGCCGCCAGCCCGCGCGGCGAATCGCGCGAGGAACTGTCGCTGAGCCTGCCGTTTGGCAACATCAACGATCTTACCGGCTATCGCATTGCCGTCGGCCTGAAGCCAACCCCGGAGGAACTCAACTACAACCGGCGGGCCGGCGGCCGGCCATGAGCGCCTATGCCGACAGGCTGGAAGCACTGGTCGCCGACGCGGCCGATCGCTGTACCGGCTGCGGCAAGTGCTTCGAGGTCTGCCCGACGGCGCGCGAGATCGGCCTCGATGCCGGCGAAGCGAAAGCCCGCGTCGGAGAGCTGCTGGATCTTGCACGCGACGGCGGCGCGGCGGCGGATGGGCTGCAGAAGTGGCTGAACGCCTGTGACGGCAGCGCTCGCTGCTCCGATGCCTGCCCTGAGGGGATCAACGTCCGCCAGTGGGTGACCATCGCCAAGATGAAGGCGCTTGATGTGGCGCGGCCGCGCGAGGTGGGCGCGGCCAATGCCGCCAACCGCTTCCGCCACATGGCGCAGGCGGTGCGGCTGCTTGCCAGCATGCAGTTGCCGTCGGAGACGCTGAAGAAGATTCTGGAGCCTGCCGAGCGGCGGACCGCCGAGATCCTGTTCTATACCGGCTGCAACGTGTTGCGCACGCCGCACATCGTGCTCAACGTCATGGATATCCTGGACGCGATGCAACTCGATTTCGATGTCGTCGGCGGCACCTCGCACTGCTGCGGGGTCTACCAGTTCCAGGAAGCCGACCTGCCGACTTATGAACGCATGGGCCATCGCACCTTCCAGCGCTTCGGCCAGTCCGGCGCCTCCAAGGTGCTGACCTGGTGCCCGACCTGCACCAAGAATTTCGACGAACTGGAGAAGGACGTCGAGGAGCCGTTCTTCGATCTCGGCCATATCAGCGAATTTCTCGCCGCCAATCTGGAGACGCTGAAGGCGCGCTTCGTCGACCAGCCGAAGCGCCGCGTGGTGATTCACGAGCATCTCGGCATCGGTGCCACCGTCGACAGCATCCGCAAACTGCTGGGCGCCGTGCCCAACCTCGAACTGGTCGAACTGGTGCAGGATTCGGGCTTCTCGTATGCCTGCGGCGGCCAGGCGGCAAAGTTCAAGGACCGCGAGCAGGCGATCCATCGCGCGCTGGCCGAAGGGGCGGTGGCTGCCGGCGCCGACACCATTGTCACCATGTACCATTCCTGCCATCGCGCGCTCGCGGGCGCCGAAGCCGCCTACCCGCTGCGCGTGGTGAACTTCACGGACGTGATCGCCGAGGCGCTGGGCCGCGGCGGCCATCCCGACTACTACCGCCTCTACAAGGCCGGTGGGCCGATGGACGAAGCGGTGGCGGCGGCACGCAAATTCCTCGCCAGCAACGGCGTGCGTGTCGACGAGGCCTCGGTGCATTCGCTCACCGCCGACATCTTCAACGAGACCGGCCTTGCCGGTTCGCGCGATTCCTTCGCGCAGGCTTTTACAGCGCTGGCGAAGGAAGGCTGACGGGCTTGGACGCCGACGCCAGCGTCTGGCTCTTCTCCTACGGCACGCTGCAGCAGGAGGAAGTCCAGCGCGCGACCTTCGGCCGTCTGCTCGAAGGTCGTGCCGATGCGCTGCCGGGCTACGCCACGTCGCTGTTCGAGATCACGGACGCCGAGGTCGTGAAGACCAGCGGCAAGACCCACCATTTCATGGCGCGGCCCTCCGGCCGCGCTGCCGACGAGGTGCCAGGCGTCGTCTTCCGCATCACGCCGGCCGAACTCGCGGCCGCCGATACCTATGAGGTCGCGGACTACAAGCGCATCGCCGTCCGGCTTAAGTCGGGGTTGGAAGCCTTCGCCTACGTGGGTGTGTGAACTTCACCAAGACGTCAGCCCGTCTTCACCGCCAGCACCGCCCACGCCGCGTCGGCGAAGAACTTCACATGAGGGGAAAGCGGGCCTTCGAAGCGGCCGTAGACCTTGTAGGTCGCGGCCTGCAGCACGACGCCGATGGCCGAGGCGGCGGCGAGGTCGGCATTGTGCTTGGGAATCTCTCCGGCCGTCATCGCCTGGTCGATCACGTCGCGCACGACGTTCACCGGGTTGGGTGCATCGTCGGGCACCTGGGCCAGGAACGAATGCTGGTTGAGCAGGTGGTAGGCAAACAGCGTCCAGTCGCGGTCGGCCCAATCGCAATAGCAGCGCACGATGGCGTCGATCTTGGGACCGAGCGTGGCGTGCGGTCGTTGCGCCTCGTCGAGCGCCTCGGCCAGCGCCCGGTGGTGGCGCAGGAACATGTCCAGCGCCAACCTCTCCTTGCTTGGGAAGTAGCGGTAGATCGTGCCCTCCGCGATCGACGCCGCCATCGCGATCTCCCGGGTCGTGGTCTCGGCCACGCTGCGCGCGACGAACAGGGTGAGAGCAGCGCGCTCTACGCGCGCCTTGGTGTCTTCGGCTTTGCCCATGGGAAACAGTCTATGAGGGAGTGCTCACTTTTGGAAGTGGCATTCTCTTCCGCAACGCCGAGCCAGCGCCAGTCGATCACCCAGTCGCGCGCCGCCGGCTCCGATGCAGCAGGGCTGTGGAGCTTGAGGAACTCATCGAAAGACTTGCGGATGAACATGCCGACCTCCTTAAAGTGAGTATTCGCTCATTAAATAAGTGAGCAATCGCTTTTTTCAAGAAGAATCTCGTTGATACCGATCGTCCTATAGGATAATATTTAACCTATGGACGGCTCCGCCATATTCCCTCTCTCGATGGTCGCCGGGTCCCGATTCCTCCTTCGTCGGGGGGCGGGGCGGCGGAAAAAATCCGGAATCGGAATCGAAAAATGTCGCTGTTCAGGCGACATCGAACGAGCGGACCTCGGGACCGAAGCGCCTGACCGATCAACGTCCTGGCCGGCGCAGCGTGAGGCGGCGGCGGACGCAATCCCGCATTTTTTTCCGTCGCTGTTTGAGCGACGCGTTTTTCCCGGGATTTGGCCGCGCCACGAGGCTTTGTGCGTGGACGTGCCAGAGGCGGCCGCCTAAAGTCAGGCTACCCAGACGATACCTGTGGGAGAGACCGCCTTTCTCTTGGCGGCGCCGAAGGAGCAACCGGCCCCGGAAACTCTCAGGCAAACGGACCGCAGGAGGATGGGTCTCTGGAAAGTGGCGGGCGCCTCATTTGGCGCACACCCACCGACGAAGTAAGCCGGCCCCTTTTGTTGAAAGAGTGGTTTTCGGCGAATCTTTCAGGTCTCCGGACAGAGGGGGTCGCGAACGGCGCAGTCCTTGCGTCGTCAAGCGCGACTCTGTGGAGGCCTTGTTGACCGAAGCTCCCGCCGGCCCCCTAAAGCGCACGCCCCTCTATGAGCTGCATCGCGAACTCGGTGCGCGTCTCGTGCCGTTCGCCGGCTATGAAATGCCGGTGCAGTACCCGACCGGCATCTTGGTCGAGCATGCGCAGACGCGGAATGCCTGCGGCCTGTTCGATGTCTCGCACATGGGCCAGGTGCGCCTCACGGCCAAGCCGGGTCACAACGCCGCGAAGGCGCTCGAGACTCTGGTGCCCGGTGACATCGCGGGCCTGCAGCCGGGCCAGCAGCGCTACACCCAATTCACCAATGATGCCGGCGGCATCCTCGACGATTTGATGGTGACCAGCACTGGCGATCACCTGCAGCTTGTCGTCAACGCCGCCTGCAAGGACGCCGACCTGGCGCACATCCAGGCAGGCCTTTCGGCTTCCTGCGAGATCGAAGCGATGTTTGCGCGCGGTCTGTTGGCGCTACAGGGACCACAGGCGGTGACCGTGCTGTCGCGCTTCGCGCCACAGGTCGCCGCGATGAAGTTCATGACCGGTGCCTTCGTCATGATCGAGGGCACGCGCTGCTACGTCACGCGCTCGGGCTACACCGGCTGCGACGGCTACGAGATTTCCACGCCGGCCGATGCGGCCGACCCGATCGCGCGCAAGCTGTTGGCGCATCCCGAAGTGAAGCCCATCGGCCTCGGCGCCCGCGACTCGCTCCGGCTGGAGGCGGGCCTCTGCCTCTATGGCCACGACATCGACACCACGACCACGCCGGTCGAGGCGGTCCTGCTGTGGAGCATCGGCAGGGAGCGCCGCCAGCAGGGCGGATTCCCTGGCGCCGCGATCGTCCAGAAGCAGATCGCCGAAGGCTCGCCGCGCAAGCGTGTCGGCCTGCTCCCCGAGGGCAAGGCGATCGCGCGCGAGGGCGCCGAGATTGCGATTGCCGGCAAGGTCGTGGGCACCGTCACATCGGGCGGCTTTGCGCCCACGCTCGGCCGCGCCGTCGCCATGGGCTACGTCGAGCGCAGCCAGTCGGCCAACGGTACCAAGGTCGAACTGGTCGTGCGCGGCAAGCCTGTGCCGGCCGAGATCGTGCCGATGCCCTTCGTCAAACATGCCTACTACCGCGGATAGGAGTCTTTAAATGGCCGATGTCAAATACAGCGAAGAACACGAGTGGATCCGGGTCGAGGGCGACACCGGCACCATCGGCATCACCCAGTATGCGCAGGAGCAGCTGGGCGACGTGGTCTTCGTTGACGTGCCCGCGGCCGGCCGCAAGGTCGCCAAGGGTGAGTCCGTCGCGGTGGTCGAATCGGTAAAGGCCGCCTCGGACATCTATGCGCCGGTTTCGGGCGAGGTGATCGAAAGCAATGCGGCCCTCGCCGACACGCCGGGCGACGTGAACGCCGAGCCGATGGGCAAGGGCTGGTTCTTCAGGATCAGGATGTCCGACAAGGGCGAGCTCGCTGGCCTGATGGACGAGGCGGCCTATACAGCCTTCGTGAAGAGCCTGGGCTGATCGGAGCACGCCATGCGCTATCTCCCTCTCACCGACGCCGACCGCCGCGAGATGTTGGGCGTGATCGGCGCCAGATCGGTGGATGAACTCTTCCGCGACGTGCCTGAATCGGCGCGGCTCGGCGCCAAGATCGCCGGCCTGCCCGACCACCAGGGCGAGCTGGAAGTCGAACGCGCGTTTCAGGCCTATGCGGCGAAGAACCTGTCGCCGGCCTCGGTGCCGTTCTTCATCGGCGCCGGCGCCTACCGCCATCACGTGCCGGCGACCGTCGACTACATGATACAGCGCGGTGAGTTCCTGACCTCCTACACGCCCTACCAGCCCGAGATCACGCAGGGCACGCTGCAATACCTTTTCGAGTTCCAGACCCAGATCACCATGCTCACGGGCATGGACGTCGCCAACGCATCCATGTACGACGGCTCGACCGGCACGTCCGAGGCCGTGCTGATGGCCAACCGCGTGACCCGCCGTCACAAGGCGCTCGTGTCGGGCGGGCTTCATCCCCAGTACCGCCGCATCATCGAGACCGCCGCCAAGTGGGAAGGTTTTGTAGCCGTCGTCGGCAAGCCCGACGTCGAGGGGCTCGAAGATCTGATTGCCGCCGTCGACAAGGAGACCTCCTGCGTCGTCGTTCAGAACCCGAGCTTCTTCGGCCATGTCCGCGATTTCGCCAAGCTGGCGGCCGCCTGCCATGCCGCCGGCGCGCTGCTGATCGTCGTCGTGACCGAGGTCGTGTCGCTGGGACTGATCACGCCGCCGGGCGAGATGGGTGCCGACATCGTGGTCTGCGAGGGCCAATCGATCGGCAATGGCCTGGGCTTCGGCGGGCCCTACGTCGGCCTTTTCGCCACGCGCGAGAAGTACATGCGCCAGATGCCGGGGCGTCTCGTCGGCGAAACCGTCGATGCCGACGGCAAGCGCGGCTTCGTCCTGACGCTCTCCACGCGCGAGCAGCACATCCGGCGCGAGAAGGCGACATCCAACATCTGCACCAACGCCGGCCTCTGTGCGCTGGCCTTCACGGTCCATCTCACCTTGCTGGGCGAGGCCGGCTTCAGGCGGCTGGCCGAGATCAACCACGCCAAGGCCTCCGAACTTGCCGACCGGGTCGCGGCGATCCCCGGCGTGAAGCTGCTGAACGAGAGCTTCTTCAACGAGTTTACCGTGCGCCTGCCCAAGCCCGCCGCGCCGGTCGTCGAAGCACTGGCGGCCCGGCGCATCCTGGGAGGGCTGCCGGTCTCGCGCCTGATTCCGAACGATCCCTCGGTCGAGAACCTGCTGCTGCTGGCGGCCACCGAGACGGCGACCGAATACGGCATGGGGCCGCTGGTCGCCGCGCTGAAGGAGGTGCTGTGATGGCCAGTTCACAGGATCGTTCGCAGGGACGGAGCGGCGGCATCGTGTCGGGAGGTGCCACGGAGGCCGTCACCTTCACGGGCAATCGCGCGTTGCAGATCGAGGAGCCCCTGATCTTCGAGATGGGCCAGCCGGGACGCTGCGGCGTCGACCTGCCGGAACCGCCCAAGGTCAAGGATCGCCTGAACGGGCTGCGCCGCAGCGGCGACATCGGCCTGCCGGGCCTCTCCGAGCCGCAGGTGGTGCAGCACTACACGCGGCTGAGCCAAAAGAACTACGCCATCGACATGGGCGTCTACCCGCTGGGCTCGTGCACCATGAAGCACAACCCGCGTCTCAACGAGAAGGTGGCGCGCCTGCCCGGCATCGGCGACCTCCATCCGCTGCAGCCGGTGTCGACCGTGCAGGGCGCGCTGGAACTGATCGACCGGCTCGCGCACTGGCTGAAGACGCTGACCGGCATGCCGGCCGTTGCCATGTCGCCGGCTGCCGGCGCGCACGGCGAGATGTGCGGCATGATGGCGATCGCGGCAGCCCTCGAGGCCAGGGGTGAACGCGCCCAGCGCAAGGTGGTGCTGGCGCCCGAATCGGCGCACGGCACCAATCCCGCGACGGCCGCAGCGCTCGGCTTCACCGTGAAGCCGATCCCGGCCAACGAAACGGGCCGCGTCGACCTCGCCGCGCTCAAGGCCGCGCTCGGTCCCGATGTGGCGGCGATCATGCTGACCAATCCCAACACCTGCGGCCTGTTCGAGTCGGAGATCGTCGAGATCTCCACCGCCGTGCATGCGGCGGGCGCCTACTTCTACTGCGACGGCGCCAACTTCAACGCCATCGCCGGCCGCGTGCGGCCGGGCGATCTCGGCGTCGACTGCATGCACATCAACCTGCACAAGACCTTCTCGACACCGCATGGCGGCGGCGGGCCGGGCGCAGGTCCGGTGGTGCTGTCGGCAGCACTTGCGCCCTACGCGCCCTATCCGTGGATCGTGAAGGACGGCGAGACGTGGCGCGTCGCGGAGGACGACGCCAAGGTCGCGGGCACGCCGCTCGGCCGGCTAAAAGCCTTCCACGGCCAGATGGGCATGTTCACGCGGGCTCTGGCCTACATGATGAGCCACGGCGCCGATGGGCTGAAGCAGGCGTCGGAGGACGCCGTCCTCAGCGCCAACTATGTGATGGCGGCGCTGAAGGACGTCATGAGCCCGGCCTTCGACGGACCGTGCATGCACGAGGCGCTGTTCGACGACAGCTTCCTCAAGGACACGGGCGTGAGCACGCTCGATTTCGCCAAGGCGATGATCGACGAGGGCTACCACCCGATGACCATGTACTTCCCGCTGGTGGTGCATGGCGCCATGCTGATCGAGCCGACCGAGAGCCAGGCCAAGGAGGATCTCGACCTCTTCCTGGGGGCGCTGCGCTCGCTCGCCGCCAAGGCCAAGACCGGCACCGCGGCCGAGGCGTTCAAGGCAGCCCCGCTGTACGCGCCGCGCCGCCGCCTCGACGAGACGCTGGCCGCCCGCAAGCCGATCCTGCGCTGGAAGCCGTCGAACAACCCGCCGGAGACCGACCCGGTGAAGCAGGCGGCGGAATAGACGTTCACCTCCCCCGATGACGAGGAAGGAAAAGAGTCTAGGATAGCGTTCATGAGAGTTTTCACGACGCTGCCCCAGGAAGACCTGCGCAAGGTCGGCCCCGCTGCCCAGGCCATCGAGGCCGCGGGCTACACCGGCGTGAGCACCCAGGAGAACCGGCACGACCCGTTCCTGGCGCTGGCGGTCGCGGGCGTCGCGACGCAGAAGATCGAGCTGCACACCGGCGTCGCCATCTCCTTTCCGCGCTCGCCGATGGTGGCCGCCAACATCGGCTGGGACCTCGCCGCCAGCACAGGCGGGCGTTTCACCCTGGGCCTCGGCTCGCAGATCCGGGCGCATAATGAAAGGCGCTTCTCCGTGCCGTGGACTGCGCCTGCGCCGCGCATGCGCGAGTATATCCAGGCGGTGCGCGCCATCTGGGCGGCGTGGAAGGGCGACGGCAAGCTCTCCTACGAGGGCAAGCATTACCGCTTTACCCTGATGACGCCCAACTTTGTGCCCGAAGCCTATGACGGCCCCACGCCGCGCATCGGGCTCGCCGCGGTCGGCCCGTTCATGCTGAAGGTGGCGGCCGAGGAAAGCGACGGCGCCAAGCTCCACATCTTCTGCACGCGCAAGTATCTCGAGAACAAGGTCATGCCGATCCTCTCGGAAGGGCTCGCCAAGACGGGGCGTGCGCGGGAGAAATTCGAGATCTCGGGCGGTGGCTTCGTCGTCACCGGCAAGGACGACGCGGCGGTCCAGAAGCTGTTCGACTGGGTACGCTATCGCGTCGCCTTCTACGGTTCGACGCCGGCCTACTGGCCGGTGTTCGAGGAGCACGGGCTGGGCGACCTCGGCCGCAAGCTCAACGCCATGACCAAGGCGGGGCAGTGGGACAAGATCGCGGCGGAAGTCTCCGACGATGTCGTGCATCTGTTCGCCGCGGTCGGCCGCCACGACCAGATCGCCCAGGCGATCGAGTCCCGCTTTGGCGGACTGGTCGATTCGGTCAGCGCCAGCGCCAATTCGTCCAAGCCGGCCGACCTGCCGCCCGACCTGCTGCAGGATCTGGCCCGAATCCCGACGCTCTACAGACCATAAGAAAAAGCCCCCGCCTTGCGGCGGGGGCACCAGGTAGCCCGCGATTGATTTTGTGCGGGCGATCCGAACTTCGAAAAATCAGTGCAGGCGCTTCGGCAACTCGGCGATAGCCTCGTCGATCATCGCCTGTGTCCGGCCGCTGCCGACCTGGTCCTTGAGCAGGGACCGCGTGGCGGCAAGGGCAACGTCGACGGCCATGTTGCGGATGTCCCGCGAGGCCTGGGCCTCGGCCTGGGCGATACGATCCTTGGCCTGCTGCTCGCGACGGGCGATCAGGGCTTCGCGCTCCTCGGCGGCATGCTGCGACATGCGCTCGGCCTCGGCCTTGGCCTGGGCGATGATCTCCACGGCCAGCTTGGCGGAGTCGGCCAGGCTCTTCTGGGCATCGTCGCGCGCCCTCTGCGCTTCGTTGCGGAGCTTTTCCGCCTCGCCCAGCGTCCGGGCGATCAGGGCCGTCCGATCGTCGAGCTGCTTGACGATGCCCTTGGTCAGGGTCTTGCCGGCAATCGCCAGGAAGATGACGAAGGCCACGGCCACCCAGAAGGTAGGCTCGGAAAACAGGCCGGCGCCGCCCTGTGCGTCGGCTGCCCATGCGGTGCTGATCATGGCTTGCCTGCCTTTGCTGCCTCGTCGACGGCGCGGGCAACCTGTGCGAGATCGGCCGATCCGACCAGCTTGCCGAGCACGGCTGAGGCGATCTCGGTCGACATGCTGCCGAGGCCGGCCAGCGTCTGCGAGCGCTGCTCGCCGATGCGGCGTTCGGCGGCGACGATGTCCGCTCCCAGCCTGTCGGCGACTTCATGCAGCTTGGCCGACGTCTGCGCCGCGGCGGCCTCGGACGCCGCGCGCGTCAGGCCGGCAGCCTGTCCACGCGCTTCGGCGAGGGCCTTGTCCTGCCCGGCTGCGGCAGCGCGGGCGGCGTCGTTCGCTTTCTGAGCGGCGTCGAGGTCGGATTGGATCTTGCTCTCGCGGCTCTCGATTGTCCTGCCGATGCGCGGCAGCACGAGCTTGGCCATGAGCACGTAGAGAACGGCAAAGCACACCACCAGCCAGAAGACCTGGCTGGGGAACGACTTGACATCGAACTGCGGCATGCCGGCCGCCTGTGCGGCGACCGGCAGGCCGATCATGGTCGATGCCGCTGCCGAAATCCGAAGTGCCGAAACGGGCACGATCGAACTCAGGCGAAGAGGGCGATCAGCGCGACGATCAGCGCGAACAGCGCGATGGCCTCGGTGACGGCGAAGCCGATCCAGATGTTGGCGCCGATCTCGGCCTTCGAGGCGGGGTTGCGCGACAGAGCCGTGATGTAGCTCGCCCAAACGTTGCCGACGCCGATGCCGGCACCGATCATGCCGATGGCGGCGAGACCTGCACCGATGAACTTGGCGGCTGAAGCGTCCATAATCTATCTCCTGTCTTTCGGCTTTGACTCGTTGGATTGACGATACGCGATGGGCGAAACGGGCGCGGCGATCAGTGCAGATGCAGCGCGTCGTTCAGGTAGATGCAGCAGAGGATCGTGAAAATATAGGCCTGCAGGACCGCCACCAGCAGCTCGAGGGCGGTGATGGCCACCAGCACCGCAAGCGGCACGACACCGAAGACGCCCAGCGCCACGACGAAACCCGCCAGCACCTTCAGCAGCACGTGGCCCACCGTCATGTTGGCGAACAGTCGGACCGACAGGCTGATCGGGCGGCTGAGGTAGGAGACCAGCTCGATCGGGATCAGGATGGGCGCGGTGAAGATCGGTGCGCCATGCGGGAAGAAGAGCGAGAAGAAGTGAAGGCCGTGCTTGAACAGGCCGATCATCGTCACGCCAAGGAACACCACCGCTGCCATGAAGAAGGTGACGGCGATATGGCTGGTGAAGGTGAAGCCGTAAGGGATCATCCCGAGGATGTTGCCGAACAGCGTGAAGATGAAGAGCGAGAAGATGAAGGGGAAATACTTCTTGCCGGCGCTGCCGACATTGTCCCGGATCATGTTGGCGATGAATTCGTAGAAGAGTTCCGCCATTGCCTGGATGCGGCCGGGGATCATCGCCCCCTTGCCGGAACCGGCCAGGAGGAGGCCCGCCGAGCCCACCACCGCCGCCATCATGAAGATCGCCGAATTGGTGACGGCGATGCTGTGGCCACCGATGCTGAACAACGGTGGGGTCAGGTTCTGGATGGCGAACTGTTCGAGCGGACCGGCCACGATTATCTAAATCCCCACAATCAGCTCAGTTTGTCCGAGGAGCCCTTGCTGCGCCGCTCTTCAGCCTGCGCAACCCTGTAGACGTTCAAGAACGCCGCACAGCACCCCAAGATGAACCCCACGATCAGCAACCAGGGTTTTGTGCCCAGCCACTGGTCAGCCATCAGGCCAATGAAGGCCCCCGCAACGACTCCCGACACCAGTTCGACTGCGACCCGCATGCCGACGCCCAGCTTTTCGCCTCCGGCGCCGCTTTTTGCGGGTCTCGACGACCGTCCTGTTCCCGCCTGATAGGCCTGCCGCACGCCGCGAAGGCGCCGATCCAGGTCATCGGAGGTCGCTTTACGATCGTCCTCAGCCATAGCCGGATGCTCCGCTCCGGGCTTTCCATCGCAGCCCCACCTGGATGGTGCGACCGCAATCAAAAACGCGCCGGAAAGTATTGGCAGGCCCGAAAGGTGTCAAGCACACGCGACGATGTGGCAAGGCGTTGAAATGTCAGCATTTCCGCCCCTTCAAACTCTCAGCGCTTCAGGACCGAAAAATTCGCGTCGCCATCGCGCTCCACCTGCGGCACCAGGTCGACCTCCCAGTCGAGGTACTGCCGCATGGCAGCTTCGACATCTTCCTTGAAGTCGTAGGGCCGGTACCAGACGTCGGTTGGCGGGTCGGCCATCCGCGTATGGCCGGCCTCGAGGGCCAGACCGGCCTTGCGCCACGCCGCCGTCCCGCCAACCAGGACCGCCACCGGCAGGCCGCCGGCGGCCGCTTCGGCTTCCGGCGCGGCCAGGGCCGCAATCTCGCCGTCGGGCGAAGCCAGCGCGATACGCGTTGCTGCTTTCTGCTTCGCCAGCATCTCGGGAATGGTCCTGGCGAGGTTGGCGCGTACTGCGAACCAGGCGCCCGGGACATGGCCGTCGCGGTAGCGGAGGCTGGTGTCGAGGTCGATCACCAGAGTGGCTGCAAGCGACGTGTTCAGCTCGGCTGCCGTCACCGACTTGGCCGCTGGCACGGTGAAGCCTTCGGGGTAGCGCGGCTCCGGATCGGTCGTCAGTTCGGCTGGTGCTGCCTTGTGGTCGAGCACGTAGGTCTCGGCCCAGCCCATCTGCATCAGCCAGTGCGCCGTCATGGTGGCGCGCACGCCGTCATTGTCGTGCAGTACGATGGTGGCATTGCGCGCGCCGACATATTGGTCGGTCGCCTGCACGAGCTGGCCGCCGGCGGCGTGCCTGAAACCCCTCAGGTGGCCTTGGGCGTATTCGGCGGGATCGCGCACGTCGAGGCGGTAGAGCGGTCGGTCCTTCGCTTCGAGCTTGGCGAGGCCCGCCTTGTCGATCTTCCTGATGTTCATCTTCTTCGCGATGTTTGCCGCCGCCGCCTGGGCAAACTTCGCCGCCTCCGGTCCTTGCGGTCCGAAACTCGTGGTCTCGCCGCGCGCCACCTTCAGGCCGGCGAGATGCCAGCCCATGGTGCCGTTCTTGAGCGCCATCACCTTGTTGGGCAGGCCGGCATTGATAAGCGACTGTGCGCCGATGATCGAACGCGTGCGGCCGGCGCAATTGACGACCACGAGGGTTTCGGGCCGGGTCACGAAGTCCTTTACCCGATAGACCAGCTCGGCGCCGGGGCAATCGATGCCGGTCGGGATCGACATGTTGGTGAATTCCGGAAGCGGTCGGGAATCAAGGATCACCATGTCGGCCTTCGAATCGATCAGCTTCTGTACGTCGGTGGCATCAATGCGCGGCGTGTCGTTACCGTGCTCGACCACTTCGCCGAACGCCTTGCTGGGCACGTTGACGCCTGTGAAGACCTCATAGCCCGCGTCGCGCCAGGCCTTCAGCCCGTCCTTCACGACCGAGACATTGTTGTAGCCCAGCACGGAAAGGCGCGCGGCAGCGCGATTGGCGCGGCTGTCCGACTGGCCTTCCTCGCCGCTGTCCATCAGCACAATGCGTGTCTGCGGATCCGGCAGCAGGGCAAGCGCGCGCGGCTCGAGGCGGGACAGAGGAAGGGGGGTGGCAAACAGAGGGTGGCCCTGGGTCGAGAATTCACCTTCCTCGCGCACGTCGAAGAAGGCGAACACCTCACCCGACTTCAGCATCGCCTTGAGCTGCTGCACGGTGAGAAGGGGTGTCAGAATCCTGGCCTTGGCCATGAAGCGCTTGGCGGTGCCGGTCGCCATGTCGACGCTGACGCGATCCGGCAGGTGCTCGAGGCTCAGGCCATAGAAGTGGAGATGGAGTGCATTGCCCGATCCAGCCGGCGTCTCGATATGGTGAAAATCGTCTGGCAAATAGGCGATCACGTCGCCACGCCTGAGCGTCTTCTCCTTCGCGGGTGCCTCGCGCAGCTGGACGACGTCCGTGCGCGCGCCGTTGTCGAGGCGGTCGTACACCACGTTGCGTTCGGCGCCATGGACACCGGCGATGATTGCCCAGGTCGTATGATTGTGCGGAGGCACCTTCTTGCCCGGTCCGCCGGTCGAGGCATAGAGGGCGAAGCGATGGTCGGGATCCTCGCTCAGGCGATAGATGCCGCCGTCGGGACCGAGCGGGAACTCGTCCTGGGGAAACAGCTCCGCGCGACCAGCCAGTGCCGCGAGCAGGCCGCCGATCTTGTCCAGGCTGCTCGTGGTGACGCCGCTCTTTTCTATGCTGCGCGCCTCGTCGACCAGGCGCCGCACGGCGGCGGCACGCTCATGATGCAGGTTCATTTGATCCTCCGTTGAGGCGCAGTATAGCCATCCGGAGCTTGTCGCCACATGGCAAGTCCAACTACGGTGGGCCCATGAAAAAGATAGTTTCCGTCGTTCTGCTGGGCGCAGCGACCTTGATGGCTGCTTCCGCCTTGGCGCAGACGGTGACCAATCCGCCGGCCAAGCCGCCGACGGCGGCCAAGCCCGCCGCGGCAACGACCGCGCGCCCGGCCGGCCGTCCCGCACAGAACCCCACGGTCCAGCCCCGCCGATCCGTCTTTGTGCCCGCCGCACCCGTCATCGAACTCGACGAAGCGCCTGTGGTGGCCGATCTGCCGACCGTCCTCGACACCGAAAGCCGCGATCGCTACCGGCGCATCTTCCAGGCCCAGGCCGCCGGCCAGTGGGCCGAGGCCAGCGCCGAGATCGCGAAGCTGCAGGACAAGACCTTGATGGGCTATGTCGGTGCGCAGCGCCTGTTGAGCCAGGGCTACCCCGCACGCTACGACGAACTCGCCGCTTGGCTGCAGGAGTACAACGATCATCCCGACGCGCCGGCGATCTACAGGCTGGCGCTCGCACGCCGCACGCCGGGCGGGTCCGAGCTGACACCGGCGAGTTTCGTCGGCTTCACGCAGGGCTCGCCGAGCTTTGCCGCCGCGCGCACCGTCAGGGGCGCCGACGCACCGCAGGCGGCCGAACTCCGGGCCCGGCTGCAACAGATGGCCGACGATGGCGGCTTCAACGCGGCTTTCGTGCTGCTCGACCGCAAGTCGACCGCCGACACGCTGGGGCCGCAGGAAGTCGAGTTGTGGCGTGGCCGCATCCGGACACGGGCGCTCGAGGCCGACTCGCAACGCGGTGTGCAGGTCCCGGTCGAAGTCGGCCTGCCGCCCGACGCCAACTGGACCGCCGCGATGGCAGCCTTCACCCGCGGCAACATGGCCGAGGCGGCGCGCCGTTTCGAACTGGTGGCCGACGCTCCACCGGATCGCGCCTCGTCGTGGACGCTCTCCGCCGGCTCGTTCTGGGCGGCGCGCGCCAATCTGCTCGCCGGCAACCCGCAGAAGTTCGTGCCCTACCTCAAGCGCGCGGCGCTGCATGGCACGACGTTCTACGGCCTGGTGGCGCAGAAGGCGCTGGGCATGAAGATCGCGCCGGACTGGAAGGTGCCGGAGCTCGATCGCCGTCGCGCGGACCAGTTGCGAGGCGACCGGACCGGGCGGCGCGCCCTCGCTCTGCTGCAACTCGGGGCTGTAACTGCCGCCGAGCGCGAGCTGTACGCCGGTTCCATCGATGCCGATCCGCAGTATGTCGAAGCCGTTCTGAGTCTTGCCCAGAAGGCAGCCCTTCCCAGCCTCTCGGTGCGCGTTGGCAATGCCAACTGGGACCAGCGCCACAAGATCGCGGGTTTCGAAGGCGCCATGTATCCGATACCGCCGTGGCAGCCCGCAGGCGGCTTCACCGTCGACCGAGCACTGGTCTACGGATTCATGCGTCAGGAATCGGCGTTCAATCCCAAGGCGCGATCGGTGGTGGGCGCCATGGGTCTGATGCAGCTGATGCCCGGCACCGCGCGGGCCGTGATGTCGCGGTACGCGCCCGATCAGGCGGGCGGAAATCCTTGGGATCCGTCGACCAACATGGCGCTGGGGCAGGCCTACCTCTTGGTCTTGATGGGCGGTGTCGACGACAACCTCGTGCGCACTGCGGCCGGCTACAACGGCGGGCCGGGCAACGTCATGAAGTGGGACGGCAGGCTGAATGCCGACCAGGATCCCTTGCTTTACATAGCTTCGATCCCGCTCCACGAGACGCGCGACTTCGTGCAGCGCGTGCTGGCGAACTACTGGCTCTACCAGGTCCGTCTCGGCCAGCCGACACCGTCGCTCGACCAGATCGCGGCCCATGAATGGCCTCGCTACACGGCCCAGGATGCGAGGCGCTAGAAGATGTTGCCGCTGTCGGGCGTAAAGGTCGTCGAGTTCTGCCAGGTCCTGGCGGGGCCATACTGCGGCATGCTCCTGGCCGACATGGGCGCCGAGGTGATCAAGATCGAGCCGCCCGAAGGCGACATGATGCGCCAGTGGCCGCCGATCAATGAAGGTTTCAGCGAGAACTTCGCCTCGATCAACCGCAACAAGCGTTCGGTCGTGCTCGATCTGAAGAACCCGGCGCACAAGGCGGCGGCGCGCCAGCTGATCCTCACGGCCGACGTCGTGCTGGAGAACAACCGGCCGGGCGTGATGGATCGCCTGGGGCTGGGATACGAGTCTTTTCGCGCCGAGAAGCCTGGCCTGGTCTATTGCTCGATTTCGGCTTTCGGCCAGAGCGGTCCGCGCTCCGGCGAGGGCGGCTTCGACGTCACGGTGCAGGCCATGAGCGGCATCATGAGCGTCACCGGGGAGGAGGGCGGCGCGCCGGTGAAGTGCGGCGTGCCGGTCTCCGATACCGGCACCGGGCTTTATGCCGCCTTCACCATCGTCTCGCTGCTGCGTCGGGTGGCGGGCGGCGGCGAGGGCGCGCACGTCGACGCCTCGATGCTGGGCTGCAGCCTCGGCATGGCCGCCCTTCAGACCAGCGAATATTTCGGCACCGGCCGCGATCCGAAGAAGCTGGGATCGGCCCATCCGCGCAATGCGCCCTACCAGGCGTTCAAGGCAAGCGACGGCCATTTCGTCATCGCCGCGGGCAACGACAAGCTTTGGCAGAGCGTCACCGACGTGGTCGGCCGCCCCGAGCTGCTGGCCGACGCGCGCTTCAAGACCACGCAGCTGCGCGCGGCCAACCAGGGAGCGCTGAAGGATCTGCTCGAGGTCGAGTTCGCGAAGGCGGGCGTCGATCACTGGCTTGCTGTCTTCGAGAAGGCAGGCGTGCCGCATGGCCATATCAACAGCTACAGCCAGATCCTGGCCGATCCCCAGGTCGCCCATATGGGCTGGATCGAGGAGATGGAGCTGCCGTCCGGCGCGAAGACGAGAACCTTCGGCAACCCGGTGAAGATTTCCGGAACCAACCTCGCCAAGCGGCGCGATCCGCCGGCCCTTGGCGCCGACGGCGAGGCGGTGTTCGGCGCCGCATTGTCACGAAAGGCCGCGGAATGAGCATCGACCGGCTGCGTCGTTTCATCGGAGACATGACGTCGCTCACCGGCGGCGCGTGGCAGGACAGGGACGAGGCCGCGATCGTCGAGGTCGGCGCCAAGCTCCTGGGCGAGCTGGTGAAGCACGACGACTGGCTGCCCGAGCAGGCGGCCAAGGCACCGCCGCACGGCTATGCCCAGAACCTGCTGTGGTGCGATCCGTTCGAGCGCTTCTGTGTCGTGAGCTTCGTGTGGGCGCCCAGCGCCAACACGCCGGTGCACGACCATGAGATGTGGGGCCTGGTCGGCATGCTGCGCGGCTCGGAGACGTCGCTCGCCTTCTCGCGCCATCCTGAAACAGGTGCGCTGGTGCCGGGTGCGCTCACGACGCTTGCGCCGGGCGACGTCGAGGTGCTGGTGCCTGCGCCCCGCAACCCGGCGGGTGACATCCACCAGGTCACCAATGCGCTGGCCGACAAGCCCTCGATCAGCATCCACGTTTATGGCGGCAATATCGGCGCCGTGCGCCGGCATACGTTCGATGTGAAGACGGGCGCTCCCAACCTGTTCGTGTCGGGCTACACCAACCGCGAGCAGCCCAACATCTGGGATCGCTCGGCCGAGGTTCGCGCCGCGTCCTGACGCGTTCGCTTGCCGGCATGTCTCCCTTGACCCCCTACGGCCGTGACACGCAATGTCACTCGCTATGAAAAGGGAGGCATATGATATGAACCGTAGAACAGTCTTGCGTGGCGCCACCGCCGTGGCTGCGGTGATGGGGACGGGCCCCGCCATTGCGCAATCGAGCAAGTGGCCGGCCCGCGAGATCTCGCTGATCAATCCCAACGCGCCGGGCGCATCGACCGATCTCACAGCCCGCCTCATCGCACAGGCGCTGGAGAAGCGGCTGAACGCAACCGTGATCGTCAAGAACGTGGTCGGCGGCGCCGGCGCGCTCGGGCCCACGACGCTGGCGCAGTCGACGCCGGACGGCCACACCTTCGGCCTGGTGGCGATCTCGAGCCACATCGCCGTGCCCAACATGATGAACGTGACCTACGAGCCGTGGAAGGCGTTCGACATCATCGGCCAGGTGGCGGCCCTTCGATACGGCATCGGCGCCCGCGCCGACGGGCCGATCAAGTCGATCGAGGAGATGATCGCGGCGGGCAAGCAGAAGCAGCTCACCTACGCTTCCAACAACGTCACCAACGTGGTGGCGATGTTCCAGTTGGCCAAGCTGACAGGCGCCAAGTTCCGCTGGGTTGTTTTCCCGGGCGGCGTCGAATCGGTGACGGCGGCGATTGGCGGTCATGTCGATGCGGTGATCCAGACCGTCACCGAGATGCGGCCGCAGATCGAGGCCAACAAGCTGCGCTTCCTGGCCTCGGCCGCGGAAGCACGCTGGCCCGACTATCCCGACGTCAAGACGCTGCGCGAGATGGGATTCAATGCCGTCAGCAACGGGCCGTTCGGCTACGCCTTCCCGACCGGCGTCGATCCGGCGATCAAGGAGCGCATGGACAAGGCGCTGGCCGATGTCATGGCCGACGAGAGCGTGCGCAAGCAGATCACCGCCCTTGGCATCGAAGCGGTCTATCGCAACGGCAAGGATTACGCCGCCCTCCTGAAGTCGATCGAGGTCGAGCTCGTGCCGATCCTGAAGGAAACCGGCATGGCGAAGAATCCGGCATGAGCAATCTGGGCGGCACGCGTCTTGCGACCTTCGGGCTGCTCGCGGCCGCCCTGGTCGGCCTGTGGCAATCCATGCGTCTGGAAAGCTGGGGCTTCGACGGTCCGGGCGCGGGCTTCTTCCCGCAGCTCGTGGCCGGCGTCTGCGTCGTGCTCGCCCTGATCGTCCTCGTCTCGCCCGGCCGCGCCGGATCGACCGAGGACGGCGACACCGAGGACCAGAGGGGCACGGCGGAGACGCGGCGGACCTTCGCGATCTACGCGATCTCGCTGGTGGTGCTGGCGCTCGGTGCGGCGTTCGCCGGCTTCGTCGTCACCGCCGTCGTCGTCGCTGTCATCATCGTGCGCTTCGCCGAGCGGCGCTCGTGGGCGGCGGCAATCGGCTATGGCGTGGCCTGCGCCGCCGTCGGACTGGTCTGCTTCGGCTGGCTGCTGCGGGTCGATCTGCCCGAAGGGCCGATCGAGCGCGCTTTCTACTCTCTCGTGCGCTGAGCGGGGCGATCGATGGAAGCGCTGCTGCAGGGTTTTGCCGTCACCCTCTCGCTCGACAATCTTTTCTACTGCTTCGTGGGCGTGCTGCTGGGCACGGTGGTCGGCATCCTGCCCGGCCTCGGCCCGCTTACCACCATCGCCATCCTGCTGCCGATCACCTTCAAGATGGATGTGACGTCGGCCATCATCATGCTGTCGGGTATCTACTATGGCGTGGCCTATGGCGGCACCGTCACCTCGGTGCTGATGCGCATCCCGGGCGAGGCCTCGTCGGTCGTCACCTGCCTCGACGGCTACGAGATGGCGCGCAAGGGCCGCGCCGGTGCAGCACTCGGCATCGCCGGCATCGGCTCGTTCTTCGCGGGCACCGTGGGCGTCATCGGCATCTCCTTCCTGTCGCCGCCGCTCGCCGAGCTCGTGATCAAGTTCGGTCCGGCGGAATACGCCATGCTGATGCTCGCGGGCCTCACCATGGTCACCTACATGTCGGCCGGCTCGCTCCCGCGGGCGCTGCTGATGGCGGCGTTCGGCCTGCTGCTGGGTACGATCGGCAGCGATCCGATGAACATGACGCCGCGCCTCACCTTCGGGATCCTGGCGCTGGGCGACGGCGTCAACCTGGTGCCTCTGGCGATCGGTCTTTTCGGTCTTTCGGAAGTGCTGTTCATGGCGCGCCAGACCGCCGAGGAGATGAAGATCCTGCCGGCCCCGACAGGCGTACTGGGCTTCCTGCCATCGCGCGAGGAGGCCAGACGGTCGGTGGCGCCGGTGCTGCGTGGCACGGTGCTGGGCTTCTTCGTCGGACTGTTGCCCGGCGGCGGCGCGGTGCTGGCCTCGTTCCTGTCCTATGCCATGGAGCGCAAGCTCTCCAAGCGTCCCGAGGAATTCGGCAAGGGCGCGGTCGAAGGCGTGGCGGGCCCCGAATCGGCCAACAACGCCGGCACCGCCGGTGCCTTCGTGCCGCTCCTCTGCATGGGCATTCCCGCCAACGCCATCACGGCGCTGCTGCTGGGCGCCTTCATCATCCATGGCGTGACGCCGGGCCCCACCATCCTGGAGCGCCAGCCGCAGGTCTTCTGGGGCGTCGTCGCCAGCATGTACATCGGCAACGTGATGCTGCTGATCCTGAACCTGCCGATGATCGGCCTGTTCGTGAAGATCCTGCAAATCCCGCGCGCCTACCTGACGCCGATGATCCTCATCGTCTGCCTGATCGGCGTCTATTCATCGAGCGGCAATCCGGCCGACGTGCTGATCGCGGTGGTCTTCGGCTTCGTGGGCTACGGGCTCCGCCGGCACGGCTTCGACCTCGGCATCGTCATCCTGGCCTATGTGCTGGGTCCGATCTTCGAGCGCTCGGTGCGCCAGTCACTGGCGATCTCCGACGGCGATCCGTCGATCTTCCTGCACAGCTATCTCTCGACCGGGTTCGCGATCGTGGCGGTGGCGTTGCTGATTGCCGGCCTGTGGCCGAAGCGGAAGGCGCGGGCTTCGGCCTAGTTCTTGTCCATTCCGCGCGGTGCGGGCTCCCGCGCCTCAGAAGGCGCTGCCGCCCGCCAGCGCTGGCTGCGCCAGCGCTAGTGTTTGTGCGGATGGGGATGCGTCGGGTCGACCCAGTAAACCTCTTCGACCTTCTCGGCGGGGGTGATGTCGATGTTGATCGCGACCGCCTCATTGTCGGAGCGGACCAGCACACATTCCAGCGGCTCGGTCTCGGAGGCGTTGATCTCCTGGTGCGGCACGTAGGGCGGCACGTAGATGAAGTCGCCTGGCCCGGCCTCGGCCACGAACTGGAGCTGGTCGCCCCAGCGCATGCGCGCCTTGCCTTTCACGACGTAGATCACGCTCTCGAGGTGGCCGTGATGGTGGGCGCCGGTCTTGGCATGGGCGTGGATGGTGACCGTGCCGGCCCACAGCTTCTGGGCGCCGACACGGGCGAAGTTGATGGCCGCGGCCCGGTTCATCCCCGGGGTCTGGGCCGTGTTGGTGTCGAGCGATCCGGCGGGGATGACCCGCACGCCGTCATGCTTCCAGTCGGTGGGGGCGGTCATGATGTCTCCGAGCTTTGAGTGTCAGCTTCCCTGGGGCGGTATGTCGGAAGCAATGAAGGGATTGTGCGGCTGATTTCCAGCCGGGAGATCACTAAATCCCCATGATGCAGAGTCAATGGAAAGTCCTGATGGCTTTCTGGCGGCGCGAGGAAAAATCCTTCGGCGGTGTCTATCGGTTCTGCGATGGCAAACATCGAAGGATGCCGAGTCCTGGGGTATAGTGACCCCATGAACCGCATCGACGAAACCAAGCCCTTCAAGCCGGTGAACATCGCCGTCCTGACGGTTTCCGACACCCGCACGCGCGAGACCGACAAGTCGGGCGACACGCTGGTCGAGCGCATCGCCCGCGATGGCCACGTGCTGGCCGACCGCGCCATCGTCATCGACGACATCGAACTGATCCGCATCCATGTCCGGAAGTGGATCGACGATCCCAATGTCGAGGTCGTGATCACGACCGGTGGCACCGGCGTCACCGGCCGCGACGTGACGCCCGAGGCGCTGGAGGGATTGTTCGAGAAGAAGATCGAGGGCTTCGGCGAGGTCTTCCGCTGGATCAGCTTCCAGAAGATCGGCACCTCGACCATGCAGAGCCGCGCCACGGCGGGCGTGGCCAATGCCACCTATATCTTCGCGCTGCCGGGCTCGACCGGCGCCTGCAAGGATGGTTGGGACGACATCCTGCGCCAGCAGCTCGACATCCGTTTCAGGCCCTGCAACTTCGCCGAGCTGATGCCGCGCCTCAACGAAGGCAAGATGCCGCGAAGTGGGTGAGGGCCTTCTCGCCGCGCTGAACGAGCGGCCGCGCTTCGCCAGTCTCACATCGGAGGATCTTGAGCCACTACCGGCGACTGGCACGGCGCATGGCCATGTTCGTCTGCCCGACGGCCTGATCGCGCGCGTGGCCTACGCCTACGAGGGTGACGCGGGCGCGGCCGTTCGGCTCGACACACAGGCGGCGGCGTTCCGCCTTCTGGCCCCCAGCAAATGCACGCCTCTGCTGCACGATATCCTGCCGCCGCGCGCCGGCCTGCCCGGCGGTGCGTTGATCGTTGATCGCATCGTGGGTCACGCGCCCGTACTGCCGCGCGATCTCGGCGCGATGGCGACATCGCTGGCGGCGATGCATTCCTTGCCTAAGCCGGCCGGGACATCGCCGATCTCGCGGCAGGAAGATCCTTTCCTTGAAACGCTCGAAGTCGTCGAACAGAACGCGCGGCGTTTCCTCGACCAGGCCGTGCCCGATCCGGGCGCGCGCGCCGACGTCGCCGACGAACTGCCCGGCGGCACGGCCTGGTTCGTCGACCTGGAGAAGGTCCATGTGGGCGCGCCCGCCATCGATCTCGCGCATGCGACGCTGCCGACTTCGACCCTGTGGCATCCCGACGTCGGCCAGATCCTGACCCGGGGACAGGTCGCCGGCTTCTACGCCCACTATCTCGCGCGGATCGGCGAGGCGCGGGCGGCGGAACTGGAGCCCTGGCTGATGCCGATGCGTCGTCTGACGTGGTTGCGCACGACCATGTTCATGGCGCGCTGGCGGGTGCAGACGCGCCAGCCGCGCGATCCGGGAGATCCCGGGCAGTGGAGCGACGCGGGCCTCGAGCCCGCGATGAAGCTCCATCTGCAGGCGCGCATCGACGAGTGCTTCGATCGCGATGCCATCCACCGCATCCGCGCGGAATGGCTATAGCGGCTTCACCATGCGCAGCGTCTCGGCTTCGAAGCCACCGCGCTTGTAGAAGTCGATGGCGCGGCGATTGTCGGCGAAGACATCGAGGCTCAGAAACCGGTAACCAAGCGCCCGTGCCCAGTCTTCGGCAGCGGCCATGAGCCGCGTCGCCACGCCAGAGCCCTCGGCGTCCGTGTCGACGGCGAGCAACGAGACATAGCCGCAGGGCTCATCGGTCACGCCATCCTTGCCCGGCCGCATGTGGATGTAGCCCAGCCTCCGCCCGTCGGCCGTTTCGGCGATCAGGGTCGCTGCGCCTTCGAGGGCGTTCGGCGCGAAGCTGGCCGCCATGTAGCGCTCCTGGAAGCCGTCCATGGCGGTGCGATCATGCCACGCCGGGCCGGGCACACCGGAGAGGCGCGGCGAGAGGCTCGTCAGAAAGTCGGTGTCCGAGGGGCGGGCGGGTCTGAGAGTGAGGGAAGACAATGACAACATCGGCGGGGTGTAACGGCCCAATGTGGCACGAGAAAGCTTGACTCGTTCCTCTTTTGTTCTCAAAGTCCGTCAATCATGAGGCCGACCGCTCCGCCCGACTATCCTGACGATCCCGTCGCCGAGCCCGTCCACAAGGGCCGCGGCGCGCTGTCGAACGAGACCAGCCGCTACGATACGGAAAAGCGCATCCGTACGACCGACGGCTGGGAAGCCGAGGTCGCGGCGGTGGCCGAAGACGACGCGCTGCCGAGGCTGCGCACGACGCTGACGCGCGACGCCACGCGCACGATCCTGGCGCGCAACACCTCGCCCGACATCCCCTTCGACCGCTCGATCAATCCCTATCGGGGCTGCGAGCACGGCTGCATCTACTGCTTCGCGCGCCCGACCCACGCCTACCTCGGCCTGTCGCCCGGCCTCGACTTCGAGACCAGGATTCTCTTCAAGCCCGAGGCCGCCAGGCTGCTCGCGGCCGAACTCTCGGCACCGAAATACCGCTGCGACGTGATCGCCATGGGCACCAACACCGACCCCTACCAGCCGGTCGAGCGCGATCTGAAGGTGACGCGCCAGATCCTCCGCGTGCTCGCCGACTTCAACAATCCGGTCGGCATCGTCACCAAGAACCACATGGTGACGCGCGACATCGACATCCTGGGCGACATGGCGCGGCGCAACCTGGTCGAGGTCTTCCTGTCGGTGACCACGCTCGACAAGGATCTGGCACGGGCCATGGAGCCGCGCGCCTCGACGCCGCAGCGGAGGCTCGACGCGATCCGGGCGCTGGCGACGGCCGGCATTCCGGTCGGCGTCATGACCTCGCCGATGATCCCGGGCCTGAACGACCACGAGATGGAATCGATCCTGGAAGCGGCAATGGACGCCGGCGCCACACGCGCCGGTTACATCGTTCTGCGCCTGCCGCTCGAGATCAAGGAGCTGTTCGAGGAGTGGCTGCGTGCCCACCGGCCCGACCGCGCCGAGCGCGTGCTGTCTCTGATCCGCCAGATCCGCGGCGGCGAACTCTACCAGGCCGAGTTCGGCACGCGCATGAAGGGCGAGGGCCCGATCGCCCAGCTGCTCAGCGCGCGTTTCGCGGCCGCCACCAAGCGGCTCGGCCTCAATCGCACGCGCTATCGGCTCGACACGCAGGCCTTCCATGTGCCCGAGTCCGCCCGCACCGCCCTGGTCGACGCCAAGCGTGACGGAAGGCAGATGCGGTTGTTGTAGGAATACCCCCGTCGTCTCGACCGGAGCGCCGAAGGCGCGGAGTGGAGAGACCGCGCTTCGATCAATCGAGGAACTGCACCTTCGGCCACAGCTCGCGCCAGCGTTTGGACGCGATGCGTTCCTCGTACTCGGACCGCCGCGTGGCGCCGAAATCCGTCGGCCGGCAACGCAGGCCGAGAAGATCGTCGGTGCCGAGGGGAGCGATGATGCGCAGGCTGTCGTCGGCTTCCAGGCGCACGCCGATCCCCGTGACGCTCTCCAGCCAGTAGATCATCGAATCCGCTGTGTCCCTGTGTTGCGGCAGGTTCTTCCAGACGTGCATGCGCGCCTGGTTGCGGACTTGCCAGGGCAGGCCGGGCATCAGTCGATCGAGCGCCGCTTCGTATCCGGCCTCGCGTTCCTTCGAGAGATCGCCAGCGTCGTAATAGATCACGTCGATATCGGCCGGCAGCCGCGCCGGCACGATGCCGTGCAGATGGTCCCAGACGCGGTTGCGCACGAAGCCGGCGGCAATGCACCAGTCGGGCAGGGCGAGCGCGCGCGCCGCACGAAGCTGTTCCATGGCGGTGGCGTCCTCTGCGATGATGCGGGCGACCGGGGACATGACGCATTGTAGCGTGGCGGGATGGGGATAATGCCGAGCTTCGACCATGAAGCACGTTGCCAGGGGATTGTGGCCGGCGTCGACGAGGCCGGGCGTGGGCCGCTGGCCGGGCCGGTGTTCGCCGCCGCCGCCGTCATCGACCGCACGCGCGCGACGCGGAGGCTCTTGAAGCTGATCGACGATTCCAAGAAATTGACGCATGCCCGCCGCGAGCAGGCCTGCGCGGCCATGATCGCCTCCGGCGCCGTCCAGTTCGCCATTGCCGAAGCGAGTGTCGAGGAGATCGACCGGATCAACATCCTGCAAGCGACGTTCCTCGCCATGCGCCGTGCGCTGGCAGCGCTTGCCGAACCGCCCGAGGTGGCACTGGTCGACGGCAACCGCGTGCCGCCTGGCCTCGTCTGTCGCGCCGAAACCATCGTCGGCGGCGACGCGCACTCCTACTCCATCGCCGCCGCCTCGATCTTCGCCAAGGTGGCGCGCGACCGTCACATGGATGTGCTGGCCGCCGCCTTTCCCGGCTACGGCTGGGAGCGCAATCGCGGGTACGGCAGCGCGCAGCACCTGAAAGCCCTCGAACTTCTCGGGCCGACCCCGCATCACCGTATGAGCTTCGCGCCCGTTAGTCGGCTACGCTGACGGGATGGGCATCGCTTCGATTCGAAACCTCGACTACGTGGTCCTGCTTTGCGAGGACCTGGTCCGCGCACGGCAGTTCTATCTCGACATGATGAAGTTCCGCATTGAACGGGAGACGCCCACCTGGGTGAGCTTCCATGTCGGCTCCGGGCTGCTCTGCCTCAGGCCGCGCACGCCTCAGGGCGTCTTCCGGGACGGGCCGGGCGCGCCGGGCTCGGCGTCGGTGCAGATCGCCTTTCGCGTGTCGCCGTCCGAGATCGACGAATGCCATGCGGAGTTGATCGCCAAGGGCGTCGAGATGATGGGTCCTCCGCGCGACATCCCGGCGTGGCAGCATCGCGCGCTGTTCTTTCGCGATCCCGAAGGCAACGTCATCGAGATCTACGCTGAAGTCTGAAGAGTGAGGGGAGACGCGCTATGCTGAAGCTCTACTACGCCGCCCACACCTGCTCGCTCGCCACGCACATCGTCCTCGAAGAGGTCGGCGCCGAGTATTCGACCGTGCGCGTCGACTTCGGCAAGGAGCAGCAGAAGTCGGCTGACTTTCTCAAGATCAATCCCAAGGCGCGCGTGCCGGCGCTGGTCACGGAGAAGGGCATCCTCACCGAGACGCCGGCGATGCTGGTCTATGTCGCGCAGAGTTTTCCCGCGTCACGGCTCGCGCTGATGGACGATCCCTTTGCCTTCGCCCAGGTCCAGTCCTTCAACAGTTACCTCTGCTCGCACCTGCATGTGGCGCACGCGCATCGCATGCGAGGCCATCGCTGGGTCGATCCGGCCGACACCGCGGCCATCGCCGCCATGCAACGCAAGGTGCCCGAGTCGGTCGGCGATGCCTTCGGACTGATCGAGCGCGAGATGCTGAAGGGCCCGTGGGTGATGGGCGAGCACTATACGATCTGCGATCCCTATCTTTTCACGCTGGCGCAGTGGCTCGAAGTCGACGGCGTCGATCCGGCGCGCATCCCGCGCGTGATCGATCACCGCCGCCGCATGTCGGAGCGGCCGGGCGTGAAGAAGGCGATCGCCGAGGAGCTGGCCTGAAGGCTCTGGAGCGGTACGCTCCCTCAAGTTCTAGGTGTGGTGGGTAGCGTGCGATCGCGCGACTCGATCTTGTGGATCGATTGCGTAAATAATTGAATCAATTGTAATTTCTTGACCAGGACTCGGTGGATGACTCATCTTCCACGGATGCCTGTGGAAAACATCGATCGCGTGCTCGTCGGCGACTGCATCGAACTGATGCGCGCCCTGCCCGAAGCCTCCGTCGACATGGTCTTCGCCGACCCGCCCTACAATCTCCAGCTCGGCGGCGAGCTGCTGCGGCCCGACCACAGCAAGGTCGATGCGGTCGACGACGACTGGGACAAGTTTGCCGACTTCGCGCGCTACGACCAGTTCACCAACGCCTGGCTGAAGGCCGCGCGGCGCGCGCTGAAGCCGGGCGGCACGCTGTGGGTGATCGGCAGCTACCACAACATCTTCCGCATCGGCACGGCGCTGCAGGACCAGGGCTTCTGGCTGCTGAACGACATCGTGTGGCGCAAGTCGAACCCGATGCCGAACTTCCGCGGCAAGCGCTTCACCAACGCGCACGAGACGCTGATCTGGGCGGCGCGCGATCGCGCCAACAAGAAGTATACCTTCAACTACGATTCGATGAAGGAGCTGAACGAGGGCATCCAGATGCGCTCCGATTGGGTGCTGCCGCTCTGCACCGGCGGCGAACGGCTGAAGGGCGAGGACGGCAAGAAGGCGCATCCGACGCAGAAGCCCGAGTCTCTCCTGTTCCGCTGCATCATGGCGGCGTCCAATCCGGGCGACGTGATCCTCGATCCCTTCTTCGGTACCGGCACCACGGGCGCCGTCGCCCGCCGCCTCGGCCGCCGCTTCATCGGCCTCGAGCGCGATCCCGATTACGCCGCCATCGCCCGCAAGCGCATTGCCGAGATCACGCCGCTGCAGGCCGAGGACGTCGTGCCCAAGCCGAGCAAGCGCGCCGAGCCGCGCATTGCCTTCGGCGTGCTGATCGAGGCGGGGCTGTTGCAGCCCGGCACGGTGCTGAGCGACCCCAGCGGCCGCCTGCATGCCCGGGTGCGCGCCGACGGCTCGCTGTCGGCGTCCAACGCGCTGGGCGATCATCGCGGCTCGATCCACCAGGTGGGCGCGGCGGTGCAG
>RGPT01000211.1 GCA_010032545.1 Alphaproteobacteria bacterium
CAAGGTCGAGTTCAAGGGCAAATGCCGCTTCTTCAGCGCCGACACCATCGGCTCGTTCGCGCTCAACGCCGCCGACGGCAAGAGCCGCCTCTACGGCGAAATTCTCGACGTGTCCGTCTTCGTCGTGGCACCCGGCGAGGCCGAAGTGCGCGGCCTGACCGTCCACGGCATCAACTCGCGCTGGGGGCCGGCCAAGCGGTCGACCCAGGACGCGGCCTGCTGGATGGGCGCTGACTTCCGGATTTGCGCGCGATAACTCAGCCGCGCACCCGCTCGGCCGACTGGCCGAGCGCGGCGATGGCCGTGGCCACGATCGCCGGCGCGTTGAGGCCGGCCTGCTCGTACTGCTTGGCCGGGGCCGCGTGGTCGATGAAGCGGTCGGGCAGGATCATCGGCCGCACTTTCAGGCCATGATCGAGCAGACCGTTGCTCGCGAGATATTGTAGCACCTGGCTCGCGAAGCCGCCGACCGATCCCTCTTCGATGGTGATCAGCACCTCGTGCTCGCGCGCGAGGCGGCGAATGAGGTCGGTGTCGAGGGGCTTCGCAAAGCGGGCGTCGGCCACCGTGGCGCTCAAGCCCTTGGCCGCGAGATCCTCGGCCGCGACAAGGCATTCGCCGAGGCGTGTGCCGAAGCTCAGCAGCGCGATCTTCGTACCCTCGCGCAGGATGCGGCCCTTGCCGATCTCCAGCGGCGTGCCGCGCACCGGCAGTTCGATGCCGACACCCTCACCGCGCGGATAGCGGAAGGCCGAGGGCCGGTCGTCGATCTGGGCGGCCGTGGCCACCATGTGCATCAGCTCCAACTCATCGGCCGCCGCCATGACGACGAAATTCGGCAAGCAGCCGAGATAGGCCACGTCAAAGGAACCGGCATGCGTGGCGCCGTCGGCGCCGACCAGGCCGGCGCGGTCGATAGCGAAGCGCACCGGCAGGTTCTGGATGGCGACGTCGTGCACGACCTGGTCGTAGCCGCGCTGCAGGAAGGTCGAGTATATCGCCGCGAACGGCTTGAAACCCTCGCAGGCAAGACCGGCTGCGAAGGTGACGCCGTGCTGCTCGGCGATGCCGACGTCGAAATGACGATCGGGGAAGCGCTCGGCGAACTTGTCGAGGCCGGTGCCCGACGGCATCGCCGCAGTGATCGCCACGATCTTCTTGTCGGCCTCGGCCTCGGCGATCAGAGACTTGGCGAACACGGCGGTATACTGCGGCGCGCTTCGCCGAGTCGCTGCCCAAGCCGCTGGAAATGGCGGCGCGGCGCGCCGAGGAATTCGCGCGCGGCTTCGTGGCCGGCGGCACCCTGTTCGACGAGCTTGGCTTCTACTATGTCGGTCCGGTCGACGGTCATAGTCTCGAGCACCTGTTGCCGGCCACGAAGCCGCGCGCGAATTCCTCGGCGCGCCGCGCCGCCATTTCCAGCGGCTTGGGCAGCGACTCGGCGAAGGTGCGGCCGAGGTTGCGGAGCGTGACGTAGGGCCTGCCCGATAGAAGCCGCGACAGGTGGCCCGAGAGGGCGCCGACCGGCGGCGCGATCGACATGTCGTTGTCGTTCAGCACCACGATCAGCCGCGAGCGGAGCGCCCCCGCGTTGTTCATGGCTTCGTAGGCCATGCCGGCGCTCATGGCGCCGTCGCCGATCACCGCGATGACGTTGTTGGTACCGCCCGCCAGGTCGCGCGCCACGGCCATGCCGAGCCCGGCCGAGATCGAGGTCGAGGAATGGGCGGCGCCGAACGGGTCGTATTCGCTCTCGGCCCGGCGGGTGAAGCCCGAGAGCCCCCCTTCCTGCCGCAAGGTGCGGATGCGGCCGCGGCGGCCGGTGACGATCTTGTGCGGGTAGGCCTGATGGCCGACGTCCCAGATCAGCCGGTCCTTCGGCGTGTCGAAGACATAGTGAAGGGCGACGGTGAGTTCGACGACGCCGAGGCCCGCGCCGAGATGGCCTCCGGTGACGGACACGGCAGAGATCGTCTCGTGGCGTAGCTCGTCGGCGAGCTGGCGCAACTGTTCGACACGCAGCCGGCGGATGTCGGCCGGAATGTCGACGGTATCGAGCAGCGGCGTCGGGCTCTGGCCGGTCATGGCAACACTATACTCCTGCGCGTCCGCTCACGTCCGGCGGGCGACGACGAAATTCGCCGCCTGCCTTAGCAAATCCGCGGCCTCTCCGAACGATTCCAGATGCGCGGCGGCCTGTCGCGCCAGCAGCCCCGCCTGGGTACGGGCTCGCTCGACCCCCAGGATCGACACGAATGTGGCTTTACCGGCCTCGACATCCTTGCCCGGCGTCTTGCCCAGATCCACGACGTTGCCTTCGATGTCGAGCAGGTCGTCGGCAATCTGGAAGGCCAGGCCCAAGTCGTGAGCGTAGCCGGCCAGAGCCGCTCGCGAATGGTCGCTTGCCTTGCCTAGGATCGCGCCTGCCGTGCAGGCGAAGGAAATCAAGGCGCCGGTCTTCATACGCTGCAGACGCGTGATGGCCCCGATCGACATCTCATCCCCCCGGGCCTCGGCCAGAAGATCGAGCATCTGGCCGCCGACCATGCCGTGTGCGCCCGAGGCCTTGGCGAGTTCCACAATCAGCGCCGCGCGTACCGCCGGGTCGCCGTGGGTGTCTTCATGTGCCAGCACCTCGAAGGCCAATGCCTGCAACGCGTCGCCCGCGAGTATGGCTGTCGCCTCGTCGAACTGTTTGTGACACGACGGCTTGCCGCGACGAAGGTCGTCGTCATCCATAGCAGGCAGGTCGTCATGGATCAGGGAATAGGCATGCACGAGCTCGATGGCACTCGCGGTCCGGAGTGCCGGCAGGGGCGCTACCCTGAACAAGGTGGCCGAGGCCAGGGCGAAGAATGCCCGCAGTCGTTTGCCGCCGCCCAGGCAGGAGTAGCGCATGGCATCGAAGAGGCGCGCCTCGCCCTCGTTGCCGCTCGGTAAAAGGCTATCCAGCGTTCGCTCGACCGAGGCGGCGGCGAAAGCCAGCGCCGGCTCGAACTGGCGGTGTGACGACAGCGGCATGAGACGTCGAAATCAGCCGAGATCGGCCGGCTGGCTGCTGACCGATCCGTCGGCAGAGAACACGATCTTCTCCACCTTCATCTTGGCCTCGGCGAGCTTCTGCTCGCAATGCCGCTTCAGCAGCGCGCCTCGCTCGTAGGCCGAAATCGCCTCATCGAGCTTGACCTGGCCGCGCTCCAGTTGCTGGACGATGGCCTCCAACTCCTTGAGCGCGTCCTCGAACGACAGGGCCGCAATATCCTTAGGCACGGTGGGTTCTTTGGCCAATTTTGCCTCTCTGGGGGTCGAGCGGATCGTAGCCGTCCCGCTCGAAAGGTGCCAGCAGCGTCACTCATCGCCGGCAAATTTTAGCCAATTCCGTGCACCGAACCGCAGTCCCACAACTTGAAATAGCGATACCCGCATCCTTGGCATGGCCGCCTTGCATGTTCGCATGTCAAAACCCGGGTTCGCGCATTGCGGCGTTCTCAGGCCAGTGGCAGTTTCCGCCGTCAGGAAAATAAACGGCCATTCATAGGGAGAGAACGTCATGGGCAACGTCAGCCATCTCGTCACGCGAACGGCAGCCTTCCAGAGTTCCGTAGAGCATGGTCTCGCCGACGGTGGAAACGGCAAAGACCGGCAATTCGTGACGGCGCTGGCGCGCGGTCTCGACATTCTGCGTGCCTTCCACGCTGGCGAAGGCATGCTGGGCAACCAGGAGATCGCTCATCGCACCGGGCTGCCCAAGCCGACCGTGGCCCGCCTCACCCACACGCTGACCGAACTCGGCTACCTCAACTACATTAGGCGCTTCCGCAAATACGAGCTCGGCGCCTCGGTGCTGGCGCTGGGCTATGCTGCGATCTCCAGCATGGACGTCCGCCGCGCCAGCCGCGCGCCGCTCGAGCAGCTTGCCCATGCCCTCAACGCCTCGACGGCGCTGGGCGGACGCGACCGCCACTCGATGATCTATCTTGAAGCCTGCCGCGGCCCCTCGGTCGTGGCCATCACCCACGATGTCGGCACGCGCGTGCCGATGGCGAGCACGGCGATGGGCCGCGCCTATCTATTCTCGCTGACCGACGCCGACCGCAACAAGCAGATCGACGCCATCCGCCGCCGCTGGCGCGATGATTGGACCAAGGTCAAAGCCGGCCTCGACCGCTCGTTCAAGGAACTGGCCGATCACGGCTTCTGTGTCACCTGGGGCGAGTGGCTGCCCGAGCTCTGCGGCGTGGGCGCGCCGCTGCGCAACTCCGACGGCACCGCGGCCTATGCGATCAACGCTTCGGCGCCGATCTACCAGATCAGCCGCGACCGGCTCGAGGCCGACTGGGGCCCGCGCCTGGTCAAGGTCGCGCGCGACATCCGCACCGGCATGGCGGCCCAGCCGTCCGTCGCGCCAGCGTCTGCTGCCGTGCGGCCTGCGACCAACGGCAATGGCAACGGCCACCGGCTGCCGATGTCGGCAATGACGCGCCGCTAGCCTGCTCTCCCGTCATGGCGATCCAACGACCGGCCGATGCACGGCCGGTCGCTCCATATGAGTTCCGCGGCTTCAATGGCCTGATCGGCCATGAAGTCGTTGCGTGGCGGCCGGGCTTCGCCGAGATGCGCCTGAAAGTGCGGCCGGAGCTGTGCAACGCCAACGGCCTGCTGCACGGCGGCGTGTTGATGACGCTGCTCGATTCGGCCAGCGGTTTTGCCTGCACCTTCAACGAGACGGCGACCGCGCGCAGGCTTTCGGTCACACTCGCCTTCACCACGCAGTTCATCAAGGCGGCACGCGACGGCGACGTGCTCACCATCCTGGGCGCGTGGCGGCCATCTACCAGCCAGAGCACCTTCGCCGCCGAAACCGAGATCTACGACCAGACAGGTGCCCTGCTCGCCACCGGCGCCGGCACCTTTCGCTACCTCAAGGGAGAGCGGGCCGACGGCACCCTCACCTTCGTCGACCGGAAGGCAGCCGACTAGGACGCGGGCGGCCGCCGGACCTGCGCATTGAGATAGCTTTGAATACTCTGTAGAAGGTGGCGCTGCATTGGGGGCTATATGGCTTGGACGGATCTAGTTGCTGGCTGCTTTGGCTTCGGGACGGCGCCCTTTGCGTCGAATCGGCCGGATGAAGTCAACGCCAAGGAAGCGATTTCAGCCGCGAAGGCCGAGGGAGCGACCAGAGCTGAGTTCGCACAACTGATCGCGATGTACCCTCGCAAGTACATCAAGAGCGATCAGGTTCTGCGTGAGAGAATCCGCGAGGATGCGGCGCGACTGGACAAGCTGTGGAAGGTCTCGCGCCTTTAGCCGTTGCGCAAACCACGCCCCCGTCAGAGAGCCGCCGAACTCAGCCTGTAGCGCAGCCAGATCGCGCCGCCGTCGAGCACCTCGTGGCTCGCCAGCGTCATGCGCTCAATCGGCGCGGGACCGAGGTCGACGCCACCGGAGTTGAAGACGGTGGGCGCGCCCGAGCTACCATCGATCGCCGGGGAAATGACCAGGCTGAGCTCGTCGATCAGGCCGGCACGCAAAAGGGCGCCATTGGCGCCGCCCCCGCCCTCCAGCAGGAGGCGTTCGATGCCGAGCTCGCGATTGAGCGTTTCGAGCGCGGCCGCCAGATCGATCTCGGTGGCGCCCGCGAAGATGTAGGAGACGCCGTCGGCGCGCAGGCCGGCCAGATGGCGGTCGGGCACCGCCTCGGTCAGAATGACGAGGATCGGATCGCCGCCGATGTCCGCCCGCGCCCACACCGCCTTGCCCTTGGCATCCAGGAAGATGCCCCACGCCTTGGCCCCGCGCTGCGCGAACCAGTGCTCGCGCGCAAAGACCTGGTCGCTCGCCGGATACTGCGGCGTCGTGCCCTTGGCGAACTCCTGCGCCGTGACGCGGCCGCACAGCCACGATCCGCCGCCCAGCTGATCGTGCAGGCGCTCGAACAACCCGGGGACGACATTGGCCTTCGGCCGCCAGCGACTTCCCCAGATTCGCCCATCGACGCTCGTGACCATGTGGCAAATGACATAAGGCTTCATGTCCGGCAGCTTAGTCGAAAGCGCCCGCCGGAAAACCGGCAAGTGGACCAAATTGCGGCCGTCCGCAGCGGCCAGTTCAGCCTGGCTGCAGGGCCACGCGCGCGACGTCCCGCTGCGCCGTTTGCCCCAGCCGGCTGTGCACCAGCGCGACTTCACACGCCGTCCAGCCGATCGGCTCGATGGACTGCTCGGCAATGTGCCTCGCGTCGCGCAGCAGCGTCACATGCGGCACGAAGCGCCGCGCCGGCCGCGGTTCCGGATCGAGCACATCGCTCAGCCGCTGTTGCAAGACTTCCAAGCCGATCAGACTCTCGTCGCCGGCGAGCACGAAAGCCCCGTTGCTGAAACTCATGATCCGGTCGAACTCGACGCGGAATGCCGGCATGGCCACGCCCGCCACCCGCTCCACCAACGCTTCGATCAACTCACCCGGCGGCGTCCGGGCGGCATCGCCCACATGAAAAAGCGTGACATGCAGGTGCTCCGGCTTGAGCGGCCGGCCTGTCAGTCCATATTCGGTGCGCCAGAGCCTGGTGCGTTCGGCAATCGCGTTGGCCGTTTCCGGATCGGGACGAATGGCGAAGAACAGCCGATCCGTCGCCAATCGCCGGGCCACCGACCGGGCAAGGCCAGCATGGCGCTGGCGAAGGCGCCGCAACCCCAGTTGAGACGACGCCCGGCTCTCGAGCCCTGGATGACCGCGCGAAGAAAGGAAAGCGTCGGTCATGGTCGCGAACATATCGTCCAAGAGATTACCTCCCGAATTGAATGTTCACTATATGTTCTTTTTTGGGACAGCGCAAGCCATTTACTGGATAGGCCTCTCGCCGGCCTTTATCTGATCGTGATCTCCGTAGCGCCCAGCGTCTCGAACTCCGTCCGGGCAACACCGGTGCCCGGCAGGAACGCCGGCGGATGCACAGATCCGGTCAACACCAGGTCGCCCGTCTTGAGGTGCCGGCCGTGCTTGTTGAGCGCGTTGGCGAGCCAGGCGAGCG
>RGPT01000212.1 GCA_010032545.1 Alphaproteobacteria bacterium
GCAGAGCGTGATGGTCTTGCCCATGGCGCCAAGCAGTGGTCGCGCCCGCTCGAGGTCGGCAGCGCCGCCGCCCACCATGGTCGCAAGGGAGCCATCGACCGCGCGCTTCACGCCGCCGGAGACCGGGGCATCGAGCAACGCCACGCCCGACGCAGCCAGATCGCGCGCGAGCCTCTGGGTATCGACGGGATTGGACGAACTCATGTCGAGCACCAGGGCGCCGGCGCCCAGGCCCTCGCGCGCCGCATCGCGGCCTGCGATCAGCGCCTGCCGCACGATCTTGCCGTCGGGCAACATGGTGATCAGCGCATCAGCGCCCTCTGCCGCCACCTTCGCGGAGGCGGTGGCCAGGGCCGAGGGATAGGCGCCGACGAAATCCGCGACCGCCTTCTGCGAAATGTCGAACACGCGCAACGTGAAGCCGGCGCCGGCAAGTCGCGCCGCCATCGGGCGGCCCATCATGCCGAGTCCGAGGAAAGCGATGGTGGCGGGGGGAGCGAGTGCGGTCATGAGGCTGCCTCAACAGTGATGTCGTATTCATAGAGTGGCAGGCTGCGTCCGGGAATGGCGTCTGACGGCGCGTTTCGCAGGAAGCGCGCGCCCATGCGTTCGTAGAAGGCCGCAGCATTGGGGTCGGCAAGGATGGTCAGCGTCCTGGCGCCGAACAGACGAGCCGAACGAACCGCCGCTTCGAAGAGGACGCGGCCCATGCCGCGGCCCATGAAGGGCGGATCGACAAAAAACAGGTCGAGGTCGGCGCTCTCGCCTTCCGGGATCACACTGGCGACGCCGATGGCGCGATCCTTGCCATCGACGGCCACCAGCACGCGCCCCAGCGCGATGTCGGCCGAACGCACGCGCAACGCGGCCACGCTCCGCCGCATGAAGTCGGCGTCATAGCCCCAATGTGCCTTCGAGCGGACGCAGAGCGCGGTCAGCATCGTCGCCTCCCCGACCTGCGCTGCTCGAATGGCGAGCATGGTTCAGATGCCGCGTTCCTTGAACACGCCGCTCGCCGTCTTGAAGGCATCGAGGCTGGCCGGAATACCGCAATAGATCGCGACCTGCAGGAAGATCTCCTTGATCTCGTCCTTGGTCAGACCGTTGTTCAGCGCGCCGTTGATATGGAGCTTGAGCTCGGGGCCACGATTCAGCGCCGCCAGCATCGCGAGGTTCAGCATCGAGCGCGACTTCTTCGACAGGCCCGGTCGCGTCCAGGCATAGCCCCAGCAATACTCGGTCGTGATGTCCTGGAACGCCATCATGAAGTCGTCGTTGGCGGCGCCGGCCAGCGAGTTGTCGACGTAAGCCGCACCAAGCACGGCTTTGCGCATCTTCATGCCGTCGTCGTACAGCTTCTTGTTGCGCGGGTTGGGTTTGGCTTTCTTCGCTTTAGCTTTGGCCGCAGCCATGGTCTTGCTCCTCCGTTCATGAACCGACGGACGAGCATAGCGCAGGAAATTTCAGAGAACGACCTGACGCGCCTGCGGGCCGGGCGGCGTAACGAGCCCCTTGTCGCGCGCATGCCGGTAGAGATCGTCGATCGAGATGCCATCGAGCTGCGCCATCATGTTCTCGCGCAGCTTTTCCCACACCGGCCATACGACCTCATGAGCGAGCGGCGAGCCGACCGTGGGATCGCTGGGTTCTGTCTCGGCCTCCAGATTGCGCACGACGCGAACGACCTCGCCCAACGTTATCTGGGCCCGGTCTCGGCCGAGACGGTAACCGCCCCTGGGGCCGCGCTTGCCCGACAGTATGCCGGCGCGAACCAGATGCTGCAGGACCTGCTCCAGATAGCGCTTCGGGATGCGCTGGCGCTGGGTGATGTCACCGCTGCGCACAGGGTGCTCCCCGACATGGAATGCCACGTCGAGCACTGCCTCGAGAGCGAACATTGTCTTCTTGCTGAGCCGCGGCATCCCGTCTTCCCCTCAGGTCCTCCGCACCGGTCCCGTCATCTCGTTCCTGTCTTCGCCTGGCCGGGCGAAACGCCCGTCGACCCAAAGCCACCGGCACCCCTTGCCGTCCGGTCGAGCTCGCCGACCTCTCGCCAGATCGCCCGGGCGTGCCTGGCAATGACCAGTTGTGCAATTCGCATGCCGCGTGTGATCTTGAAAGGCTCGCGGCTGAGATTAATCAGGATGACCCCTATTTCGCCGCGATAGTCGGCATCGATCGTGCCCGGAGCGTTGGCGACGGTGATGCCATTCTTGGCCGCCAGGCCGGAACGCGGGCGCACCTGCGCTTCGAATCCCACGGGCAACGCCAGCGAAATCCCGGTCGGGACGATTTTCCGCTCGAGCGGCCCCAGCTCCATCTCGCCGTCGATGGCGGCCAGAAGATCGACACCAGCGGCGGCGGCGGTCGCATAGTCAGGCAGCGCCAGGTCCCGCCCGTGTGCGAGCCGCACGACCTCGATCTCGACGCTCTCGACACCGTTCATGCGACCATTACTCCGCTGCTTCCGCCGATCGCGGTCGGGCCAGATGAAGTGCAATGCGCGCGGCTAGACGATCGGCAACCTCGTCCTTGGCCAGGGTTGGCCAGTCCTCGACGCCCGTAGCGCTGATCAGGTGGACGGTATTGCGTTCGCCGCCGAAGGTGCCGGTGGCCGGCGACACGTCGTTGGCCACGATCCAGTCGCAGCCCTTGCGCCGTCGCTTGTCGATCGCATTGGCCACCAGGTTCTCGGTCTCGGCAGCAAAGCCCACGACCACCTCAGGGCGCCCGGCGCCAGGCTTCGACAGGGTGGCGAGAATATCGGGGTTGGGTGCGAGCTCTACCGCCGGCGGCTGTGCGCCCGGCTTCTTCTTGATCTTGGCACCTGAAGGCTTTGCCACCTTCCAGTCGGCGACGGCGGCGGCGCAGACGGCGACATCGATCGTGCCGACGCCAAGGCAGGCAGCCAGCATCTGGTCGGCCGAGTCGACATGGATGGTGCGTACGCCGGGTGGATCGGCCAAAGCGACCGGACCGCTCACCAGCGTGACTTCGGCACCGAGGCGAGCGAGCGCGGCGGCGATGGCATGGCCCTGCTTGCCCGAAGAATGGTTGGAGATGTAGCGAACCGGGTCGATCGCCTCGCGTGTCGGGCCGCTTGTCACGAGCGCGCGCTTGCCGGCCATGGGCTGCGCAAGAGGCGGTCGGCCGGCGCCAAGCATCGACTCGATCACGGCGACAATCTCCGACGGCTCCGACATGCGGCCGGGCCCATGTTCGTTGCAAGCCATGGCACCGTCGTTGGGTCCAACAAAAAAGACGCCGCGCGCCTTCAAAGTCTCGACATTGGTGGCCGTCGCGGCATGGGTCCACATCCGGACATTCATGGCCGGCGCCACGAGCACGGGCTTGTCGGTCGCCAGCAGCACCGTGGCCGCGAGATCGTCGGCAAGGCCGCCTGCCATGCGCGCCAGAATATTGGCCGTGGCCGGCGCCACCACCAGAAGGTCGGCGTCGCGCGAGAGTTGGATGTGACCCATCTCGCTTTCGTCGGTCAGCGAGAACATGTCGCTGTAGACGCGGTCCTCCGATAGGGCCTGTAGCGAGAGTGGCGTCACGAACTTGGCGCCCGCTTCGGTGAGTACGCAGCGCACGGCCGCGCCGCGCTCGCGCAGCCGGCGAATGAGCTCAAGCGACTTGAAGGCCGCTATGCCGCCCGCGACGATCAGCAGGATCCGCTTGCCGTGCAACATGACAGCTAGACTATCACAACAGGCGGCTGGCGAAAGTATAGACCCCGGTCAGCAGTAGCGCCCAGAACACGGCCAGCCGGAACTGCTCGACGGACAGGCGCTGGCGGACCTGCTGCCCGATCCACATGCCGGCGAGTGCCGGCACGACGGCGACCGCCGAGACGATGGCCCGCGGGCCATCGAGAAGGCCGAAAAAGAGCAGCGATGCGGTGAGGATGAGGGAGGTCGCGAACAGCACGACACCCAGGGTCTGGACGAGCTCCGAGGGCTTGATATCGAGCCCCTGCAGGTAGGGCATCAGGGGGATGATCGGTACGCCGACAAGGCCGGCGACAAAGCCCGATACGACGCCGATCACGGGCGCCAAAGGCCGCTCCAGATCGGCGTGGATATGCAGGCGGATGCGCAAAAGGCCAAGCCCGCTGTAGAGCACCAACACCGCCGCCAGGACGAGGAACGCCCAGCTCGGACCTCTCTGGCCGACCAGCCACATCGTGAGATAGAGCGAGACCACCAACGGCACGATGAGAGGCCACTGACGTCGGACGATCACGCGGAACTGGCCGCCGATCGCGGCCTGCCAGACATTGGTGAAGATGGTGGGCAGCGCGATCAAGGCGATCGCTTCGGTCAGCGGCAGGAAAAGCGACGTGAGCGCGATCGTGATGGTCGGCAAACCGAGACCCACCAGCCCTTTGACCGTACCCGCGAGCAGGAACACCGCCAAACCAAAGACGATGTCCGGTGTCGTCATCGACTAGTGCCACCAGGCGACGATTGCCGCCAGAAGGGCAAGAATCGCAACAGCCTCTGCGAAGCCGACGCGCGGCCAGAGGCGACCCCGAACCGGCAAGGGCGGCGCGGCGGCACGTTCGGCGATGCGACGCTCGTGCTCGACCACGAGATGGAGGCTGTCGATCAACCGTGGCAGGCGTCGGATCGCCTGGGCGACATCCTCGACCGCCCGTTCCACCGTCGCGCGCGGCCCGAAATGGGTGCGCATCCATTCCTCGATCAAGGGCCGCGCCAGTTCCCAGATGTTGACCCTGGGATTGAGCTTGGTGCCCATCCCCTCGGCCATCAGCATGGTCTTCTGCAACAACAGAAGCTGCGGCTGTACTGCCATTTCGAACTGCTCGGTGACGCGCAGCAACTGGGCAAGCAGGCGCGCGATCGAAATGTCATGGCTCGGCTTGCCGAAGATCGGCTCGCCGATCGACCGGCACGCCTGGGCGAACATTTCCAGTGACTGGTCGGGCGGCACGTATCCCGCCCGGAACTGGACCTCGGCCACGGCGCGGTAGTCGCGCCGCAGGAAAGCGACCAGAAGCTCGGCAAGGTAGCCCCGCGTGTCCTCGTCGATCCGGCCCATGATCCCGAAATCGACCGGCACGACGCGGCCCTCGCGATCGACGAAGGCGTTGCCGCCGTGCATGTCCGCGTGAAAGAAGCCGTCACGGAACACCTGGTAGAAAAACGCCTCGGCGCACGTTTTCATGATGACGTCGGCGTCGTGGCCAGCCGCCACGATGGCCTCGCGATCGCCGATCGGGATGCCGTCGACCCGCTCGAGAGTGAGCACGCGCTGGGCGGTACGGTCCCAATCAATCGTGGGCGCCCGGTATCCTGGATCATCGGCGAAGTTCTCACCCAGCTCCTCGGCCGCCGCGGCTTCCATGCGCAGATCCATCTCGACCCGCACCACGTCGGCGAACGCCCGCACGGAGTCGACCGGCTTCAATCGTCGGAAACGCGGCTGGGCGCGCTCGACCAGCTCGGCGATCCAGTAGAAGAGGTCGAGATCGCGTTCAAAGGCCTTCTCGATGCCAGGACGCAGCACCTTCACCGCCACGTCGCGGCCGTCGGTGGTGACCGCGAAATGCACCTGGGCGATCGAGGCCGCCGCGACGGGCTTGTCCTCGAAACTGGCGAACAACGCCTCCAGCGGCTGACCGAGCTCGCTTTCGACAATCCGGCGCGCTTCGGCACCGGAGAAGGCCGGCAGATGATCCTGCAGGCGGCCGAGGTCGGCGGCGACGCCTTCGTTCAGAAGATCGGCCCGGGTCGAGAGCGCCTGTCCAAGCTTGATGAAGGACGGCCCCATATCCTGCAGCGCCGCTGCCAGCCGTTCGCCGGGCCGGCGTGGATCGCGACGACGGGCGAACAGCCTTGCCCACGCGATCAGCGCCGGCGCGATGCCCAATGTCTCGAGCGGAAACAGCGCATCGTGACGGGCGAAGCTCGACGCCATGCGCAACAGGCGCCAGCTGTTGCGAAGCGCGCGCAACATCTAGATGCGCCAGGCGCTGTGGAGCGCGACGACGCCCAGCGTCATGTCGCGCCAGGCGACGTTGACGAACCCCGCCCCGCGGAGGCGCCGGGCCAGCTCGCGCTGCGGCGGAAAGCGGCGAATGCTCTCGTGCAGATAACGATAGGAGTCGGCATCCTTGGCGACGAGCTTGCCGAAGAAGGGCAACGCCCGCTCCGAGTAGGTATCGTAGAGGCGGCCGAGGGCCGGTGACGTGACCTTGCTGAACTCGAGGCAGAAGAAGCGACCGCCCGGCTTCAGCACGCGATGCGCCTCGCCCAGCGCCTTGTCGATATCCGTGACGTTGCGCAGGCCGAAGGCGATCGTGTAGCCGTCGAACGAGCGGTCGGGGAACGGCAGGGCCTCGGCGTCGCCCGTGGTCCAGGTGAGGCCGTGAAGGAGGCCACGATCGACGGCGCGGTCGCGGCCCACCTCCAGCATCGCCGGATTGATGTCGCAGACCGTGACATCGGGCCGCTCGCCCCCTTTACCTTCCATTTGGCGCTTCAGGATGCGGAAGGCGATATCGCCGGTGCCGCCGGCCACATCGAGGAACTTCTCGCCCGGGCGGGGATTCACCACGTCGACCAGCGTGTTCTTCCAGAGCCGGTGGACGCCGCCCGACATCAGGTCGTTCATCAGGTCGTAGCGCGGCGCCACGCTCTCGAAGACCTGGCGCACCATGCCCGCCTTCTCCGACGCCGGGACGTCGCGGTAGCCGAAGGACGCGCTTTGCGGGCCGTCGTAATCGGGGGTATCGCTCATGCGGGGCAACCTAAAGGAATAGCCATGCTGCTGAAAGACCGGGTGATGCTGATCACCAATGTCGAAAAGTTCGCGGGTCACGGCACCACGCACGTCGCTTTGGCCCAGGGCGCGACGGTTTTGGCGCACGATCCGTCGTTTGAGGCCGCCGCCGCCCGCCACA
>RGPT01000213.1 GCA_010032545.1 Alphaproteobacteria bacterium
CGAATTCGTGCGCGAGCTGGGCGCCGACCAGGTCATCGACTACAACGCGACCGACTTCCGCAAGGTCGTGAGCAATGTCGACGCGGTGTTCGAGACCGTGGGCGGCGACGTGGCGATGCAGTCCTTCGCGGTGCTCAAGCCGGGCGGACGGGCAGCCTTCATCGCCTCCGGCGCGCAGGCGCCCAAACCCGATCGCGCCGACGTGACATCCCTGCGGCCGGCCGTCAGCCGCGACCGGCCGGCGCTCGAACGCATCGCCGAACTCCATCGCATCGGTGTGGTGCGCGTGCCCCCCGTCAGGCTCTTCGGCCTGGCCGACGCCGTGGAAGCCGTCCAGATCAGCAAGGCGCGTCACCTGAAGGGCAAGCTGGTGTTCAAGGTGCGGTGAGCGCCGACCGCCTCACTCCAGGCGGATGCCGGCGTCGGCGATGACCTTCTTCCAGATTTCGGTTTCGCGCGCGATGTGGGCGGCGGCCTCGGCCGCCGTGCCGGCGAGCGTCTCCATGCCCTGTTGGCCGTAGGCGGCCTGCACCTCTGGCGCCTTCAGCGCCCTGGTCATGATCGTGTTGAGCGTGGCCACGATCTCCGGCGGCACCTTCGACGACACCACGATGCAGTACCAGTTGGTGGCGGCGTAGCCGGGAAAGCCCTGTTCGGCGATGGTGGGAATCTCGGGATCGAACGGCGAGCGCCTGGCGCCGGTGACGGCGAGCGCGCGGATGCGGCCGTCTCGCATGAAGGCAGTGGCAGTGGGGGCGCTGGCGATCAGCGACGGCACGTGGCCCGCCACCAGATCGTTCATCGCCGGCCCACCGCCGCGAAACGGTATGTGGTTCAGCCGCGCGCCGCTCCTGGCCTTCAGCAGCTCGCCCGCGAGGTGGCCGGCGCTGCCGACGCCAGAGGTGCCGTAATCCATGCCCTCGGGCCGCTTGGCCAGCTCGAGATACTCGGTGAGGGACCTCGCCGGCACGCTGGGGTGGACCACCAGCACGTTGGAGAAATCGACCGCCAGACACACCGGCGCGATGTCGGTCTGCGGATCGTAGCCGACGTCCTTCATCGCATAGGGGTTGACCGCCAGCATGCCGACATTTGCCAGCAGGATGGTGTGTCCGTCGGCAGGCGCCCGCAGCATCTCCTTGGTTGCAATATTGCCGCCGGCGCCGGGCTTGTTGTCGACCAGGACCGACAGGCCGGCGCTTTTGGTCAGCTCCGCCGCCAGGATTCGGGCGACGATGTCGCCGCCACCGCCCGCCGCGAATCCGACCAGCAGTCGGAGCTGTTTGGACGGGAACGACTGCGCCCGCGCCGCGCCGGCGATCGGACCCGGCAGCAGGCCGGCCGCCGCCACGGCGCGCATCAACGATCGGCGATACATCAATGTCTCCTCTTCGTCGCCATCGGGCAGCAGCGCGGTCTTTTCAGCACAACGTCTGCCTCATTCCAGGCTGATGCCGGCGTCGGCAATAACCTTCTTCCAGACCTCGGTTTCACGGGCGATATGGGCAGCAGCCCCGGCGACGGTGCCGCCCAGGGTCTCCATGCCCTGCTGGGCGTAGGCTGCCCGCACCTCGGGCACGGCCAGCGCCTTCGTGATGAGGGTATTGAGCGTCGCCACGGCATCTGGTGGTACTTTCGACGACACCACGACGGCATACCAATTGGTGGCGGCGTAGCCGGGAAAGCCCTGTTCGGCGATGGTGGGAATCTCGGGGTCGAAAGGCGAGCGTTTATCGCCGGTCATGGCGAGGGCGCGGATGCGGCCCTCACGCATGAAGCCGGTAGCCGTGGGAGCGCTTGCGATCAGCGACGGTATGTGGCCCGCCAGCAGATCGTTCATGGCCGGCGCGCCGCCGCGAAACGGTACATGGTTGAGGCGCGCGCCGCTCCTTGCCTTCAACAACTCGCCGGCGAGATGGGCGGCGCTGCCCACGCCCGAGGTGCCGTAGTCGATTCCCCCCGGCCGCCGGGCGAGGTCGAGATACTCGGCGAGCGACCTGGCCGGCACGCTGGGATGGACCACCAGCACGTTGGAGAAATCGACCGCCAGACAGACCGGCGCAATGTCGGTCCGCGGATCGAAGCCCGCGTCCTTCATCGCATAGGGATTGACCGTCAGCATGCCCAGCGTGGCCAGCAGGATGGTGTGGCCGTCGGGCGGCGCGCGCAGCGCCTCGCGGGCAGCGATATTGCCGCCGGCGCCGGGCTTGTTGTCGACCAGGATCGAAAGGCCGGCGCTTTTGGTCAGCTCCGCCGCCAGGACGCGGGCCACGATATCGCCGCCGCCGCCCGCGGCGAAGCCGACCAGTACCCGGAGCTGCTTGGACGGGAACGACTGCGCCCGGGCGACGGTCGACAGCAGGCCTGTCGCCGCCGCAGACCCGATCAACGATCGCCTATACATGAGAGTGCTTCTCCTGCCCTCAGGCCCGGCCCGTCATCAGCGTTTCCTGGTCCTCGGGCGCGTAGAAGAAATCGCCCGGACGGAAGTCGTGGCCGAGGTCGCCCAGCAGGCGGCGCTGGCGCGGCGTGCAGCGCCCGAACAGCGAGGCGTAGGGCGTGCCGAAATCGTAGGCACGCATGAACATCTGACAGTAGTTGTAGAGCAGGGTCTTGCGGGCCTTGCCGGAGCGGTTGGGCGACGGGCCGTGCCAGATCGCATGCGGGAAGACATAGGCGTCGCCGGCCTTGCCCAGCAGCGGCACGGCGCCCGGCATCTTCGGCCCGGGGATGCGCTCCGCCCGCTCGGGGAAGGGCCGGAGATGGCTGCCGGGAAAGATCGTGAAGTTGCCGCTGTCCGGCTCGGTGACGTCGGTCAGCAGGTACATCACCTTCACCGCCAGCGGCCGGCTGGTCTCGCTGACGCGGATGGCGCGCTGGGCCTCGCCGCCGTCGGTGTGGGTGTAGCCCGGAAAGGTGTCGGTCGAGGCGCGCACGATCGCCTGGCTCATCGAGAACTGGATGTAGGGGCCCATCAGGTCGAGGATCAGGTCGAACACGCGCGGCCGGTCGATCAGATCGATGAACGACTGATGGTAGGTGAGCAGGTCACGGCGATCCATGAAGCCATCGGGGTTCGGATCGGCACCGTCGGCCCAGGCATAGTGCCCGCGGGGCAACTTGCCCGGCGCGGGCTCGTAGCCTGGCTGCAGACGCACGCGGTCGAGTTGCTTCGAAAAAAAGTCCACTTCCGCCGGGCTGAGCGCGCCTTCCAGCTGCAGGTAGCCGTCGACCGCCCACTGCTCGCGTTGTTCCTCGGTCAGAACCCGTTTGGTGTTGGCCAGCATCCTGTGGTCCTCCCTTCCGTTGCCGTCGCACATCGTCGACGCTTCGGAAATTCGTTCTTCGTTCCCACGCGTGCCGGCCATGGTTTCACGTTGAACGGCGGCGCTCAATAGCTCCGCCCGGCGCGAAAACCTAGGTCGCGCGTTTCACGCCGGGCGGCCGCCAGGTGCCGTCGCCGGGCGGCAGGATCGAGGGCGTCCCCGTCTTCGGCCAATAGAGCCGCATGACCATGAAGATCGGACCGGCGGGCGCGGGCAGCCAGTTGGCCTCCTTGTCGCGTCCGGGCGACTTGTTCTGGATGTACAGCGTCAGAGAGCCGCCGCCGTTCGTCTTCATGCCCGGCAGCATCGGCGAATTGATCAGATAGCGATCGATCGGATTCTCGATCAGCAGCTGCGTCTTGCCGTCGTACATGGTCACCGACCAGAAGGCGTTGACGGGCGGCATCTGTCCGGCCGGGAATGTCAGCGTGTAGTCGTGCTTGCTGCCGTCCAGCAGCTGGCCGGTATCGTCGTTGCGCGTGAGCGGATAGGTGGCCTCGTCGGGATTGTTGCCGTAGATGCCTGCCTTCGCGCCGGCTGCGCGCTTCAGCCAGTCGCCGCCAAAGTAAGCTGCGTCGCCCTGCGCCCCGCTGACGCGCCAGCCGTTGATCTCCTTGCCGAGGCCCGCCACCGCCGCGTCGACCTTGCGCTCTCCCTCCTTCATGCCGAGGCCGATCTCCAGCTTGTCCTCGAGCGAGAGGTCCTTGAAGTTGAAGGTCTTGCCGGCACCGATCCCGATGCCGGCGAGCTGCTCGCGGATCTCCTTCTCGTTGGGCAGGGCGGGCGCGAACTGCAGGGCGAAGTCGAGGTACTCGAAGAAGTTGGTCTTGACGAGTTCCTTGTCGATCCTGGGGAAATCGATGGCCGGCGCGGCCGGCGGCGCCGGCTGCTTCATGAAGCCCGACAGCGGGTGGCACCTGTAGCCTGCCTGCACCTTCTTCACGCCATCCATGTCGTCGGCGTTGAAGAGCTGGGTGCGGAAGATGACGATCGAGAACTGCGTGCTCGAACGGAACACCTTTTTGATTCCGGGCGGCGTCGCGCCGGTCCAGCCCGGACCCGCGATCAGGTAGTCCCCGGCGCCGCTGCCCGTCGCGCGGCTGCCGATGTAGCCGTAGTTGTAGGTGTTGCCGTCGCAGAGCTGCACCGAGTAGTAGCGCTTGGGATCGACCGCCGGCACCGAGACCACCATCGGCTCGGCCCGCAGGTCGACCCACAGCAGCGAATAGGGCGTGTCGCTGTTCGGCGTCACGACGGCCGTGTCCTTGTAGGTGAAGACACGCGCCTCGTTGGCGATCTGGTTGAACGGCGCCTTGTACTGGCCCGAATTCCTGTCGATGACGAATTCGTACATGATCGCATAGTTCATCACCATCGGCAGGCCGTAGATGAAGCCCGCTTCGGCGATCTCCCGCGCCTTGAAAAAGCCGGGGCGACCCGCCTGCGCCATAGCCGGATTGGATCCGGACGTCGCGGCCGCCGCTGCGGTCAGCCCGACAGTGTGCAGAAATTCACGCTTGTTCAGCATCGACGCCGTCCTCTGTCATCCGATAGCGCGACATCCAACAACGACTTGAAGATACATTCAACGGCGGGCCTCGCATTTGTCGGCTGTGGTCTTGCCGCGGACGGCATGGCAGTCTTCGACAAAATGGCACCGCGGCAAAGGATCGATGGCGATGGAAGACTTGGTAATGGCCGCCTTGGGCGGCGATGACGCCGCCGTCGAGCGGCTTCTCAAGGCCGGCGCCGACGTAAACCATGCCGATGGCAACGGCTGGACGGCCTTGATGGGCGCTGCCGGCCGGGACCATCTCGACGTCGTCGACCGTCTTCTGGCGGCCGGCGCGGACGCCAATTGCGTCGACGGCAAGGGCATGACTGCCCTGATGCGCGCGGCCGAAGGCGGCCACCTGGCCGTTGCCGACCGTCTCCTGATGGTGAGGGCCCGCGTCGATCACGCCGACGGTAAGGGCAAAACCGCGCTCATGCGCGCAGCCGAGAGCCGGCGCGGCGACATGGTCGACCATCTTCTGAGAGCCGGCGCGAACGTCGATCACGCCGACCGGCGCGGCAAGACCGCCCTGATGCGCGCGGCGATGGGCGGCGACGGCGCCATGGTCGAGCGGCTGCTGAAGGCAAGGCCCGACATCAATCGTGCCGACGGCAACGGCTGGACGGCGCTGATCTGCGCCGCGGCGGGCGACGTGGCGCTCATCGACCGCCTGATCGCGGCCGGCGCCGAGATCGACCGCACGACCAAGGACGGGCTGACCGCGATCAAGAGGGCCCGTGCCAGCGGCCATCCGGCCGCCGTCGAGCGGCTGGAGGCCGCGCGCAGCGACGGCAAGCGGCGCTAGGACCGGCGATTGCCGATGGCCAAAGACCCGAGCGACCACGGCCATGACCACGCGCACGGAAGCGGTGGGCACGATCACGCCCACTCTCACGCGCATCATGGCCACGCCCACGGCCCGGCCAACTACAACCGTGCCTTCGCCATCGGCATCGGCCTGAACACGGGCTTCGTGATCGTCGAGGCCTACTACGGGTTCGTGGGCAACTCGCTCGCCCTTTTGGCCGATGCCGGCCACAATCTCGGCGACGTGCTCAGCCTGATAATGGCCTGGGGCGCGGCGACCCTGGCCAAGCGCCGGCCCACCGAACGGCGCACCTACGGGCTCAGGCGGACCTCGATCCTGGCCTCGCTCGCCAACGCGCTCCTGCTGCTGGTGGCCGTAGGCGGCATCGCCTGGGAGGCCGTCCAGCGGCTGGGCAAGCCCGAACCGGTCGTGGAGACGACGGTCATCGTGGTGGCGCTGGTCGGCATCGGCATCAATGCCGCCACCGCGATGATGTTCATGTCGGGCCGCAAGGGCGACATCAACATCCAGGGCGCCTTCATGCACATGGCGGCCGACGCCGCGGTCTCGCTCGGCGTCGTGCTGGCAGCCGTCGCCATGATGTTCACCGGCTGGCTATGGCTCGATCCCGCGACCAGCCTGGTGATCGCGATCGTCATCACGGTGGGAACCTGGTCGTTGCTGCGCGAATCGGTCAATCTCGCCCTCGATGCCGTACCGCGGGGCGTCGATCGCCAGAAGGTCGAACGCTTCCTCGCCGGCCAGCCCGGCGTCACCGAGGTCCACGACCTTCATATCTGGGCGATGAGCACGACCGAAGTGGCATTGACGGCGCATCTGGTGCGGCCGGGCGCCACGGTCGACGACGGCTTTCTCGCCAGCATGTGCCGTGACCTGCGCGAGCACTTCGGCGTCCAGCACGCCACCATCCAGATCGAATCGGGCGAAAGGATCGCCGGAAGGAGGAAAGTAACGGTTGTAAAGACACGGGGGGTCTGGGGACCCTTGTTTTGATTCTGAACGGGAACTCGCGGGGCGGCTGTCCAACAAAACACAGATGTTGGAATGTCATGGGCTTCCAGTGCCGGTGTACTACGTGGACGGCTCCCCTCAGGTCCGTGCTCAGCACGTCGTGCTGCCTTCGGATCCGCTCCGAGTCTACACTTTCCCTCCGCGTGGGCCGCACAAGGTCATCTACCATCCACTTTACATGACGCAGGGCGATTTGCAGCCGGCTGGGT
>RGPT01000214.1 GCA_010032545.1 Alphaproteobacteria bacterium
ATCACCGACGTCTCGAAGAAGCTCATCGACGCGCTCCCTTGCTGCGCCCCAGAAAACGACGCCGCGCTTCCCTCGCCGCGCGCGCGACATTGGCCGGCGCCGTGCCGCCCAGGCTCTTGCGCGCCTTGACCGAAGCCTCGACCGTGAGCACGCGGTAGACATCCCGGGTGATCCGGCGTTCGACGGCCTGCATCTCGGAGAGCGACAGCTTGTCGAGGTCGATGCCCTTGTCTGAAGCCTTGCCGACCAGCGTGCCGGTGACGTGATGGGCCTGGCGGAACGGCAGCCCGATCTCGCGCACCAGCCAGTCGGCGAGGTCCGTGGCCACCGAATAGTCGGCCGCGGCAACGGCGCGCATGCGGGCCGGGTTGGCCTTGAGGTCGCGGACCATGCCGGTCATGGCAGCAATGCCCAGTTCGAGGGAGTCGGCGGCGTCGAACAGCGGCTCCTTGTCCTCCTGCATGTCCTTTTGATAGGTGAGCGGCAGGCCTTTCAAAACCGTGCAGAGCGCCACGAAGGCGCCGACGATACGGCCGGTCTTGGCCCTCGTCAGCTCGGCGGCATCGGGATTGCGCTTCTGCGGCATGATCGAGCTGCCGGTGGTGAAGGCATCGGAGAGCGCGATGAAGCGGAACGGCGCCGAACACCAGATCACGATCTCTTCGGCCAGGCGCGACAGATGGATGGCGGCGAGTGAGGCCGCGGCGATGAACTCGACCACGTAGTCGCGGTCGGACACCGCGTCGAGCGAGTTGGCCATCGGCCCGTCGAAGCCGAGCGCCCGGGCAGTGTGTCGGGGATCGATCGGGTGCGGCGAGCCGGCAAGTGCTGCGGCACCCAGCGGCGACTGGTTCAGCCGCGCCCGGCAATCGGCAAGGCGGCTGCGATCGCGCCCGATCATTTCGACATAGGCGAGCAGATGATGGCCGAAGGTGATCGGCTGCGCGGTCTGCAGGTGCGTGAAGCCCGGCATGATGGTCGCGGCATGCTCGTCGGCGCGGTCGATCAGTGCGGCTTGCAGGTCCTGCAGCATCGGCTCGAGGCGATCGATGGTGTCGCGTACCCAGAGGCGCACGTCGAGCGCCACCTGATCGTTGCGCGACCGTGCCGTGTGCAGCCGGCCGGCGACCGGGCCGATCAGCTCGGCAAGCCGCGACTCGACGTTCATGTGGATGTCCTCGAGCCTGGTCGAGAACTTGAAGCGGCCGCCCTCGATCTCGTCGCGCACCTTGACCAGGCCGCGCCGAATGGTCCGGCCGTCCTTGGCCGTGAGGATGCCCTGGGCCACCAGCATGTCGGCATGCGCCAGCGAGCCCGCGATGTCCTGGGCATAGAGCCGCCGGTCGAAACCGATGGACGCGTTGATCCGCTCCATGATTTCCGCCGGACCGAGCTTGTAGCGGCCACCCCACATCGAGTTGGAGCCGCTCTTCGGCGCTCGCGCAGTCGTGTTCTTTCGTGCCATGAATTCGAACCATCGATCCTGTAGGAACGCGGCTTATGGCATATCCCGCCCCTAATTTCCTCCCCGGCCGGAGGTACATTCTCTCCGGTGGTCTGGCCGGTGGTCTGGCCGGTGTTCTGGCGGCTCTCGCGCTTCCCGCGCGGGCCACGGGGGCAATGGACAGGTTCAAGAAGGCCAAGACCCCCAAGCCGCTGCCCGATCTCGAGTTCCAGGACGCCGACGACAAGCCGCTGCGCTTCGCCGACTACCGGGGAAGGGCGCTGCTGATCAATTTCTGGGCCACCTGGTGCGTGCCCTGCGTCAAGGAGATGCCGAGCCTCGACCGGCTGCAGGCGATGTTTCCCAAGGACAAGTTCCTCGTCCTGCCGCTGTCCATCGACGGCGCGTCACGTCCCAAGGTGGCCCCGTTCTACAAGGACCGGAAGCTCGCGAATCTCGGCATGTATTTCGACAAGGGCCGGAAGGCCATGCAGGGCCTCGACGTGTCGCTGCTGCCGACCTCGATCCTGGTCGACCCTATGGGCCGCGAACTCGGCCGGCTCGAAGGCGACGCCGACTGGGACATGCCCGAAGGTGTCGCCCTCATGAAGGCGGCCATCGCCAACCAGGGCTGACAGGACCAACGCCATGACCGGACCGCTCGTTGCCATCACCGGCGCCAGTTCCGGCATCGGCCTCGCCGTTGCCCGCGCCTTTGCCCGCGAGGGCAACGCCCTCGTCCTGATCGCCCGCCACATGGCACCGGTCGCCGACCTGCCGGCCGAGCGCACCGTCTATGCCGAGGCCGACGTCGCCGACCATGCCGCGCTCGAGCGCGCCATCCGCGGCGCCGAGGCGCGGTTCGGCAAGACCGCCTGCCTGGTCAACAGCGCCGGCATGGCCGACGCGCGCGGCTTCAAGGACGTCGACCCGGCGAGCTATGCCCGCGAGATCGACGTCAACCTGAAGGGCGTGCTGAACGCCACCAAGGTGGTGATCGGCGACATGTCGGCGCGCAAGTCGGGCACCATCATCAACATCAGTTCGGTGAGCGACCGCAAGGTCTCGCCGATGGCGCTGGGCTATACCGCCAGCAAGTATGGCGTGCGCGCCTTCAGCGAGTCGCTGCGCGAGGCCGAAGGCATGAACGGCGTGCGCGTGGTCAACGTGGCGCCAGGCTACATCCGCACCAACATCCATGCCGGCATGGGCGTGAGCTTCGACAAGTACCGCGAGATCCTGGGCAACCCCGACTTCCTCTCGGCCGAGGAGCTGGCCGACATCGTGCTCTATTGCTGGAAGCTGCCGGCCACGATCTGCATCAGGGACATCGTCGTGGCGCCGACGCGCTCGACGTTCTGAAGAGTCAGTTGCTGACTTCGCAGTGTCTGTTCATTTCCTTGCAGACCCGCATCACCGCCTGGACGACCAGCGACGACGTCGGTCCCTCGCCCGGGCCGGCGTGGCCCGCGATCATGAGCTGCGACACGTCGTCGTTGAACGGCACGACGTTCAGCGTCGCGGTGCGATCGCCCTCGGAGATCTGCAGCCGGCGGGCGCCCGGATCCTGCATCAGGATGAGGACCGATGTGTTCTTGCGTGCAGCCTCCAGCGCCGTCGAAAACACCTTGTCGGCCGGTGCATCGAGGATGACCGTGGCGAAATCGTAGCCTGCCCGGCCGTCCTGCGGAGGCTGCGTCATCTGATGGATGCGGCCCAGCGCCTTGCGGGCCACGAACACCCATTGCGCTTCGGCCGGCGTGAGCGGCATGACCCCCAGGAGGATGCCGACGGACACCGCAAGGACAGTCATCAACCGCATCATGCTCGATTCTCCTATCGTGTGGGAACCGGTCGTTCGCCTGAGTAGTCGTAGAAGCCGCGCTTGACCTTGCGGCCGATCCAGCCCGCCTCGACGTATTTCACCAGCAGCGGGCACGGACGATACTTGGAGTCGGCCAGACCCTCGTGCAGGACCTGCATGACCGACAGGCAGGTGTCGAGGCCGATGAAGTCGGCGAGTTCGAGCGGGCCCATCGGATGGTTGGCGCCCAGCTTCATGCCGGTGTCGATCGCCTCGACGTTGCCGACGCCCTCATAGAGGGCATAGACCGCCTCGTTGATCATCGGCAGCAGGATGCGGTTTACAATGAATGCCGGGAAATCCTCGGCGTTCACCGGCTTCTTGTCGAGCTTGACCACCACCTCGCGCACCGTGCGGAAGGTCTCTTCCTCGGTGGCGATGCCGCGGATGAGCTCGACCAGTCCCATCAGCGGGACCGGGTTCATGAAGTGCATGCCCATGAACTTGCCCGGCCGGTCGGTCACCGATGCCAGACGCGTCACCGAGATCGACGAGGTGTTGGTGGCGAGCAGCACGTTGGCTGGCAGGTCGACGCAGACCTTCTTGAATATCTCGCGCTTGACCGACTCGTTCTCGGTCGCGGCCTCGACGATCAGGTCGCAGTCGGCGAATGCCTTGTAGTCGACGGCGGTGGTGATGCGCCGCAGCGCTGCTTCCTTGTCCTCGGGCCGGATCATGCCGCGGCCGATCTGCCGGTCCATGTTGCGGCCGATCGCATCGAGACCCTTGTCGAGATGCGGCTGGTCGACGTCCGCTAGACGGATGTCGAACCCCTTGAGCGCGCAGACATGGGCGATGCCGCTGCCCATCTGGCCGGCACCGATGACGCCGATGCGCTTGATCATGATGGGTACTCCCAATATCCCGCAGGGCGGGCGAACTATTTCTTCTCGACCGCCGCGGTCAGCTCAGGAACGATCTGGAACAGATCGCCGACGATGCCGTAGTCGGCCACCTGGAAGATCGGCGCTTCCTCGTCCTTGTTGATCGCCACGATGGTCTTGCTGTCCTTCATCCCGGCGAGATGCTGGATCGCACCGGAAATGCCGATGGCAATGTAGAGGTCCGGGGCGACCACCTTGCCGGTCTGCCCGACCTGATAATCGTTCGGGACATAGCCCGCGTCCACCGCCGCACGGCTGGCACCCAGGCCCGCGCCCAGCTTGTCGGCCAGGGCCTCGAGCATCTTGAAGTTCTCGCCGCTGGCGAGACCACGGCCGCCCGAAACGACGATCTTGGCGCTGGTGAGCTCGGGCCGCTCGCTCTTGGAGAGCTCGGCACCGACGAACGACGACAGGCCGCTGGCGGCGCCACCGGCCGTCTGCTCGATCGGCGCGGAACCGCCGCCGGCACCGGCCTTGAAGTTGGTCGGGCGGATCGTCACGACCTTGATCTTGTCGCCCGACTGCACGGTCGCCATGGCATTGCCGGCATAGATCGGCCGGACGAACGTATCGGGCGAGACGACCTGGATGGCTTCGGAAATCTGGGCGACGTCGAGGAGTGCTGCGACACGCGGGGCGATGTTCTTGCCCACGGAGTCGGCCGCCATAACGATGTGGCTGTAACCTGGCGCCAGCTTGACCACGAGCGGCGCGATGTCCTCGGCCAGCCAGTTGGCGTAGGCCGCGTCCTCGGCCTGGAGCACCTTGGCGACGCCCGCGATGGCGGCGGCCGACTTGGCGGCTTCGCCGGCATTGCTGCCGGCCACCAGCACGTGCACGTCCGAACCCATCTGGGTCGCGGCGGCGACGGCGCTGGAAACATTGGCGCGGACGGTCTTGCCGTCGTGCGCAGCGACAACGAGGATGGCCATGATCAGATCACTCCCGCTTCGTTGCGCAGCTTGTCGACCAGTTCGGCGACCGTCTTCACCTTGATGCCGGCCTTGCGCTTGGGCGGCTCCTCGACCTTGAGCGTCTTGAGCCGCGGCGCCACATCGACGCCCAGCGCATCCGGCGCCAGCGTCTCGATCGGCTTCTTCTTGGCCTTCATGATGTTGGGCAGCGATGCGTAGCGCGGCTCGTTGAGGCGCAGGTCGGTGGTGATCACCGCCGGCAGCTTGATCTTGATGTTCTCGAGGCCGCCGTCGACCTCGCGCTTCACCTCGGCCGAGCCGTCGGCCAGGTGCAGCTTGTTGGCGAAGGTACCCTGCGACCAGCCCAGAAGGGCGGCCAGCATCTGGCCGGTCTGGTTGGAGTCGTCGTCGATCGCCTGCTTGCCGACGATCACCAGGCCGGGCTGTTCCTTGTCGACCACCGCCTTCAGGAGCTTGGCGACGGCCAGCGGCTGAAGCTCGGCGTCGGTCTGGACGAGGATGCCGCGGTCGGCGCCCATCGCGAGCGCGGTGCGGATCGTCTCCTGGCACTGGGCCGGTCCGGCGGAAAAGGCGATGACCTCGGTCGCAAGGCCCTTCTCTTTCATGCGGAGCGCCTCTTCAACGGCGATCTCATCGAAGGGGTTCATGGACATCTTGACGTTCGCCGTCTCGACACCCGTGTTGTCGGCCTTTACGCGGATCTTGACGTTGTAGTCGATGACCCGCTTGACCGCGACCAGCACTTTCATCGCGTTGCGCCTATAGGTGAGTTGCGGCCGGGTGTTCAGCCCGGCGAAGGGGTTTTCGTGTACGGGTCCTCAGCCGATCATGTCAAGACTATGTCGCGCTGCACAAATCCGCAGTGTGAAAGCTTTTTCCTTGATCTTTCAACAGCTTGAGGTCTCTAGCGGTTGCCGCCCGGCACCCACAGGACATCCGCCGCACCATTGTCGTTCAGGCGGCGCCCCAGCACGAAGAGATGATCGGACAGGCGGTTGATGTACTTGATCGCCTCGGGATTGATCTCCTGCTCGGTCGCGAGCCGGGTCATGCAGCGCTCGGCACGGCGCGAGACGGTGCGGGCGAGATGCAACCATGAGGCGGCTTCGCTGCCGCCGGGCAGGATGAAGGATTTCAGCGGCGCAAGCTCGGCATTCATCGCGTCGATCTCGCTTTCCAGCCGCGCGACCTGCGACGCCGCGACACGCAATGCCCCTTCGCCACGTTTGCTCTTGCCTTCCGGCGTGCAGAGATCGGCGCCGAGGTCGAAGAGGTCGTTCTGGATTCGGCCCAGCATCGCATCGGCGCCGGCAAGCCGGCCGTCAGCCGACGCTCCCGCCCGGGCGATGGCGCTGCGGGCAAGGCCGATGACGGAATTTGTTTCGTCGACGGTGCCATAGGCCTCGACGCGGACGTCGTGCTTGGCGACGCGCTCGCCGCGGCCGAGCGAGGTCTGCCCGGCATCGCCGCCGCGCGTGTAGATCCGGTCGAGATTGACGGCCATCGTCTCAGCTCCGGCTTGCAAAGAACCACAGGACGATGAGGGCAATCGTCAGGAGTTGCAGGCGCACGCGCCACCACATCAGGCGGTTGCTGCGCCGTCCACCCTCGACAGTGCCCTCGACGTTGCGGCTCATGCTGATGAGGCCGGCGAACAACGTGCCGAGCGTGGCGAACAGGCACACGATAACAAGGACGAACAGGACGTTGGCGATACTCATGCACCTCTCCTCGCGCCTCTTCTATCACGCATTGTGACGGCCTGCTCCCGCG
>RGPT01000215.1 GCA_010032545.1 Alphaproteobacteria bacterium
CAGCGCGCCGTGGGCGCGCGCCATGTCGTACTTGCGGCGGCGGTGGATGGTGCCGGCGGCGAACATCAGCTCGTGCCGCACCAAGACGATGCGGCCCTCGATCTCGGCCGCGTGCGCCTCGAACTCGTCGGGCGTGCCGCGGCCCAGGTCGATCACCTCCGCCGTGAGCCCGTCCCTTGGCGTTGCAATGGTGCGCACCAGCGGGTGGCATGGCACCGGTCCGCCACCGGCCAGCGTCAGCGACGCCCTGGTCGCGCGCCAGCCGCCGTAGGGCACGGGGATCGACCGGCCGGTGTTGGCCGGAGAGGCCGCCCGCACGCGTTCGCGCAGCAGCGCGAACGTCCGCTTCTCGCTTTCGCTCCCGGCCAGCCGTCCGCCGCGATCGCAGATGTCGTTGAAGTCGCGCCACAGACCCTCGTCGGAGACGAGCCGGGCTGCGGTGTCGGGGTCTAGGCGCATGGCGTTCACTTACCTGTCCAGCGTGGCGTCGAGCAGTTCGAGGAAGGCCGCGGCCAGCACCGAGGGCTCGCGGTCGCGGCGGTGGAAGGCGCCGATCTCGTAGATGATGGCGGGCTCGAACGGGCGGACGACGAGACCGAGATGGGCGAAGCTCTTGGCCGACAGCGGATCGACCACCGACCATCCGGCGCCGGCGGCGACCAGGCCGCAAAGGCTGGCGAAGAACTCGGCCTCGACCACGGCGTTGAGCTGCGCGGACCGTCACCTGGGTTTCGTCGATCGGCAGTTCGGCGATGCCGATGTCGAAACTCTCGTTCGGCAGCAGCTGGCTCACGACATCGGAGTGGCGCGAAATCAAACGCACCGAGACACCCGGACGCTGGCCGACGAATTCGGCCACCAGCCCCGGCAGCAGCGAGATCGCCGCCGACGGATGGCTGGCGATCACCAGCCGGCCGGACTGGCCCTCGCGGATCTGCGCCGTCGCCGTGGCCAGGCGATCGACCTCGCCCAGCACGCGGCTGGCCTCGGCATAGAACAGCAGGCCCTCGGCCGTCGGCTTCAGCCGCCCGCTGGCGCGGTCGAACAAGGAGAAACCCACGGTCTCTTCCAGCCGCGCGATCTGGGTACTGACTGCGGGCTGGGTCACGCCCATGGCCGTGGCCGCAGCGGTCACCGAACGGTGGTCGACGACGGCACGGAATGCTTCGAGGAGCTTGACGTCCATGAGGCTATAAACAGTCGTTATTGGCAGATGCGGCAACGTCCGGCCTTCTTACTAGCAAATCCTCTACCAATGCGGCAGTCTCATTGGCACAGGCATAGGAATTGCTTATGCACTGACATGAGGCCGATCACCCCCATGAGCGCGACCCCGATCATCCTGGCCGATGGCGTCACCAAGCGGTTCGGTACGAACCAGGTGCTGACGCGCGTGTCGTTGCCGGTGATGGAGCGCGACGTGGTCTGCGTCGTCGGGCCCTCCGGCTCGGGCAAGACGACGCTGCTGCGCTGCTTCGCCCTGCTCGAGCTGCCGAGCGAGGGCCGCATCGTCATGGAGGGCACGCCGATCTCGACCGCCCAGCCCGACCGGGAAATCAAGGCGGCGGCAAGAGCGGTGCGCTCCGAGATCGGCATGGTGTTCCAGCATTTCAACCTGTGGCCACACATGTCGGTGCTGGAGAACCTGATCGAAGCCCCCCCTCAGGGTGAAGAAGATGCCGCGCGACCAGGCCATTGCCATGGCCGAGAAGTTGTTGGCCAAGGTCGATCTCGCCGAGAAGCGCGATGCCTACCCGGCGCGGCTGTCGGGGGGCCAGCAGCAGCGCGTGGCGATCGCCCGCGCGCTGGCGATGTCGCCCAAGGTCCTGCTGTTCGACGAGGCAACCAGCGCGCTCGATCCGGAGTTGCGCCGCGAGGTGCTGATCGTCATGCGCCAGCTCGCGCTGGAGGGCATGACCATGCTGGTGGTCACGCACGAAATGGGATTTGCGCGCCACGTCGGCACGCGCACGGTGTTCATGGACCGCGGCGAGATCGTCGAGGAGGCGCCGGGCGCCGCCTTCTTCGACGCACCGAAGACGGAGCGCGCCAAGCGCTTCCTGCAGCAGTTCGAGGACGATTAGTTGGGGCGACGACAGAAGGGAGACTGACGATGGGTGCGATGATGGATGTGACGAGGGCAATCGGGGCGCTGGCCCTGGCAACGACGGTCGGCATGCTGGCAACATCGGGCGCCGAGGCGCAGCAGACGCAGTCGCGTCTCTACGAGGTGACCAAGAGCAAGAAGCTCAGGGTCTGCCAGTTCCCGCTCTACTACTCGATCTCGTTCCGCAATTCCAAGACCGGCGAGATCGAGGGAATCGACGCCGACCTCGCGAAGGAATTCGCCAAGGAACTCGACGCCAAGCTCGAGATCGTCGAATCGAGCTTCGGCTCGTTCATCGCCGACCTGCAGGCCGGCAAGTGCGAGATCGGCATGTTCGGCGTCGGCGCCACGATGAAGCGCGGCCAGGCGGTCGAGTTTTCCAAGCCCTACCTGCTGACCAATCTCTACGCGGTCACGCGCAAGGACAGCAAGATCAAGGAGTGGAAGGACATCGACCAGAAGGGCGTGAAGGCCGCCGTATCGCTCGGCAGCTACATGGAGCCCTTCATGAAGGGCTACGTGAAGAACGCCGAGGTCGTCTCGGTGGCGCCGCCCAACACGCGCGAGGCCGAACTGGTGGCGCAGCGCGTGGACGTCATCATCACCGACTTCCCGACTGCCATCAAGGTGACGGACGAATTCGACTGGGCGACCTATATTCTGCCCAACGAGAAGCTCGCCATCACGCCCTACGCCTACGTCGTGCCGCAGGGCGACCAGATCTGGCTGAATTACGTCAACCTGTTCGTCGACACCATCAAGCTCGACGGCCGGCTGCTGAAGTACGCCAAGAAGCACAAGCTCGACCCGATCGTGGCGCCGTGACCTGTGGCCTGCCCTTCGAGACGGCTGCTCCGCAGCCTCCTCAGGGTGAGGTGTGCGCAACCCATCACCTCACCCTGAGGAGCGCTCTGCCGGAGCGCGTCTCGAGGGGTGGGCAACACACGTGACCTGACGATGTTCAAATACCAATTCCGCTGGGACACGGTCTGGGGAAGTTTCGACTTCCTAATGTCGGGCCTGCAGATGACGCTCATCGTCTCGGCCATAACGCTCGTGCTGGCGATGATCGGCGGACTGATCATCGCGCTGCTGGACATGTCGCGCTTCCGGGTGTTGCGCTGGATCGGGGTCTCGATCGGCGAGGTCGTGCGCAATACGCCGATCCTCGTCCAGCTGCTGTGGGTCTACTACGTGTTGCCGATCGTCTTCGGCATCCGCATCGAGGCGCTGGTGGCGCTGATCATCGGCCTCGCCCTCTACCAGGCAGCCTTCATCTCCGAGGTCTATCGCTCCGGCATCCAGAGCGTGCCCAAGGGGCATGTCGAGGCAGCCCAGGTGCTGGGACTCTCGCCTTTGCAATCGTTCCGCCGCATCGTGCTGCCGCAGGCGATCAAGATGACCCTGCCGCCGCTGGCCTCCAACTTCGTCCAGCTGATCAAGTTCTCCTCGCTGGGCGCCGTCATCTCGGTGAGCGAGATCACGCGCCGCGGCATGGAGCTCTCGGCCACCAACTTCCGGCCACTGGAAACCTTCACCTTCATCGCCGTCGTCTATTTCCTGATCTGCTGGCCGCTCGCCATGGGCATCCGCTTCTGGGAACGAAGGCTGCAGAACCGCTGATGTTCGATCCATCGAGAGTTGATCTTGCCCGCCGGGTCGACGGAGCGCGCGACCGGCTGATCGACGTTACCCGCCGCCTGGTAGCGGTGGCCTCGCCCAACCCGCCGAGCGACACCTACGACGTGGCCCGGGTGGCGGAAGCCCTGTTGCGCGAAATCCCGGGAATCGAGGTCGAGCGTTTCGAACCCGCGCCGCGCGTCGTGAGTCTGGTCGGCCGCATCAGAGGCGGCCGGCCGGGACGGCGGCTGATCTTCAACGGCCATCTCGACACCTTTCCCATCCTGGAGACTCTGCCGTGGACTGTGCCGCCGCTCGGCGGCGTGCTGAAGGACGGCAAGCTCTACGGCCGTGGTGTCTGCGACATGAAGGGCGGCATCGCCTGCTCGATCCTGGCGGCGACGCTGCTGGCCCAGCACCGCGATGCCTGGGCCGGCGAGATCGTGCTCACGTTGGCCGGCGACGAGGAGAACATGGGCTCTCTGGGTTCGGGCTGGATGCTCGAGCACATCCCGCACGCGCGCGGCGACGCCAACATCTGCGGCGACGTGGGATCCCCCAGGGTCGTGCGCTTCGGCGAGAAGGGCCTGATGTGGGTCGAGATCGAGGCTACGGGATCTCCGGCGCATGGCGCGCAACCGGCTGAAGGATCTGGAGGAAGTGCCCTTCCAGGCGCCGCCTGTCGTCACCACGGCGATCGCCCGGGCGAAGGCGATCTCCGAGCCGCTGTCGGGCGCCGGCGAAGCCGAGACGCTGGGCCGCGTCACCGTGAACATCGGCACCATCGAGGGCGGCACCTCGCCCAACCTCGTGCCCATGCAGGCCATCGCCCGCGCCGACATCAGGCTGCCGGTCGGCATCACGACCGACGTGCTGGTGGCGAAGCTCGACGAGTGGCTGGCGCCGCTCGACGGTGTGAGCTGGAAGGCGATCCGCCGCTTCGAGCCGTCCTTCACCGACCCCGGCCATGAGCTCGTGACCCGCACCGCCCAGGTCGCCGCCGAAGTGCTGCGCGAGGCCCCGGCGGTGAACATGCGCGTCGGCGGTTCCGACTCGCGCTGGTACCGCATGTACAAGGTGCCGACCGTGGTTCTGGGGTTGACGCCCTTCAACATGGGCGGCCCCGACGAACATGTGCTGGTCGACGAGCTCGTGGCGGTGGCCAAGATCCACACGCTGACGGCTTACGATTTTCTCTCCGCGGAGACCTGAAATGGAACGCCTCGCCGACGACGAACTCTTCACCCTGCCCATGACCTTCATGGGCGCGCCCTACGGCCGGCCGGGTCCCGGAAACAAGGCCGCCATCCTGGGCATTCCCTTCGACTGCGGCACCAACATGCGCATTGGCGCACGCGGCGGGCCCGATTCGGTACGCCAGCAATCGGCACTGATGCGCCGCTTCAACCCCACCAACGCCGACTTCGATCCGGTGACCGCGCTCGGCCTGGTCGACTGTGGCAACGTGAAACTCACGCCCTCCAAGATCGTCGATGCCTTCGAGCGCACCGAGCAGGCCGTCGACCGCATCGTCCAGGCCGGCGCCATCCCGGTCACCATCGGCGGCGATGGGTCGGTGACGGTTCCCGTGGCGCGCGCGGTCGGCAAGAAGTACCCGAAGATGGCCGCCCTCCACATCGACTCGCACACCGATTCCTACCCCTATGGCGCGGACGAGAAGTACAACTCCGCCACCCAGTTCACCCATGTGGCCGAGGAAGGCCTGATCGATCCCGAATTCTCGTGGCACGTTGGCATCCGCAGCACGACCTATGCCCAGAACGTCGTGCCGCGCGCCATGAGCCTCGGCTACAAGATCGTCTCGATCGACGAACTGATCCGCGGCGGCTTCGCCCAGCGCATGGCCGAGTTCCGCGACAAGGTGGGGAAACGGCCGGTCTATCTCTGCTTCGACATGGACGTGTTCGATCCGTCCTGCGCGCCGGGCGTCTGCACGCCGTCGTGGGGCGGCCTCAGCGCGCGCGAGGGCATCGACCTGCTGCGTTGCCTGACCGACCTCAACATCGTGGCGGTCGATGTGAACACCGTGAGCCCGCCGCAGGACGTGAACGGCATGGCCGCCCACCTCTGCGCCCACGTGATCTACGAGACGCTGGTGCTGCTCTCCCGGCAGTTGGGATTGGCCGGCAAAGCCTAGGGCAGGATCTTCGCGAAGAATGCCCGGGTGCGCGCCTCAGCGTCGGGCGCGGCGGCGGGATCATAGGCCAGCCGGTGCATCTTGCCGCCCGAGCCCGGCACCGTGCGATCGACGGCCTTGGTATCGAAGCTGTGATAGGCGTCGGGATAGTAGACGGCTTCCACCAGGCCGGAGCGCTCCAGCCCCGAGACCATCCGCCGGCAGCGGTCGGCCGACGTCCAGTCGTCCTTGTCCCCCGCCAGCAGCAGGACCGGGAGGTCGATTCCGGTGTCGAATTGCGGATTGCAGCCCGGGTAGTAGGCGACGCCGCCTGCCAGCCCGCGCTGGGCGAGGCCAAAACTCTTCTGCGCCGAGCGAATGACGGTCGAGCCGCCATGGCTGTGGCCGATGATGCCGATCTTGCCCTTCACGACGTCGGGCCGGGTGGCGAGATAGTCGAGCGCGCCCGCGATGTCGGAGATGCGCATGTTGGGCGTCACCACCCCGGCCGTCGTGCACACCGCCTTGGTGCCGCGCGGGCCGAACGAATCGGGGGCGAGCACGAGATAGCCCCAACTCACCAGCAGCTTGCCCCAGACGTCGGTGTGCCTGTTCGTGCCGGCGCAGGAGTGCGCCAGGATGATGGCCCGGAACGGCCCCGGCCCGGCGGGCCTGTAGACCCAGCCCGGCACCTCGGGTCCAGCGGCGGAACTGCCGACCGCGACGCTGGGAAAACTGACAGACTGCGCCGCGGCACCACCACAGGACAGCAAGAGAAACAGGATCGCGAGAAGGCGCCTCATCGCGGACTGTAGATTGCGATCGGCGCGGCAACCCCGCGCAGCGCATGCTCGCCCAGC
>RGPT01000216.1 GCA_010032545.1 Alphaproteobacteria bacterium
GAGTCGCCGCATGAGGGCGCTGCCGCTGGATATCGGTCTCATCCACTTCGTCGGCATCGGAGGTATCGGCATGTCCGGTATCGCCGAGGTCCTGCACAATCTCGGCTACCGGGTGCAGGGCAGCGACATTGCCGAGAGCGCCAACACGCGCCGGCTGAACGAGCTCGGCATCAAGGTGGCGATCGGCCACCGCGCCGACAACATCTCGAATGCCCAGGTCGTGGTCGTTTCGAGCGCCGTAAAGAAAGACAATCCCGAGGTCATGGCAGCGCGTGCGCGCCTGCTGCCGGTCGTGCGACGCGCCGAGATGCTGGGCGAGCTGATGCGCCTCAAATGGTCGATCGCTGTTGGCGGCACCCATGGCAAGACCACGACGACGTCGCTGGTGGCCGCCATGCTCGACACCGGCGGGCTCGATCCGACCGTGATCAACGGTGGCATCATCAACGCCTACGGCACGAATGCGCGACTGGGCGCGGGTGACTGGATGGTCGTCGAGTCCGATGAATCGGACGGGTCGTTCCTGCGCCTGCCCGCAACCATCGCGGTCGTGACCAATGTAGACCCCGAGCATCTCGATCACTACGGCACCTTCGATGCGCTGCGCGAGGCTTTCGTACGTTTTGTCGAGAACATTCCCTTCTATGGCTTTGCGGTACTGTGCTCCGACCACCCCGAGGTCCAGGCGCTGATCCCGCGCGTCGCCGACCGGCGCATCATCACCTACGGCATCGGCGCCAATGCCGACGTGCGGGCGATCAATCTGCGGCTCGACCGCAGCGGCGCCGATTTCGACGTCATGGTCGAGCACCGCACCACCAACGAATCGCGCATCATCAGCGGCCTGCGCCTGCCGATGTTCGGCCAGCACAACGTGCTGAACGCGCTTGCAGCCATCGCCGTGGCCCAGGAGATGGGGCTGTCCGACGACATCATCCGTCGGGCGCTGGGGACCTTTGCGGGCGTCAAGCGGCGATTTACCAAGACCGGCGAGGCGCACGGCATCACAGTCATCGACGACTATGGTCATCACCCCGTCGAGATCGCCGCCGTCCTGCGTGCCGCACGCCAGGCCTATGGCGGATCGGGCCGGGTCATCGCGGTCATGCAACCGCATCGCTATTCGCGACTGGCCGCGCTCAAGGCCGAGTTCGCCACTTGTTTCTCGGATGCGGACTCGGTGATGATTTCCGACGTCTATGCCGCTGGTGAGGCACCGATCGAGGGCGTCAGCCGCGACATGCTGGTCAACCTGGTCCAACGCGCCGGACACCGCGACGTGACGCCGCTCGGCGCGCCGGGCGACCTTCCTCGCTTGATCTGGCAGGCCGCACGGCCGGGCGACGTCGTGGTCTGCCTTGGAGCCGGTAACATCACGGCCTGGGCGCACGCATTGCCGGGTCAGATCCAGCAGCTTGCCGCCGAGCAGGCCGGCCCGCGGCCGATCGCCAACGCCAACGACCCTGGATCGGCGGCATGATGGCGCTCGCGACCGCTCACCCTCATCTGATCGACCGGCTGCCCAGACCGCGGGGCCGCCTCGTGGCCGATGCGCCACTCGGTCCGCAGACCTGGTTCCGTACCGGCGGCCCTGCAGAAGTGCTGTTCCGGCCGGCCGATGTCGCGGATTTGTCGTCGTTCCTGTCGGCGTTGCCGGCCGATATCGCGGTCACCGTTTTGGGCGTGGGCTCGAACCTGCTGGTGCGCGACGGCGGTGTGAAGGGCGTGGTTATTCGTCTGATGCGGGGGTTCACCAGCGTCTCCGTCGATGGGCATGAGGTGGTGAGCGGAGCTGGCGCCCTCGATCTCAGTGTCGCCCTGACTGCGCGTGACAACTCCTTGGCCGGCCTCGAATTCCTGAGCGGCATCCCCGGCACGATCGGTGGCGCCATCGCCATGAATGGCGGTGCATATGGCGGTGAACTATCCCAGGTCTTGGTATCGGCCGAGGCGGTCGACCGCGCTGGCGTGGTCCATCGTGTCGACGCCGCAGAACTGGGGTTCAGTTACCGACACAACGCAGCGCCGGCCGACTGGATTTTTACATCGGCCCGATTGCGCGGTGTGCCTGGAGATCAGCTCTCGATCGCGCGGCGCATCGCCGAGATAGACGCCGCCCGCACGGAGTCCCAGCCGCGAAGCCGCACCGGCGGCTCCACGTTCGTCAATCCCCCCGGTCGCAAGGCGTGGGAACTGATCGACGGTGCCGGTTGTCGCGGTCTACGCGTCGGCGACGCCCAGGTCTCGGAGAAGCATTGCAATTTCCTGATCAACCTGGGGGCGGCGACAGCGGCTGACATAGAAGGCTTGGGAGAAGAGGTCCGCCGCCGCGTCCTCGCGCAAAGCGGCGTGGAGTTGCAGTGGGAAATCAAGCGCATCGGGGAGACATCATGACGCGTACCGTCGCGGTCCTGATGGGAGGTTGGTCGCCTGAGCGCGAGGTTTCGCTTGTGAGCGGCCGCGCCTGCGCCGAGGGACTGCGCGAAGGCGGACATGCCGTTGTCGAGTATGACGTAAAGCGCGACCTGCGTGCACTGGTCGAGTTTCTTCGGCCGGCTGCCGGGGGCGGTCCGGATGTCGTGTTCAACGCTTTGCATGGCCGCTATGGCGAGGACGGCTGCATCCAGGGCGTGCTCGAGATTCTGGCGATGCCCTATACCCATTCCGGCGTGCTGGCCTCGGCGATCGCCATGGACAAGCCGCTGGCGCGGCACGTTTTCGCGTCGCTCGGTTTGCGCGTCGCCGATGGCCGCGTGATTGAGCGCCGCTCGCTCGCTGCCGGCGATCCCATGGCGCGCCCTTACGTCGTTAAGCCGATCGATCAGGGCTCGAGCATCGGCGTCCATATCGTGCGCGACGGCGACAATCTTGCTGCCGTCGAGGCGGCCGAGGCGGCATTCGGCGAGCGCGTACTGGTCGAGAAATTCATACCGGGTCGTGAGCTCACGGTCGCGGTGATGGGCGACAAGTCGATTGCGGTCACGGAACTCCGGCCGCGAACCCGCTTCTATGACTATGAAGCCAAGTACACCGACGGCATCACCGAGCACCTCGTGCCGGCGCCGGTGCCAGCTGACGTCTACGAGGCGGCGAAGCAGTGGGCGCTGGCGGCGTATCAGGAGCTCGGCTGCAGTGGCCTCAGTCGCGCGGATTTCCGCTGGGACGACTCGAAACCCGGTACGTCTGGCCTCGTCATCCTCGAACTCAACACCCAGCCCGGCATGACCCCGCTGTCGCTGGCGCCGGAGCAGGCCAGATGGGCCGGCATTTCCTGGCCCGACCTGATGACATGGATGATCGATCACGCGAGGCGCCCGTCGTGAGCGCCGCTCCGAAAAAGGCGCCGGCCAACCGGCGTGATTACGACCGCCGCAAGAAGCGTGGCCCGATGCGCAAGTCTGGCCGCCCGGTGTGGCGTCAGCCGGCCTTGCTCGGGATCGTCGTGCTGCTGCTGGTGAGCGGCGGCAGCGGCGGTTGGTGGGCGTGGCGCGAGGGTTGGCTGGTCGAGGTGCAGTCCCGGATCGACGCGGTCTCCCGCAGCGTCATTGGTGTCATCACGCCCTTCAAGCTTGCGGACGTGACCGTCGAGGGCCGAGACTATGTCGAGCGTAGCGCTATCCTGGCTGCGCTGAACGTCAAGCCAGGCGATTCGCTCCTGGGCGTCGATCTGCAGGCATCTCGTCAGCGCCTTGAGGCGATCGACTGGGTCGCGAGCGCCACCGTCGAGCGCCGCCTGCCGGACACGCTCTACGTGACCTTGCGCGAGCGCCGTGCCGTTGCCCTGTGGCAGAACGGGACCGAGTATACGCTGATCGATCGCTATGGCCGCACGGTCCGCGCGAGCCGCATGCCGCCCGGTGCCGAGTCGCTGCTGCTGCTTGGAGGTCCCGGTGCGCCCGAGCATGTCGGCGAGCTTCTGCTTCTGCTCGCCTACGAGCCGGCGCTCGTCCGCCAGCTGCGTGCCGCCGTGTGGGTCGGCCAGCGGCGCTGGAACCTCGTCCTGAACAACGGCGTCGAAATCTGGCTGCCCGAGGAGGACGCGGTTGCTGCCCTCAAGCAACTCGCCAAGCTCGAGGCCCAGCACAAGCTGCTGTCGCGTGAGTACGGCGTCGTGGATCTCAGGCTTCCGGACAAACTCTATCTCAGGAAGCGCGGTCCGGGCGGCGATCTGCCGTCTGGGCCGGCGTAAATGTTGATGAAGCGTAAAGTGTACGCGTAGACACGGGGGACATCGTGGCGAAGGCAAGAAATGGCGTCATTGCGGCGCTCGATATCGGAAACAGCAAGGTTGTCTGCTTTGTGGCACGGGTCGACGGCCAGGGCCTGCGGGTGGTGGGGATCGGTCATCAGGCCGCTCAGGGCATGCGATCGGGCAACATCATCGACATGGAGGCCGCAACTCGCGCGATATCGTCGGCGGTATCGACGGCCGAAGAGATGTGTGGCGAGCAGGTCCGCGAGGTGATCGTGGGCGTGAGCGGCGGGTCGGCTGCGTCACATAACCAAAGCCTTGAAGTGGCTATCGGTCATCACGAGATCGGCGAGCGCGATGTTCGTCGGGTGCTGACCCACATTCACCTGCCGGCCGAAACTGCGGATCGCGACATTATTCACTCGGAGGCCATTGGTTACAGTGTTGACGGCATTCCGGTGCGCGATGCTCGCGGCATGTTCGGCGAACGCCTAGGCGTCGACGTGCACCTTGTTACGGCGACGAGCGGAGCCATGCGCAACCTCCAGGTTTGCGTGCGTCGCGCCCATCTGGAGATCGCCGAGCGTGTCGTCGCCGCCCACGCTGCGGGGTTGAGCTCGTTGGTGTCCGACGAGCGCGACCTTGGCGTCACCTTGATCGATATGGGAGGTGGCACGACTTCGATTGCCGTCTTCTACGAGGGCCACCTCGTCCACGTCGATTCGATTCCCGTCGGTGGCGAGCACGTGACCCGGGACATCGCGCGCGGGCTCTCAACGCCACTCGCGCATGCCGAACGCATGAAGACCCAGATCGGCCGGGCAGTGGCGAAGCCGAACGATGAGTATGACATTATCGACGTGCCGCTGATCGGTGAGGAGGAGCGCACGCGCCCGAACCACATTCCGCGTTCTATTCTGGTCGGCATCATCCGGCCTCGTATCGAGGAGACGTTCGAGTTGGTGCGCAGCCGGCTCGAGGCCAGCGGTGTGGATAAGTTGGCAGGTGGACGCGCCGTCCTGGTCGGCGGTGGTTGCCAGCTCGACGGCGTTCCCGAGGTCGCGGCCGCAATTCTCAACAAGAAAGTTCGCACGGGTGGGCCCCTGCGGCTCGCCGGATTGGCCGATTCTACAGGCGGGCCTGCATTTTCCGCTGCGGCCGGGCTGCTGTCGTTTGCTGTCCATCATCACGCCGCGACCCAGGCGCAGCCCGCGTCCACGGAGACCCAGGCAAGCCGGATCGGCCGGATTGGCAGTTGGATTAGGGACAACTTTTAGGCAATATGTAGTGTGGGACGTAAAAGTTCCCACAGGCTATAGACAACGATAAGAAAAAGCCGGTGGCGAGGAAGGGTCTTTAACTAAAAAGGGTCCGCGTCGCTACTCCGAGCAGATACCCCCCCTCGTTTGCGTGGAGAAAGCCGAATGACAATCAACCTCAGCCTCCCCCAAAAGGAGTCGGAGATTAAGCCGCGGATCACCGTCGTGGGTGTCGGTGGCGCGGGCGGCAACGCCGTGAACAACATGATCAGCGCCGCGCTCGAAGGCGTGGAGTTCATCGTCGCCAACACCGATGCGCAGGCGCTCGGTCAGTCGCTGGCTGATCGAAGGGTGCAACTCGGAATCACCATTACCCAGGGTCTTGGCGCGGGCGCCCGGCCGGAAGTCGGTCGCCAGGCGGCCGAGGAAGCCTTGCCGGAAATCCTGCAGCTTCTCGATGGTGCCAACATGGTGTTCGTTACCGCCGGTATGGGTGGCGGGACCGGCACAGGCGCCGCGCCTGTGATCGCTGCCGCGGCGCGCGAGCAGGGCATCCTCACGATCGGAGTCGTGACCAAGCCGTTCCATTTCGAGGGCCGTCGCCGCATGCAGTCGGCGGAGCAGGGCATCCTGGAGCTTGAGAAGGTTGTCGATACGCTGATCGTCATTCCCAACCAGAACCTGTTCAAGATCGCCAACGAGAAGACGACCTTCGCCGACGCCTTCAAAATGGCCGACGACGTGCTGCACATGGGCGTGCGCGGCGTCACCGACCTCATGGTCATGCCGGGCCTCATCAACCTCGACTTTGCCGATATTCGTACGGTGATGGGCGAAATGGGCAAGGCGATGATGGGCACCGGCGAGGCCGAGGGGCCGGACCGCAGCCGCGTCGCCGCCGAATCGGCGATTTCGAATCCTCTGCTGGAAGATCACTCGATGAAGGGCGCCAAGGGCGTTCTCATCAACATCACCGGCGGCCTCGACATGACGCTGCACGAGGTCGACGAGGCGGCCAACCGCATCCGCGAGGAAGTGGATGCCGACGCCAACATCATCTTTGGCTCGACCTTCGACGCCACGATGCAGGGCCGTATGCGCGTGTCGGTGGTTTCGACCGGCATTTCCGCCATGGCTGCACAGCAGCCGGCGCCGAACTATCTGTCGCTCGACATGAACCGGCCGATGCAGACCGGTCAGCCCGCGCT
>RGPT01000217.1 GCA_010032545.1 Alphaproteobacteria bacterium
AAATTGCCCGCGTGTTCCGGCTGCGGCTGGCCGTCATGGCGGCGTCGATGCTGGGCTTCAACCTGGCCGCCACGCCGCTGTTCGATTTGCTGGGACCGACGCTGACCGAGCTGCTGTTCGGACTCCTGATCCTGGCGCTCGGCGTCGTCGGCTACGCCTGGTTCCGCCGGATCGAAGTCCGTGCCTGAAATCCGCCCCCGGAAGTCCGCCAAGACTCCCCTTGTGGGAAACGCTGTGTATTGATAACATCCGTTGAATACACGGCGTTACCGTTACGTTTCAGAAGGAAGCTCCCGCCATGGCCAAGGCCTTTCCGACCGACAATCCCTTCCTGCGCGGCTACTACGGTCCGGTAAACACCGAGGCGGACGCCGCCCACCTGCACATCACCGGCGAGATGCCGCGCGAGCTCTGCGGCACGCTCTATCGCAACGGCCCCAACCCCCAGTTCGCGCCGCGCGGGCCCTACCACTGGTTCGGCGGCGACGGCATGATCCACGCCTTTCACATCGAGAACGGCAACGTCTCCTACAAGAACCGCTGGGTGCGTACGCCCAAGTGGAAGATCGAGAACGAGGAAGGCGAGGGCCTGTCGGGGACATTCGGCAACCCGCGCTACACCGACCCGCGCGTCTTCGTGCTCAACTCCACCATCGCCAACACCAACATCGTCTGGCATGCCGGCCGCCTGCTCGCGCTGGAAGAGGCACACGCGCCCTATTCGCTCGACCCGGCGAGCCTGATGCCGGTCGGCCCCGACGGCGGCTACGAGACCTACGGCAACAAGCTCAACGGCCCGTTCACGGCGCATCCCAAGTTCGATCCCGAGACCGGCGAGATGATCTTCTTCGGCTATTCGGCCACCGGCCGCTTCACCAAGGAAGTGAGTCTGCAGACCGTCGACAAGCACGGCAAGGTGACGCGTGCGGAGATCCTCGAAGGCCCCTTCCCCAGCATGATCCACGACTTCGCCGTGACGAAGAACTGGATCGTGCTGCCGGTCTTCCCGCTCACCTCCTCGATGGAACGCGCGATGGGTGGCCTGCCGCCGTTCGCCTGGGAGCCCGACAAGGGCACACACATCGCCTTCATCCCGCGCAAGGGCACGGTGGCCGACGTGAAATGGGTGACGGCGCCGCCCTCCTACGTCTTCCATCCGATGAACCATTTCGAGACGGCCGACGGCAAGATCGTGGTCGACGTCATGAAATACGACGTGGCGCCGCTGTTCCCGCTGCCCGACGGGTCGCCATCGAGCGCGACGCCGCCGGCGGCCCGGCTGTTCCGCTGGACCTTCGACCTCTCCGGCAAGAGCAACACCATGAAGGAAGAGCAGCTCGACGACCGCGCCGGCGAGTTCCCGCGCTTCGACGAGCGCTTCTGCATGAGCGACTACCGCCATGGCTGGATCGTCTCGGGCAATGTCACCGAGGCCGGCGTGCGGCGCAGCGAAGGCATCACGCACTACGACCTGTCGACCGGCCGCAACGCAACCTGGAGCGCCGGCGCCGACGACCGCTTCGGCGAGCCGGTGTTCGTGCCGCGCGGCGACGACGCGGCCGAGGGCGACGGCTGGGTGCTGAGCGTCATCTACCGCCCCGAGGAGGGCCGCAGCGATCTCGCCGTGTTCGAGGCGACCGCGATCGCCAAGGGGCCGGTGGCGCTGGCCCATCTCAGCAGCCGCGTGCCTGCCGGTTTCCACGGCAACTGGCGGCCAGGAACGTTGTAGTCTTAACGATCAGACTATTGCCTTCCCCTCCCTGCCCGCTCCCGCGTGACGGGAGAGGAAAAGAAAGAGAGAGAGAGCCTTGATCGTCGTCCATCACCTGAACAACTCGCGCTCGCAGCGCATTCTGTGGATGCTGGAAGAGCTCGGGGTGCCATACGAGGTCAAGCGCTACGAGCGCGAACCCTCGATGCAGGCACCGGCCTCGCTGCGCGCCGTGCATCCGCTGGGCAAGTCGCCGGTGATCACCGACGGCGACAAGACCCTGGCCGAGTCGGGTGCCATCCTGGAGTACCTTGCCCTGACCTATGGCAGTGGCAGGTTCTCGCCGCTCCCCGGCACGCCGGAGTGGCTGAACTACACCTACTTCATGCACTACGCCGAGGGCTCGCTGATGCCGCTCCTGTTCATGAAGCTGGTGTTCGGCAAGCTGCCCGCGCGCGTACCATTTTTCATGCGGCCGGTTGCGCGCGCGATCGCCAATGGCGCCGACAAGACCTTGCTCGGCCCGCAGATCACCAATCATTTCGCCTTTCTCGAAAGCGAGCTCGGCAAGCGCGAATGGTTTGCCGGAAAGGAATTCACGGCCGCCGATGTCCAGATGAGCTTCCCGCTCGAGGCAGCGGCCGCGCGCTCGCCGGTCTTCGCCCGGCTGCCCAAGCTGAAAGCCTTCGTCGACCGCGTCCAGGCACGGCCAGCCTATAAACGCGCAGTCGAAAAGGGCGGGGCCTACGAGGTCCTTAAGTAGACGACGACCCGGACGGGTTTGTGCTAGGTCCGGTCCAATTCGACGAACTGTCTTTCCAAGGAGCGAAACCATGGCTCTTCCGGCCCTGCTGCGCGACAATCTCTCGATCCCGGTGGTCGGCGCCCCGCTGTTCATCATCTCGAATCCCGACCTGGTGATCGAGCAGTGCAAGGCCGGCGTCGTCGGCTCCTTCCCGGCGCTGAACGCGCGGCCCAAGGAGATGCTCGAGGAGTGGCTGAAGCGCATCACCTCGGAGCTGGCCGAGTTCAAGGCCAAGCATCCCGACCGCAAGGTGGCGCCGTTCGCGGTCAACCAGATCGTGCATAGCTCGAACGACCGGCTGCAGCACGACATCGACCTCTGCGAGAAATACAAGGTGCCGATCCAGATCACCTCGCTGCGCGCGCCCGACGATGTGGTGAAATCGGCGCACCGCTACGGCTGCCTGGTGTTCCACGATGTGACCAACGTGAAGCACGCCAAGCGCGCGCTGCAGGCCGGTGTCGACGGCCTCATCCTGGTCTGCGCCGGAGCCGGCGGCCATGCCGGCGCGCTCTCGCCCTTCGCCCTGGTGCCGGAAGTGCGCCAGTTCTACGACGGCACGATCCTGCTGTCGGGCTCGATCTCCAATGGCGCCTCGGTGCTGGCGGCGCAGGCGATGGGCGCCGACCTCGCCTACCTCGGCACGCGCTTCACCGCCAGCAAGGAGGGCAGCGCGACCGAAGGCAACAAGCAGTGCATCATCGAGTCGAGCGGCGAGGAGATCGTCTACACCAACCTGTTCACCGGCGTGCACGGCAACTACCTGAAGCGCAGCATCGCGGCCGCCGGCCTCGATCCCGACGCGCTGCCGGAAGCCGACAAGAGCAAGATGAACTTCGGCTCGGGCGGCAACATGAAGGTCAAGGCATGGCGCGACATCTGGGGCGCGGGCCAGGGCGTCGGCCAGATCTTCGACGCGCCGCCGGCGGCCGAGATCGTGGCCCGGCTGAAGGCCGAGTACGAGGCGGCGCGGGCGGCTCTTTTCGCCGGCGAGACGGTGCCGACGCAGTTGAAGCAGGCGGCGGAATGACGGCGCGTGGCCGTCGTTTCGAGGCTTTGCCGGGAATCTGAACCCGAAGAAGGCTCCCTCGCTTCGGCGCGAATTCCATTCGCGCGCCCCCGGATGACACGCTAAGAGCGTGTCGCATGATCCGAAGCCTGTATGATTGGGTGATCCGCCTCGCGGGCCACCGCCGTGCCATCCCCGCCATGGGCGTGGTGTCGTTCCTGGAAAGCTCGTTCTTTCCCATTCCACCCGACGTGATGCTGGTGCCGATGGTGCTGGCCAACCGGGACAAAGCCTTTCGCATCGCCCTGGTCTGCACCGTCTGCTCCGTCCTGGGTGGCCTGCTGGGCTACGCCATCGGCTATTATTTCTTCGAGACGATCGGCGAGTGGGTCGTGCGGGCCTACGGCCTGCAGGCGGGCCTGGAGAAGTTCCGGGCCGGCTTCCACGAATGGGGCACCTGGATCATCCTGATCAAGGGCCTGACGCCCATTCCCTACAAGCTGGTGACCATTGCCTCGGGCGCGGCACACTTCGATCTCTTCACGTTCGTGTGGGCGTCCATTTTGACGCGTGGCCTGCGTTTCTTCCTTGTGGCAGCGTTGTTGTGGAAGTTCGGCGAGCCGATCCGCACCTTCATCGAGAAGCGACTCACTCTGCTCACCTGGCTGTTCCTGATCGCACTGGTGGGCGGCTTCGTCGCCTTCCGCTACCTGTTCTGAGGGACCTTCATGGCCTTCCCGCACCGCCTCCCTCTCGCCTGCGTGATCGGCCTGCTGGCGGCCGTCGTCAGCACGGGAATGCTGGGCGGCGCGCTCTACTACCAGTACGTCAAGGGGCTGGCGCCGTGCGAGATGTGTCACTGGCAGCGCTGGCCGCACATCGCCGCGATCGTGGTCGGCCTGCTGGCCTTCGCCTCCTTCGCCCAGCCACGCCTTGCGGCAACCTTCGCCGGGCTGGCGATCACGGCACTCGCCGTCACTTCGGCGATCGGCGTCTTCCATGCCGGCGTCGAACTGCACTGGTGGCAGGGCCCGCAGACCTGCACGGGCACCATCCCGCGCGGCCTGTCGGCGGACGAACTCAAGAAGTACCTTTTCGGCGCCAGGATGGTGCGTTGCGACGATATCGTCTGGTCGCTGTGGGGCATCTCCATGGCCGGCTGGAACGCGATCCTGTCGGGCGTGCTCGCGCTCGCGCTGGCCTTGGGCCTCGCTGGCGGAACAGGCGCCCGCAGATGAAAACCGCCCAGAACCGCAACCCTGGCGATCCCGATGCACGCGCCTTCGTCGAACGCACGATCCGCGTCGACCAGGCGGGCGAGTTCGGCGCCGTGCGAATATACGAAGGCCAGCTTGCGGCGCTCCGCTGGACCGGGCGCGGCCGCGGCGAGGCCAGCCGCAAGATCGCCGCGATGGCGCAGGCCGAGCGCCGCCAGAAGGCGGTCGAACTCCTTGTTGTGGCGGCGCGCCGCGTGCGGCCAACCGCTGGGAGCCGCCACGGCGCTGATGGGCGACAAAGCTGCCATGGCCTGCACGGTCGCGGTCGAAGAGACCATCGACGAGCACTATGCCGGTCAGGCAGCGGCACTCGGCGACGACGAGGCCGAGCTGCGCACCACCATCGAGACGTTCCGCGCCGAGGAGATCGAGCACAAAGACGAGGCGCTGGCCTCGGGCGCCGAACAGGCACCGGCCTACAGGCCGCTCACCGCCGCCATCAAGGCCGGCTCGAAGCTCGCGATCTGGCTGACGACGCGGATATGAGAAGCCATTTCTGAAGCGTGCAGGCTATCGCGCCTAAGCGTTTTCGCGCAAGACGCGAAAGCGCGGGAAGGCGCTGCCGCCCGCCAGCGTGAATGAACGCGCCAGGGTCAAAACCCAATAACGCGTGGTCGTCGACTTCTGCTTTCGGGCCTATTCCAGACATTGGTCATGCGGAACAGTTCGTCAGAGATTGACCCATCAGCGACATGAAAGTGTGTCGGCCGCCCGTGGCTTTCCCGAAACCGGGCCCGATGCTAGCGTTCGCACCGTTCCAAGGGTTTATCTCATCTACGGGAAATGTCGGATAAGCACATGTAGGGAGACAATGGGATGGCAGGACTCGTGGTCATCGCATGCCGCCTGCTGCTGCTATTGCTGCTCGCGGCGGTCTCCGAGCCGGCCTGGGCATCCGACGAGCTAGTGACCTCGGCGCGCTACCCTGGCGGCGAAACAATCCCCTACATCCTGACGGGCGGTAGCGGCCGGCCAAGCCATGCTGTCCTCCTGATGCCGGGAGGTGCGGGCAATCTCTCGCCCAAAATCGAGGACGGCCGGCTGGTCTATTCTCTCGGCGGCAATTTCCTGATCCGATCGCGCGAGCTGTTCGCCCGCCCGCCCATCGTCGCTGTTTCGATCGATGCAACGACCACTCCGGCGCGTATCATGGCGATCGTTCAGGACCTTCAGGCGCGATTTGGTCCGCTCGCGATCTATGTCGCCGGCAACAGCCGTGGCACCTATGCAACGATGGCCCTTGCGCCGCGCTTGGACGGCCAGGTGGCCGGCTTCATCCATACGTCGTCGCTGAACGCCATAGCGAGCTTTGATACACGACAGTTCAAGAGCCGACACCTCATCGTCCATCACGTGCTGGATTTGTGTACGGGCGCGCGGTTCTCGGCGGCTATAGCGAACCATCGCAGTTACGGCACCGCGCTGATCGCGATGGAAGGCGGTACGTCGATCGACCGACCTTGCGAGGCTCGCGCCCATCACGTTTACTTCGGCATCGAGAAGGAGACCGTTGACAGGATCAACGCGTGGATTCTGAACTAAAGGGTCGCGGCTGTGCAATGACTCGAGGTCCGGGGCGCCGAGAGTTCACGGCCGCCAAAACGAACTTGGGGAGGTGGGGGCCCTCAAATAGTTGGGACCCCTTGGTACTGTCAGAGCCGCCGAAGAGTTCTCTAAAACATTTCTGAAATTTTTGGGTAATACCCTCTACCGCCCGATGTCCGTTGCTGGGGGTACACCGGAAGTGATGGTCAGCGGGTTGCACCGACGTAATTGACCCAAAACGGAAGTGGCAGACCCGCCTACTCGATCACCTCGTCGGCGCG
>RGPT01000218.1 GCA_010032545.1 Alphaproteobacteria bacterium
AGCCAGGCCAGCGCCACCTGGGCCGGCGTCGCGCCCTTGGCTTTGGCGATCTTTTTCAGTCGTTTTACGACCTCCCAGTCGCTGTCGCGATAGGTCCCCTCCTTCACCACCGTATCGTTCTTCGCCCGCTCCGTGGCGCCGCCGCCGCCCGGGCGGCGGTTACCGGCAAGGAAGCCGCGCGCCAGCGGCGAATAGGGAATGAGCCCGACACCCTGCTCGTGGCAGAGCCGGTTCATCTCACGCTCCTCCTCGCGCTGGACCAGATTGTACAGATTCTGCATGGCAATCGGCCGCGCGTAGCCTCTCCAGTCGGCGATCGCGATCATCTGCGCGAACTTGTAGGCCGGCATGGTCGAGCCGCCGATGTAGCGGACCTTGCCCGAGCGCACGAGCTGGTCGAGCGTGTACATCGTCTCTTCCATCGGCGTGTGCGGATCGAGGCGATGGAGCTGGTAGACGTCGATGTAGTCGGTCTGCAGGCGCTTCAGCTGCTGGTCGATCGAGGCCATCAGGTGCTTGCGGCCGGTGCCGGCGTCGTTGGCCGTACCGCTCATGCGGATGCCGACCTTGGTCGAAAGCACGATGTCCTCGCGCTTGGCCGTCTTCATGAGCGTGGCGCCCATGATCTCCTCGGAGCGGCCGAGATTGTAGTTGTCGGCGGTGTCGAAGAACGTGATGCCGACGTCGAGCGCCCGCTTGAAGTAGGCCGGCGCCTCGGCCTCGTCGAACTTGCCCCAGCCACGGCGGCCCTTGGCGCCCCACGAATTTCCGCCGAGGCAGATCCTGCTCACGATCAGGCCCGAGCGGCCGAGCGGTCCGTATTTCATGAATTGTCCCCCTTGATGGCGCGAGCCGGCGCCGCCACCTTAGCAGCATGAAAGTCCTGATCGAATTCTGCGGTGCTTGAGGTTACAAGCCGCAAGCCCTCCGTGTGAGGGCAAGCCTCGAGAAACTGGGCGTGAGCGACTTCGAGCTGAAGCCCGGCAAATCCGGCCAGTTCGACGTCACCGTCGATGGCGTCCTGAAATACACCCGCAGCAAGACCGGCCGCTTCCCGACCGATGATGAGATCGAGGACCTGCTGCCAGGCTGAGTTCAGCCCAGCACTTCCTTGTTCACCACGTTGGCGGCGTTGGGGCGGCCGTCGAACACGCTCAGGATATTCTCGATGGCGGTGACAGCCATGCGGTCGCTCGCCTCCTTGGTGACGCCGGCCATGTGCGGGCTGAATATCACGTTCTCCAGGCCGAACAGCTTGTTGGCGGGGTCCGGCGGCTCCTTGTCGAGCACGTCGAGGCCGGCGCCGCGCAGCTTGCCGGTGGAGAGCGCCTTGTAGAGCGCGTCCTCGTTGACGATGCCGCCGCGCGCGGTGTTGACCAGGAAGGCTTCGGGCTTCATCAGCCCGAGCGTCTCGGCGTTGAACATGTCGATCGTCTCCGGCGCCTTGGGGCAATGCACCGAGACGAAATCGACCTTGGGCAGGATCGCCCTGAGGTCGACCACCTTGGTGGCGCCCGCCTTCCTGATCTCGGCCTCGGCGATGTTGGGATCGAGCACGAAGACGTCCATCTCGAAGGCCGCGCAACGCTTCACGGTACGCGAACCGATGCGGCCCATGCCGACCACCAGGATCGACTTGCCGGAAAGATCGGCCGGCAGGTCGGCCAGCCGCTCGCCCCAGCCGCCCTCGCGCACGAAGCGGTCGTACTTCTTGGTCAGCCGGGCCGACGCCAGCAGCATGTACATGGCATGCTCGGCCACCGAGACCGAGTTGGCGATGCCGGTGGTCATCAGCGGGACCTTGCGCTTGTTGAGCGCGGGAATCTCGACCGCGTCGTAGCCGACGCCGAGACGCGCCACCACCATCATGCCCGGCGCGGCGTCGAGTTCGGCCTGACGGAAGGGCGTGGCCCCCAGCGTCACGGCATTGGCGTCCTTCAGGGCCGGATGCAGGCTGGCGACGGTATCGTCGGTCAGGATTTGGTAGTCGACGTCGTCGCGCTTCTTCAGGACGTCGAGGCCGGCCTGCGGCATGCGGCCAACGATCAGGACTTTCTTGCGATTCTTGCCGGTATTCGGGCCCGTGGTCATCGTTTCCCCTGCATTTCTCGGATCAAACCGGAGCGATCCTAGAGCCCGGGTCGGCCGCAGGCTAGGGGAGGTATGACAGCGGGAGCCGCGTGGTGGACTTGATTTCCTCCATCGCGAACATGGAGGTGACGTCGCTGAGCTCGACCCGGGCGATCAGGCGCTTGTAGAAGGCGTCGTAGGCCTCGATGTCGGGGAGCGCGAGGCGGATCAGGTAATCGATCTCGCCGCTCATGCGGTAGCAGTCGATCACCTCGGGAAACGACGCCACGGCCTTGGCGAAGCGGGCGAGCCACGGCGCCGTGTGCTGGGCGGTGCGCACCGCCACGAACACGGTCACGCCGGCGTTCACCGCCTTGCGGTTCAGCAGGGCCACCCGGGCCCGGATGATGCCCTGCTCCTGCAGCCGGTTGATGCGCCGCCAGCACGGCGTCGTCGACAGCCCGACGCGGCGTGCGATCTCGGCGAGTGGCGTGTCCGCATTGTCCTGCAGGCAATCCAGAATCTTCTTGTCGAAAGAATCCAGTGATAATTTCGCGGACATTGACGACCCTTTAGAAATGATTTCTCAATTTAGGGCCGAATTGCGTAAAGGTAGCAAGCCGTTTCCCGGCCCAATCGCTAGAATCACCCGATGATCCGCCGCTTCACCGACCACCCTGCTTCCGTCAACGAGACCTACTTCCAGCACATGGGCATGGCCTTCGGCTTTGGCGGCCGCATGCTGGTTGGCGCGCTCGCCTGCTTCGTGCATGGTTTCTTCCCATGGCTTTGCCTGACGCGAGGAAGCGATACGGTACGGGGGCTGCACCACCGCATGGTGACGCACCGGGTCGTGCACACGCCACCGGTCCTCACGCCAGAGCCTCGCGCCGCCGCAGGCGACTAGACCTTGTTGCTCTCGCCGCCTGCTTCGCGGCCTTGCCCCACCCCGCTCTTCCATCGCGGCTCGACCGATCGTGGCAACGATCCGCCGATCCTCGAGCGTCCCTGTGCCCCGGGACTCTCGCCCGGCGGCTGCCAGCTTCCGCAGGCTCGGACGGCTTGCAACCCGACTGACGCATCCCACGTTAACAGCGTCAGTCAGTACTCAGTCAGCGCAAGGGAGGATCGACATGGAAACACCCCTCAAGATCAGCTTTCAGGGCGGCGACACGAGCGATGCGCTGCGGCAGCTGGTCGTCGAGCATGTCGATTCCCTGGAACAGCTCTATGGCCGACTGACCGCCTGCCACATCGCGATAAAGGTTCCCGACAAGCATCACCGCACCAGCGGGCTCTTCAGTGCCAAAATCCACATGACCCTGCCGGGTGGCATCGACATCAACGTCGATCACACGCCCCAGGCCGACAACCGCTTCTCCAGCCCGCAGTTCGCGGTCAACGACGCCTTCCGCCGGGCCAAGCGGGTGCTCAAGGAGCGGGCGCAGAAGCAGCGCGGCGCCGTGAAGACCCTGCACGAACGCATCGAGCGCACGCTCGATCGCCCACCAGAAGCCTAGCGCCGCTTCACGCCTTTTTCCTCGAGCCGCTCGCGCAGCAGGCCGATCCGGTCGCCGCCCCAGAAAAGTTCGCCGGCGAAGACGAAGGTCGGCACGCCGAACACGCCCGAGGCTTCGGCCTCGCCGCGCAGCCGGTCGTGTTCCGCCCCGCCGTCGCCCGCGAGGAAGTCCTCGAAGCCTGCCGGGGCGCCGGCCGCGCCGAGCACCGCGGCAACGGCCTCGGGGTTTTCGGGATCGAGTTCGCGACGCCAGAAAAGTTCGAATGCCCGGTCGTTGTAGCCACGAAAGACGCCATGCTTCTGGGCATAGAGCATGCCGGCATTGATCGGCCGGGCATCAAATATTTTCTTGGGGCCCATCAGGGTCAGGCCCTGCTTGTTAGCGTAGCGTCTGGCATCCATGTAGGCATAGCGCACGCGCCGCCAGTGATGGGCATCCCGCTCGGCGACTGAACCCTGGAACGAGGCGATGTCGAGCGTGTAGGGCCGCCACAGGACGGGAATTTCGTAGTCGGCCTCGAGTTCATAGGCCCACGCCTTGGCGACGAAGGCGTAGGGGCTGACGTAATCGGTCCAGACAACGATCCCGCTCATGTCCGCCCGCCTTCGCGACGCCACATCCACCAGAAGGCGAGGCCCACGGCAACCACGAGCAGCGCCGCGACCAACAGCAACATTGCGGATTCCTGAACCCATGCCACCGCCGGCACCGCCGCTCCGAGAAAGACGCCGACGGCACAGATGCGCCATACGCGCGCATGCACGCCAGCGACGAAGGTCCCGAGCGCCAGCAGGATCAGCAGGGTGAGGCTGGTGGCGTTGTCGCTGTCGATGCCGCGCACCTGGGGCAGGAACATCAGCCACATGGCGCCAACAAAGGCGAGCCAGTGCAGGGACTGGGTCACCACCAGCTGCATGCGTGCGGCGCCCCCGTCGGCATGCCGCCAACCCGAGATGACGGCGATCAAGCCGTACGCTGGCGCCAGCGCCATCCAATAGAAGTAGGTCGTCGCGCCGCGAAAGCTGGTGAGGACAAGACCGCCCACCGCGAGCGCCAGCATCGCGGCATAGGGCAGATCCCTGAGCAGCCAGTGTCTGACGCCGGTCGGGGTGTCCGTCACGGCATGCTCCTCAACGGGCATCCTTCGCCAGCTTGGTCTCGACCACGCGCGACCACAGGGTGGCGCCCAGCGTCAGGATCTCGTCGTTGAAGTCGTAGCTGGGGTTGTGCACCTCGCAGCCGCCTTCGCCGCCGCCGTTGCCGATGTTGATGAAGGCGCCGGGCACCTTCTCCAGCATGTAGGAGAAGTCCTCCGAGGCCATCACGTACGGCCCCTCGCGGTTCATGTTCTCGGGCCCGACGATCTCGGCGGCGACATCGGCGATGAACTTCACCGCATCCCTGTCGTTGACCAGCGGCGGGAAAACGACGCGCACGTCGGCCTCTGCGTGGCCGCCAAGCGTCTTGGCGATGCCACTGGAGATCGTCTCGATGCGCTCCTTGATCAGCTCCATCGTCTCCTTGCGGAAGGCGCGGATGGTGCCACGCAGCACAGCTTCCTGCGGGATGACGTTGTAGGCGTCACCAGAATGCATCTGGGTGACCGAAATCACCGCCGAATCGAGCGCCGCCACGTTGCGCGACACCACGCTCTGCAGGGCCGAGATGATCTGGGTGGCGATGATCACCGGGTCGATGCCACTCTCCGGTCGCGCGCCGTGCGCGCCCTTGCCGGTGATTTTTATGTCGAACAGTCCGCCGCCGGCCATCTGCGGGCCGGAGCGGATGGCGAACTTGCCGACGTCGAGCTTGGGCCGGTTGTGCATGCCGAAGATCTGTTCGCAGGGGAACTTGTCGAACAGCCCGTCCTTGACCATGGCCTCGGCGCCGCCACGGCCTTCCTCGGCCGGCTGGAAAATGAGGTGCACGGTGCCGTCGAAGTTACGGGTCGCCGAAAGATACTTGGCGGCCCCCAGCAGCATGGTGGTGTGACCGTCGTGGCCGCACGCATGCATGCGGCCCTTGTGCGTGCTGCGATGGTCGAAGGTGTTGAGCTCATCCATCGGCAGCGCATCCATGTCGGCGCGCAGGCCGATGGCGCGTGGATTGTTGCCGACCCGGATGGTGCCGACGACACCGGTCTTGCCGATGCCGGTCGTCACTTCCAGGCCCCACTCCTTCAGCTTCTGGGCCACGATGGTGCTGGTCCGCTCTTCCTCGAAGCCCAATTCGGGATGGGCATGAATGTCGCGCCGGATGGCGGTCAACTCGTGAGCGAAGGCGGCGATCTTGGGCTCGATGTTCATGGCGGCGAGGACTCCAACAGGAAGGCGGTCATTACACGCCGAAACTCGGCGCCATGCACGTTCGGATATGCATGGCCGCCATCGGCCACCACATAGGCCCGGGCGTCCGGGATCAGGCGCACCAGCTCCTCGGTAAAATAGAGCGGCGTCACGGTGTCGTCGCGGGCGCAGATTGCCAGGGTTGGCACCCGCACCTTCTGAAGCTGCTCGCGCCGATCGTGGGCGACGATGGCCGCGATGCGCGACAGGACGATCTCGGGGATCGGAATGGTCTCGTGGGCCCTGGCTTCGGCCGCGGCAAGGTCGGCGTCGTGATCGCGCACCCACGACGGCATGTTGAGCGCCAGCGCGCTCGACTTCAGGTAGGCGGCCGGACCCAATTCGCGCAGCATCAGGGCGCGGACCTCGAACAGGCGGCGAAAGAATGCATCTGTTTTCGCCCAGGTCGAACTCAGCACCAGCCGGTCGATGCGGCCGGGATGGTCGATCGCCAGCACCTGCCCCATGGCGCCGCCGGTCGAATGGCCACACCAATGGACCCGGTCGTATCCCAACCCGTCGATGAGCTGCAGCGCATCGTCGGCCATCTGCTCGACGCTGTAGGTGAGCCGGGACAGCGTACTGCGCGCAGTGCCACGGTGGTCGTGCACGACCAC
>RGPT01000219.1 GCA_010032545.1 Alphaproteobacteria bacterium
ATTGCGGATGGCGCCGTGCTCCACACCCAACTCGCGCGTCTCGCCCGCTTTCTCCTCAAAGCCCTTCAACTCCATCAGGGCGGTGAACAGCGTCAAAGCCTTGCCGTCCTTCAGGCGCACGTGGCCCGTACCTCGGCCCAGCGCCGTCTCGAAGCTGAACCAGCCGTCGCGATCGCCGGCGCGGAAGGAGTCCGGCCGCACCTCGGACAGCCGAGCGGCCAGCATGTCGGCGATCGCGGAGCGTCCTTCCAGCGTGACGATATTCCAGGTGAAGGACACGAGGTCGCGCCAGTAGCCGTCGGCGGCGAACAGGGCGACCGTGCCGGCGGCATCGCCGCGTTTCAGAGTTGCCGCAAAGCTCGCGAGCCAGTCGGCGGTGGCAGAAGCGTGGTCGGTCCTTTTCATGCGCCGCACTCTAGCCAAAGAATGCCCCCGCAGGTGCCGGCCGCTTTCGCGGAACGATACGACAGGACAGGCCCCTCGGCCGCCATTTCCACCGCCGGCACGGCGCGCTACCCTCGAAGGGTGACCCCGCATCCGGCCCCGGCGAGTACCAGCGTGACACGAATTAGGGTCCCGGCCTGACGTTTCAGGCCGGTCTATTTTCGCGTCTCAACTTCGAGTGTCTGAATGCGACACTCCTCCGCCGGGATACAGATCGCCATGTTTTCACAGAAACCAGTCTTGCATATGGTTTGCGGCAAGGTCGCTGCCGGCAAGTCGACCCTGACCAGCCGCCTCGCCGAGGCTCCAGACACCGTGCTCCTCAGCGAGGATCACTGGATGTCGTGCCTCTTCAAGGAAGAGCTAAAGACGGTGGCCGACTACGGTCGTTACTCGCGTCGCCTGCGCAATGCCATCGGCGGGCATATAGAAGCGCTCCTCAAGGCCGGCCTGTCGGTCGTGCTCGACTTTCCGGCGAACACAGTTGCAACCCGGCAGTGGATGCGGACGCTGTTCGAAAACGCTGGAGCTGCTCACCGGCTTCATTTCCTCGATGTTCCGGACGAGGTGTGCAAGGCGCGCCTGCGGAAAAGGAACGTCGCCGGCACGCACGCCTTTATGGTGAGCGATGCCGAGTTCGAAGAGATCACGGGCCATTTCGTGCCGCCGTCGACACAGGAAGGCTTCGAGACGGTCGTCTACCCCGAGGCCCAGCAGCAGTAACGCGATTGGGCTTGACCGACCGCCCGGCCGAAGCAGTTTCCTCAGACGGACAGCGGCAGGGCAGCAAAGGTCTCCACGATCCAGGCGTGAACCACGCGGAGCGGCGGCAATCGGCGCAGATCCCGGTGAACGATCAACCATGGCGTTCGCCCGCGAAGCACGGTCGGAGCCGGCACCTCGATCAATCCGCGGGGCCGTGCCAGCACGGCGGGGAGCAGGGCGATGCCGCCCTGCGTCGATCCAGTCGAGTTCGGGCAGCCGCCTGTGGCTATCGTCATAGACGAGCAGGCGTTCCTCGGACAGACGCAAGCCCGCCGGCTTGCGACCAGCGAGATAGGCCGCGCTGGCGAAAAGCCCGAGCCTCAGCGCAGGCAGCTTCTTCGCGATCAGGCTCGCGCCCTCCGGCCGCGACATGCGGATCGCGAGGTCTGCGTCGCGACCAGCCAGGCTTACCAGCTCGAACTGCGAGCGGAGCGTCACCGATACCTTCGGATGCCTCGCCCACAGCCTGGGCAGTGTCGGCGCCAATATCTCCGATATCACGGCTTCGGTCGCCGAAACGACCACCACCCGCTCGCCGCTGCCGGCCCGCAGCGTGGCTGCCGCCCGCTCGATTCGATCGGCCGAATCGATCGCAGATTCGGCCAGAGCGGCGATCCGAGCGCCGTCTGCCGTCAAGCGCACGCCGTCGCGGCGCCGGTCGACGAGACGAAGACCGAGCCCCGCCTCCAGCGCGTCGAGATGCCGGGCTGCCGTCGACACCGCGACGCCCCGCGCCTTCGCCGCGGCGCTGAACGAACCGCCCCGGGCGATCGCCAGAAGCCATTCGAGGTCGTCGGTCTGCATGGCCCGAGTATCCGTTATTTCGCGGATATCGCAAATCTGTTTTGCGACAAACGGCCATGACGGTGCCGGTCGGCCGGCCCAGCATGGCGCCATCCAGCAAGGAGAAAGTCCATGATCGCAAGAATGATCCTGACGGCCACGGCCGCCATCGCATTGACCTCCGCAGCCTTCGCCCAATCGCCGGCGCCAGCCGCCGCCGGCCCGGTGGCGGTGGTGGTCAGCATCCCGCTGCCCTCTGGCATCTCGCGGGAGCAGGCGATGGCCGGCATGCAGAAGTCGGTTCCGCAGTATCAGGCGCTGCCGGGATTGGTGCGCAAGTACTACACGTTCTCCGACGATGGAAAATTCGGCGGCATCTACCTGTGGAGCAGCCGCGCCGACGCGCAGGCATGGTTCAGCGACGCCTGGCGGGCCAAGGCGACCGCGACCTACGGCGCGGCACCCGAAGTGATCTACTTCGAGGCTCCCATCGTTCTGGAAACCGCCGCGGGGACGACGAAGCCGCGCTGACGCGGCGAGGAACGGCGCGCCAAGTCTCCGTCGACGGGAGGCGCAAAAAGGTCGAAAAGGACGGCATGGCGCGCACCGCCCTTTTGACCACGTTCGCCATGCTGGCCTTCGCCGGCAATTCGCTGCTCTGCCGGCTGGCGCTGCGCGATACCGGAATCGACGCCGCGAGCTTCACCGCGATCCGCCTCGGCTCCGGCGCGCTGATCCTGGCCGCCCTCCTCATGCTGCGCGGAATGCGTCCGACGGCGGGCGGGAGTTGGCCGATGGCGGCGATGCTGTTTGCCTATGCGGTGTGCTTTTCCTTCGCCTACCGCGATCTCACGGCGGCAACCGGCGCGCTGCTGCTGTTCGGCGCCGTGCAGTTCACCATGACGGGCTACGGTCTGTGGACGGGGGAACGGGTCCGCGGCCTGCGACTGGCGGGCCTCGTCCTGGCGCTGGGCGGCCTCGTCTGGCTGCTGCTGCCCGGGCTCGCGGCACCGCCCTGGCTCGAAGCGACGCTTATGCTGGCAGCAGGTGCCGCCTGGGGCGTCTATTCGCTGCTCGGCAAAGGCGCCGGCGACCCGACGGCGGCGACCGGCGGCAATTTCCTGCGCACCCTGCCCTTCGCCGCCGCCCTCATGCTGGCCACGACCGCAGCAACGGCTGGCACCGTCGATCGCACAGGCGCGCTTTACGCTGTCCTATCCGGCGCCGTGACGTCAGGCCTAGGCTACGTCCTCTGGTATGCCGCGCTGCCCCGGTTGCGCGCCACGTCGGCGGCGACAGTGCAGCTTTGCGTGCCGGCCATTGCCGCCCTAGGTGGGGCAGTGCTACTCGCCGAGCCGGTTACGGCGCGTCTGCTGGCGGCCTCGGTCGCGGTCCTGGGCGGCATCGCCCTCACGATCTATCGAAAGAACTGAAAGAAAGCCCATGTTCCAGGTTTCCGATCGTCTCAAGAATGTAAAAGTGTCGGCGTCGGCCGCCATGACCCGCAAGGTGCGCGACCTGCGCGCCGAAGGCGTGAAGATCGTGGGCCTGTCTTCGGGCGAGCCCGACTTTCCGACGCCGCTGCACGCCATCGAGGCCGCACACAAGGCAGCGCTGGCCGGCGACACCAAGTATCCGCCGCAGGACGGTGTGAAGCCCCTCAAGGAGGCGGTTCGCGCCAAGTTCAAGCGCGACAATAAACTCGACTACACGCTCGACGAAGTCATGGTCTCCAACGGCAGCAAGCAGATCATGTACGACGCGCTGATGGCGAGCGTGAATACCGGCGACGAGGTGATCATTCCCACGCCGGGCTGGATCTCCTACGCCGACCAGGCGACGGTGGCGGGCGCCACGCCGGTGTTCGTGTCCTGCCCCGAGAACAACCAGTTCAAGTTGCGCGCTTCGGATCTCGAGGCCGCGATCACGCCGCGCACGAAGTGGGTGGTTCTGAACTTCCCCAACAATCCGACGGGTGCCGTGTGCTCGCGCGCCGAGATGCGCGCCATCGCCGACGTTCTGCTCGGCCATCCGCATGTAATGGTGATGGCCGACGACGTCTACGAGCACCTGATCTATGACAACTTTGGCTTCTGCACGATCGCCGAGGTCGAGCCGAAACTGAAGGAGCGGACGCTGACGGTGAACGGCGCCTCGAAGGCTTATGCCATGACCGGCTGGCGGGTGGGTTTCGCCGGCGGCCCCAAGCCGCTGATCGCGGCCATGACCAACATGCAGGGCCAGATCGGCTCGGGCATCTCGACCATCAGCCAGGCCGCGGCTACCGCGGCGCTCAACGGACCGCGGGAACTCCTGAAGGAACGGGCCGCCGACTACCAGAAGAGGCGCGACGAAGTCGTGGCGATGCTCCGCGCCGCGCCCGGCATCACCTGCCACAAGCCCGAGGGCGCGTTCTATGTGTTTCCCAACATCGCCGGCTGCATCGGCAAGACCAGCAAGGGCGGCCGCCGAATCGACACCGACACTGCGTTCGTGACGGCTCTCCTGGAGGAAAAGCACGTCGCCACCGTGCAGGGCGCGGCCTACGGCATGAGCCCCTACTTCCGCATCTCCTATGCCACCGACGTAGCCAGCCTGCGCGAAGGCTGCGCGCGTATCCAGGAGTTCTGTCGCGAACTCACCTGAGGCCGTCTGCTAGAGCTGCTTGATCTGCCTCAGTTGGGCGGGGATGCCGAGCTTGCGCGAACAGAGCGGCCAGTGCCACGGCTCTTCCAGCTCGTAGATCATGTACCAGGCGAGGCTGGCCGCCTGGTCGTAGTTCTGCGCCTGTTCGGCGGCTTCCTTTAGCGTGAGCACGGTGCCGTCGCGCCTGCGCGCATAGGTGACGTAAGTGCGTGGCGTGAACTGGAAGCGGCCGTGATAGGCGCCACGGCCGCCGTAGATCGGTTTCGGTTGAGGCCCCCAGCTCCCGCTTTCGCAGGTCGCGAGCTGCTGCAGCAACTGCTGCTTACGGTCCTCGATTTCCTGCTCGCGCGCGGTCGGACCCGGCGCCACGGCGGCAACTTCGGTCGACCGGGGGCCGAACAGATTCGCGCAGCCACCAACGCCCAGCGCAGCGGCGACAAGAAGAGGAAAAGCGGAGGCCCGAGGAGCGATCACCACCTCCCATTGTTCCCATAGATCGGCCGACGCGGCAAACCCGTCAGGCAGCGAGCACCACACAAGCTGCGGTATGGTGCGCGCCACAATGTGCCAAGGAGTGTGGTGAGAACAACACTCCCACAATGCGTGGGCCGGCGCGCGCGTCGATCAGCGCTTCGCCGGATGGACCTTCATCCAGTGCCGCGCGATCTCCTCGCGCGTTGCCACCCACACCTTGGGCTTGGACGCGACATAGTCGAGGAAGCGTGCCAGCGTCGCGGCGCGACTCGGCCGGCCGGCAAGGCGGCAATGAAGCCCGATCGACATCATCTTCGGCGCACGCGCGCCCTCGGCGTAGAGCACGTCGAAGCTGTCCTTCATCGCCTGCAGCCAGCCGTCTCCCGCGGTGTAGCCAGGCGCCACGGCGAACTTCATGTCGTTCACTTCGAGCGTGTAGGGAATGATGAGATGCGGCGTGCGGCCGACCTTCACCCAATAGGGGAGGTCGTCGCTGTAGGAGTCGCTCGAATAAAGGAAGCCGCCATGCTTCACGACCGCGTCCAGCGTGTGCATGCCGAAGCGGCCGGTGTACCAGCCGACCGGCGGCTTGCCGGCGGTGTCCTTGATCGCCTTCACCGCCCGCTTCATGTGGTCGAGCTCCTGGGCGAGCGTGAAATCCTTGTAGTTGATCCACCGCCAGCCGTGGCTTGCCACCTCGTGGCCGCCCTCGGCCATCGCCTTGCCGGCCGCTGGGTTCAGTTCCAGCGCCTTGCCGACAGCCCAGGAGGTGAAACGCATATTGCGCTCGGCGAAGATCCGCAGGATGCGCCAGAAGCCGGCGCGACTGCCGTACTCGTACATCGACTCGATGCTGAGGTCGCGCCCGCCCTGGATCGCCACGCCGCCTGGCGTCTCCGACAGGAAGGTCTCCGAGGCCGCGTCGCCGTTCAGGATCGTGTTCTCGCCGCCCTCTTCGTAGTTCAGCACGAAGCTCACGGCGATACGGGCCTCGCCCGGCCACTGGGGATCCGGGGTGTTGGGGCCATAGCCGATCAGATCGCGGTCGAGATGGTTGTGCATGGCGAGGCCCCCGGAACACCAAAGATTGAAGATCGACTATGCCGCCGCTATAGCTCGCGCGACAAGCTTCTGGGAGGCTTTATGAATGTGGCCAGCGCGGTGCGCGAGGACCGGCTATGGCAGCGGCACGCCGACATGGCGAAGCTGGGCGGCACGCTCAAGGGCGGCGTCAACCGCCAGGCGTTGTCGGCGGAGGACGCCGCGGCACGGAACCTGCTTGGCGCCTGGGCCAAGGCGCGCGGATTCACCACCTTCACCGACGCCATCGGCAATCTCTTCGTGCGCCGCGAGGGCACGGATGCCCAG
>RGPT01000220.1 GCA_010032545.1 Alphaproteobacteria bacterium
TTGCTCTCAGGCTTGGCGATGATGCTGGGCATGGCGGGCGGCGTGTTCGGCCAGGCGCCGCTGCGCCTGCTGGTCGACCGGTTCGATTGGCGAGAGGCCTCGCTCGCCCTCGCGGGCGGCGGCGTGTTGCTGGCGCTGGCCGTGGTTGTCACGGTGCGGGACAGAGTCCGGCCCTCGGGCGGCTTGCGGCAGGTGATGGCTGGCCTGGGCCAGGTGAGCCGCAATCGTCAGACCTGGTTGATCGCCCTCGCCGGCCTCGGCACCACCGGACCGCTGCTCGGCTTCGCCGGCCTGTGGGGCGTGCCGTACCTGGTGCTGACGCAGGGGCTGGATCGCCCGGCGGCGGCCGGCGTGACGTCGATGGTGTTCATCGGCTGGGGCGTCGGCGCGCCGGTGATCGGCTGGCTGAGCGACCGTATCGGCCGTCGCAAGCCACCCTTCGTCGCGGGCCTGGTGCTGACGGCCGTCGCGATGGCGGGGCTCGCCTGGGCCCCCGGGCTGCCGCTGTGGGCCGTGAGCGTGCTCTGCTTCCTCTGCGGCTTCGGCGGCTCCGCCCAGATCGTGGGGTTCGCTGCGGTGCGTGAGTTGAATCCGCCGGCTGCCGGCGGCGCGGCGCTGGGGATCGTGAACGGCGTGGTCACGGGTGCCGGCGCGCTCTATCAGCCGCTGCTCGGCGGGCTGCTCGATCTGGCCTGGACCGGAGAGATGGCCGGCGGTGTCCGCGTCTATACCGTCGCCGCTTACAGTACGGCCTTCAGCGTTCTGGTGGCCGGCGCGGTCATGGGCATCGCCTGCATCCTGCTGATGCGCGAGACGCGGTGTCGGCAGAGCGCGTGACGCGCGATTGTGGAAGGGTGTTCGCTACCCGACACCCTGCTCAAGCCCCGCGACCGGCAGAATCGCCGGGCCCGGGCGCCGCTCGCTGAGCAGACGCCGCGCCTCCGTCTCGCGGCCGGCGTTCAGATACGCCCGCAACAACGTCGCTTCCACCAGATCGACCTGCGCGCGGCTGCCGCCCATGCGTTCGCGGTCGGGCAGCATGGGCACGATCAGGTCGATGGTCGCGGCATCGTCGCCGCGCTGGAAGGCCGCGAAGGCGCGCGCCACGGTGGGGATGGTGGCACCGGAGGGATAGCGGCCGGCTTCCACCAGCGCCTCGATGCCTTTGATCCAGTCCTCGACGGCTGCGTCATCGCCTGATGCGGCAAAGGCGAGGGCCACGTGCCAGTCGGCGAGCGAAAAGCCCGGGCGGGGAATTTTCTCGCGCGCGTAATCCACGAGCTTGGCCCAGCGCGCGGGATCGCGCGGATGACCGGCCAGTTCCGAGCGCCACAGGAACGCGGCGGAGTCCGAGAGCTTCTGATGCACGGCGCCGCGATGATCGTCGGCACAGAAGGCGTCGTTGTAGAGGCGAAGCCCGCCGTCCAGATTGCCGGCGTGCAACTCGAACAGGCCAAGGTGCCAGTTCAGGTGGCCGAACAAGCCGCCGCCGCGATCGTAGAGCGGCAGCCAGTCGCGCAGGAAGGCGATGCCGCTGTCGCCCTCGCCGGTTTCGTAGCAGAGATGGGCGAAGGCGTGCGCGCCATAGGCGTTGCGCCTGACCTGGGCCAGGGAGCGTTCGATCCTCGGGCGCGCCGCGTCGTGCTGGCCGATTTCCGACAGCGCCATGCCGTAATGGGCATCGAACCACCAATCCTCGCCGTAGTGCGGCGCGAGCGGTTCCAGAAAATCGAGGAGGCCCTGTTCCCGGCCGGGCAGGCCCGACATGCCGATCAAGCCGCCCTGGTTGGCGGCGAGGCTCAACACCAGCGCGTCGCGCGGCCACGTCTGCACATGGGCGCGGAGTGCCGCCAGCGCCGCCACGGCCTGGCCGGCAAACAGGTGACGAAAGACATCTATGTGGCTCTGCTCGCGCGCCGAAGCGCCGTCACTGTGGGACACCGCGGTGGCCAGGGACTCGCGCATCGCGACAAGGTTGCCCGCGAGCTGGAGGGCACGGGCCTTGCCGACATGGGCCAAAGCGAAGGCAGGATCGGCGGCGATGGCCCAGTCGAAGGCCGCGGCGGCACCGGGGTAGACGGTCAGCAGGAGATCGACACCCTCGACGTAGGCATCGCGCGCGGCGGCGACGGTGGTGGAGAGGGCGAGGCCGTAGCGGTCCGTCAGCATGTCACCTTCATCCTCATGGCCATCGACGGCAACTTCGTTTCTTCCGTCACCGCCGAAGGCTCGCTCGCGGCACTCGGGTTGCCACTGTTCATTGAATTGGCCCACGGCGCCAGTCTCGACAAAGCCGTCATCTCGAGGAGCGCGAGGTAACCCGGCGCCGAAGCGAGGGATCTTCCCGGGGGCGCCACTTCACGACCGCCCCGACAACTCCTCCGCGACCTCGACGATCTCGCGCGTGCGCGTGACCTCGGTTCCCCAGACACGATCGAACTCCGCGATCTGGGCGGCGAGGGCCGCCGAATCCAGGATGTTCTCGGCTTCCTCGACGCTGGGGAATTCATAGAGGGCGAGATGCACGAGCGGATTGGTCCGGCTCCAGCAGCGCCAGGCCCGTTGGGCGCGAAAGGACGCGACCGCCGACGGCAGATGTTCGGTGCGGTACCAGTCGTCGAACTTCCGCCGGTCGGACAGGTTGTTCAGTCTGGCCCGGACGATGAGAACGGCTGTAGCCACGGGGACCTCCTGGTCGGTCTTGTCCTCGGGAAACGGAACGCACGCGGAGACTGATCGAAGCCGCCAAATCATAGGCGGGCCGCGGGCAAGCCGTCACCCCGTCAATTGGCCGTCTCCGTCCCGTCGCCGGCCGTTCGCGCAGCGATTTCGCCGCGGGACCCGACGGTCGGCGTGGCTGGAGCGGCGGCCGGAACGTGCCAAGATCGGCCGCTGGATAACGAGAGGAAGCGCAAACCCATGACCCGCATGACCGGCGGCGACGCCATCGTCGATTCCCTGCTGCGCCACGGCATCGACACGGTCTTCGGACTGCCGGGCGTGCAGATGTACGGCCTGTTCGATGCCTTTGCCCGCAATGCCAACCGGCTGAAGGTGATCAACGCGCGGCACGAGCAGACCACCGCCTACATGGCGCTGGGCTATACGCAATCGACGGGCAGGCCCTCGGCCTTCACGGTGGTTCCGGGCCCCGGGGTGATGAACACCATGGGCGCGCTCACCACGGCGTGGGGTGTCAACACGCCCATCATGTGCATCACCGGCCAGGTGCCGAGCGCCATGATCGGGCGCGGCCGCGGCCAGCTCCACGAGATGCCCGACCAGCTCGCCACGCTGAAGACGCTGCTGAAGTTCGCCGAGCGCATCGAACATCCGACCGAGGCGCCGCAGGTCATGGCGCGCGCCTACCAGGCGATGGTGTCGGGCCGACCCGGTCCCGTCGCCGTCGAGATGCCGTGGGACATGTTCCCCGCGACGGCGGACGTGACGCCGATCGAGCCGCTCGGCAAGCTCGGCAATCCAGTGCCCGATCCGGACAAGATCGCGGCGCTGGCCAAGCTGGTCGACGGCGCCCGGGCGCCGATGATCTGGGTGGGCGGCGGTGCGGTGGACGCCGGGCCGGAGATTCTGGCGCTTGCCGAAAAGATCGGCGCACCTGTCGTTTCATACCGCATGGGCAAGGGCGTGGTCGATTCCCGCCATCCGCTGTCGCTGAACACGGTCGGTGGCTTCGAGCTGTGGGACAAGACCGATCTGCTGATCGGCATCGGCACGCGCCTGGACACGCCGATCGGACGCTGGGCGCCGGCGCCGGCCGGCCTCAAGACGGCCCGCGTCGACATCGATCCGATCGAGCATCGCCGGCTCACCGTCGACGTGGCGATCGTGGCCGATGCGGCCGACGGCGCGCGCGCGCTCACGGCGCTGGTGAAGGGCAGGGACGATCCCGCGCGGCGCGCCGCGGTGGCTGCCGCGAAGGCCGCGGCCCTTGCCGCGATCGAGAAGGCCGATCCGCAGTACTCCTTCATGAAGGTGCTGCGCGAGGTGCTGCCCGACGACGGCATCGTGGTCGATGAAGTCACACAGCTCGGCTACATCATCTGGTACGGCTATCCTGTCCACCAGCCGCGCCGCCTGATCTCCTCGGGCTTCTCCGGCACGCTGGGGTACGGCTTCCCGACGGCGCTGGGCGTAAAGGTGGCCAATCCCGACCGGCCGGTGGTGTCGGTCACCGGCGACGGCGGCTTCCTGTTCGGCGGCTCCGATCTCGCCACCGCCAAGCAGTTCGGCATCAGCCTGGTGACGGTGGTGGTGAACAATGCCTCCTACGGCAACGTGCTGCGCGACCAGCAGCGGCTCTACGAGGGCCGGCATTCCGGCGCGGTCCTGACCAACCCCGACTTCCAGGCCTACGCCCGTGCCTTCGGTGTCGGCGCGTGGCGGGTCGAGACCGCCGACGCCTTCCGCGGCGCGCTCAAGGAGGCGCTGGCCAGCGACGCGCCGGCGATGATCGAGGTCGTCTCCGACATCACCAAAGACTACCCGCCCTACAGGTTCCACAATCCGAGGCTGCCGTAGGCAGGACGCAAGAAAGGACCATCCGACATGGCCAGGACTTCCGCGAGCAATGCGAAGAGCAAGAAGGTCGCCGTGGTCGTGGGCGCCACGTCGAAATGGCAGGCCGATGGCCGCAACACCAGGCTGGCCCACGGCAAGCCGGTGGACGACAGCGACCTGCCCGTGGGCATACGCTGGGGCGTGGGCGGCGCCATTGCCCAGAAGTTCGCGGCCGAGGGCTTCTTCGTCGTGCTGACGACGCGCAGCAGGGCCAATGCGGCAGGCCTCGAGGCCGCGATCCGGGCGCAGGGCGGCGATTGCATGGTCGTCGAGCTCGATCTCTCGCGGCAGGAGTCGGTCGCGGCGGCCTTCGCCACGATCCGCAGCGACGCGGGCGATCCGCATGTCCTGGTCTACAACGCGGGCTACCTCGAGGGCCGCGACCTGCCGCCGGAGAAGGAACTGCTGGAGCACATCCCGATCGAAATGTTCGACACCGCGCAGCATATCGCCAGCCGCGGGCCCTTCCTGGTTGCCAAGGAGGTGCTGCCGGCGATGCGCAAGCGCGGCGAGGGCTCGTTCTTCTTCTCCAACAATTCGAGCTCGCTGCGCGGGCGCAAGCGCATGACCGGACAGTCGCTTTACTATCCGCGCGTGATGATGCGCACGCTGGCCCAGGTTCTGACCGAGGAATATTCCGAGCACGGCGTCCATGTCGCCAACATCGTGATCGACGGGCTGATCGATTCGCCCGGCACACACGCCCTGCCGAAGGCCCGGCAGAATCCCGAGCAGGTCATGAACCCGGTCAAGATCGCCGAGGCGTTCTATTATCTGCACACCCAGGACCGGTCGGTCTGGACGCATGAGCTGCAACTGACGCCGTTTTCGACCAGGCCGAGCTACTGAGGTCTCCTGCCATGAAGAGAGCGATCGCGCTACTCGTCCTCGTCTCGACGTTCTTCGCGCCTCCCGTCTCGATGGGCGCGGCGGCGGCGGAACCCGTCGACATGCTGCTGGTGCTCGCCGCCGACGTCTCGCGGAGCGTGACCGAGCCCAAGTTCAGGCTTCAGCGCGAGGGTGCCGTCGCCGCCATCACGCATCCGGAAGTGGTGCGGGCCATCACCTCCGGCCCGAACCGGCGCATTGCCATCTGCTTCCTCGAATGGGCGTCGGCCGGCATGCAGAACGTCGTGATCGACTGGATGGCGATCGGCAGCGGTGACGACGCACGCCGCTTCGCCGACCGGCTGGCCGAGGCCCCGCGCTCCTTCGCCGGGAGTACGTCGATCAGCGATGCCATCGACTTCTCGGTGAGACAGCTCGAGCGCGCGCCCTTCGCCGCGGAGCGGCGCGTCATCGACATCTCAGGCGACGGCAACAACGTCTCAGGCCGTCCGGTCACCGGCGCCCGCGACGACGCCCTCGCCAAGAACATCGTGATCAACGCCCTGGTGATCCTGACCCCGCTCGCCGAATCGTTCCGCCCGGACCACACCAATCCGCCCGGCGGTCTCGAGAAATACTTCCAGGACAACGTCATCGGCGAACCAAGGGAAACAACCCTAGTCCAACCGCCACTGTGAGTGTCACCCCAAAATTGTGTTTCTTCCATGGATGGCAACCCTCGCATGATTCTACTGAGTGCAAACGAATGGCCCATGACTCCACGTTCACTGCTGCCCAAAAAGCCCTGGTGTGCATCCCAGTTGGACATCCAATCAACACGCCCTTCTTCGTCGACGGCGCTGAGTGCAATCAGATCCGCCATAAATCCCTCGGTGCGGCTCCATAGGTCGTCGGAGTGGCTGGAACTACCCCCAACAGTACTTGCATTAATGGGTTTGACTTTACTAAATTAAATTCATGCCTTACTCTATTTAGTAATCTAGCAATAGATACTATAGGTAACTTGGTTAAACTTACTTCAT
>RGPT01000023.1 GCA_010032545.1 Alphaproteobacteria bacterium
GGCCAGCGCCCCGATCGCGCCACGCCGGCCCGGTGGCGCGTGCTCGACCAGAAACACCATCGAGGTCGTGCCTTCACCGCCGACCGACAGGCCCTGGATCATGCGCAATGCCGTCAGCAGAACGGGCGCGGCGAGTCCCAGTGTCTCGTGCCCGGGCAGCGCGCCGACCAGGAAGGTGGGCACCGCCATCGCCGCCACCGAGAGGGCCAGCGCCCTGCGCCGGCCGTAGCGATCGCCGATGATGCCGATCGCGATGCCGCCCAGCGGCCGCATCAGGTAGCCGACGGCGAAGATGCCGAAAGCCGCCAGCACCTGGGCCACCGGATCCTCGCGGGGAAAGAACGTCGCGCCGATCTGTGCGGCGAAGTAGCCGTAGATGGCGAAGTCGTACCATTCGAGAAAGTTCCCGATGGTGCCGGCGGCGACGGTGCGGCTCTTCTGCGAGATCATCGGCCGACTATGGCAGAACCGGTGTCAGTTGGTCTTCTTCTCGATGTTCCAGAACACCGGGATCGGGCTCACGACGACGCCGCTCAGGCGATCGGCGCGCGTGGCCGTGGGCAGCGTGTACTGGCCGAGATGGATGTGCGTGCCGTATTGCACGGCGCGGGCCTGCAGCTCGGTGGCGATCGTCTGGCGGCTGGCGAGGTCGGGTGCGCGGGCATAGGCATCGCGCAAGCGCTCGACCTCCGCGTCGCACGGCCAGCCGAAGGCCGCCTTGTCGCACGAGGCATTCACCATGCTGTTGGTCAGCGGGTTCATCATGTCGACCGACAGCCACGCCGTCATGAAGCCGTTCCAGCCGCCGTCGGCCGGCGGCGACTTGCGCAGGCGCCGCGCCACGATGGCCTGGAAGTCGAGCGGCACCATCTGGACCTTGAAGCCGCCCTTCTCCAGCAAGTCCTTGGCGATCGGGCCGGCGTTGGTCAGCACAGCAATGTCGGTGGTGTGCAGCATGACCAGCGGCGTGCCGTCGTAGCCCGCCTCCTTCAACAGTTCCCTCGACTTGGCGAAGTTGCCGCGCACCAGCCCGTCCATGCCGACCTTGTTTTCCAGCGGCGTGCCGCAGACGAACATGGCGTCGCAGGTCTGGTAGTACTTCGCGTCGCCGATCACGCCTTCGAGGAACGACTTCTGGTCGAGCGCGTACATGGCCGCGCGCCGCACCCGCTCGTCGTTGAACGGCGGCACGACGGTGTTCCAGCGATAGACGTATTGCGAGCCGATCCTGTTGTAGACTTCCAGCCGGATGTTCTTGTCGGCCAGCAGCAGCGACTTGAGGTCGTGCGGCGGCGCCTCGATATAGTCGATCTCGCCCGCCAGCAGCGCGTTCACCGCGGTCTGGTGGTCTGGAATGGCCAGCCACTCGACGCGGTCGACCTTGGCGACCTTGCCGCCGGCCAGACCCGAAGCCGGCTCGGCGCGCGGCTTGTAGTCGGGATTGCGGACATAGACGGTCTTTTCGCCGGGCTTCCACTCGTCGGCCTTGAAGATGAAGGGACCGGAACCCACGAACTCGGAGATCTGCTTGGCCGGATCGGTCTCGGCGATGCGCTTGGGCATCATCAGCGGTGTCGAGCCGCCGGGCTTGGCCAGTGAATCGATCACAAGGCCGTAGGGCTCTTTCAGGGCGATCCTGAACGTCTTGTCGTTCACGGCCTCGAAACCGGCGACGAACCCCAGCAGCTTGATGCCGAGCGTGTCGCGCGCGCCCCAGCGCTTGAGCGAAGCGATGCAGTCCTCGGATGTGACCGGCTTGCCGTCGTGCCACTTGAGCCCGTCGCGGAGCGTTAAAGTGTAGACGAGCTTGTCGGGGCTCAGGGTCCAGCTGTCGACCATCTGTGGCTGGGCGACGAGCGCCTCGTCCATGGCGAACAGCGTGTCCCACACCATGTAGCCGTGGTTGCGCACGATGTTGGCGGTGGTCCAGATCGGATCGAGCACCTTGAGATCCGAATGCATCACCGCCTTGATGGTCCTGGTTTGGGCAGACGCGGGCGGGATGGCGAGGAGGCAAGCAAGCGCGGCCGCAGCCAAGGTGGGCAGTTTCATGGGTCAGGCCTGCCAGCGCGACGTGGCGCGTTCGCCCGGTGCGATCTCCGCTTCGGAGGGAGCGGCGACCTTGGCCATGTGGCCGTAGCGTTGGGCGGCAAACCACAGCGCATAGTCGCCGAACTTGATCGGCGGATACTTCGCCGGGCGCGCCACCGACTGGCACGACGGCAGGCATTCGATCGCCGTGTCGTGGTCGGGGTCGCAGAAGAACGGGATGGCGTAGCGGATCTGGCCCGAGACGTTGCGCACGCGGTGCGGCGTCGACAGGAAGCGCTCGTTGGTCCAGCGGTGCAGGATGTCGCCGCCGTTCACCACGAAGGCGCCCTCGACTCCGGGTGCCTCCATCCAGCGTCCGTCGGGCAGGAGGATGGAGAGGCCCTGCACCTTGTTGGGCGGCAGCAAGGTCATGAACCCTGAATCGGTATGCGGCACCAGGCTCTCGACGCTTTCGTCGGCGGCGTCGATCTGCGGATAGCGCGACATGCGCAGGATCATGTGCGGCTTGGCAAAGCATTTGTCGAAGAACGTCTCGGGCAGATCGAGCGCCAGCGCATAGAGCTTCACCAGCTTGCGGCAGAGCGCTTCCAGCGTGTCGATGTAGGCGAGCGTGGTCTCGCGGAAGCCGGGCAGTTCGGCCGGCCACTTGTTCGGCGCATGGAAGCGCCGGCCCGAGAGCACGTCGGGGTCGTCGGGGCTGCGCTCGCGGCGCAGGAAGTAGGCCTCGTTCTGGCTGGGCTTCTTGCCCTGGGCGGCGGCGTTGGGCGGCGCCTTGGTGGCGATCGGCATGTAGCCGATGTTGTGCTCGTCGACCTTGACCGCGAGCTTCGCCTCCATCGGCTGGGCATGGAAGCGCGCCGCCGCGGCGTAGGTGTCGTCGATCATCTTCTGCGGAACGCCGTGGCCCGCGAGATAGTAGAAGCCCACGTTCTCGAAGGCATATCGCAACTGCGCCGCCGCGCGCTCCGCCGCGCCGGGCTTGCCGGCGAGATAGTCGCCCACGTCGATGAGCGGAATTTCACCGCCGATCATCGTCGTCGGCGCGAGGGCAGGAGCGGGTCGACGGATGTCGGGCTGCATGGGGCGATCCTTCAGGGGGCTGGAACGAACCTACCATCAATCGCAGGGCCGCAGCAAAGTCGGCGCCGGCCTTGACCCCATTACCGGCACACTCTATCGAAACATCATCGACGGTCCTCCTTAGCCGGAGGCTAACAGGGAATGCCGTGCCGCCCGCGTGTATCGTTCGCACAAGGGCCAATCGGCAGCTGTACCCGCAGCTGTAAGCGGCGAGCGAATGCCCAAAAGTCACTGGACACAGGTCTGGGAAGACGGGCAGGAGCGGCGACCCGCGAGCCAGAAGACCTGCCGGCGATAGCGTCGCTCTTCCGATGGGCGGGACGATCCAAAGGGACGGTCAACCGAGCGGTGACGCGCCTTGTGCGAACCGTTTGGGAGACCGAGAAATGACATCCATCCTTGCGCTACTAACTGAATTCTGTTCGCGCTCCGCAGCGCGCCACGTTGCAGTTGCGGGGCTTGCCGTGCTGGCCCTGGCCGGGCCGGCCGCGCTGTCCGTCCGTGCCGAGGTCGATACCGAGCACATGTTCGGCTTCACCGAAGGCAGCGACATCGGGGCGCCGCGCCAGCTCGAGGCGGAGATCGAGGAGATCGGTCATTTCGGCCGCGAGGGCGGCACCTACAGCACCTTCGCCACCAACATGAACCTCAAGTATCCGCTGACCGACCACTTCCGCATCGCCGGTGGTGTCACCGTAACGCGCTTCGACAGCACGGGCGTCACCGGTGTCGACAACATCAACGCCTTCGTCCTCGATCGCATCACCGCCGAGTTCCGCTGGCGCCCGCTCGACCGCGAGACCTGGCCGGTCGGCCTCACCTTTGTCGCCGCCCCCTTCTACGGCTTCGTCGATGACGTCTCGGGCCAGCAGGCCAGCGCCTTCGGCGCGACGCTAATTGCCATCGCCGACCGCGAGCTGATCCACGACAGGCTCTTCGGTGCCCTGAACCTCGTCTGGCAGTTCCAGCGCGCCCAGCCCTACGCCACCCAGACGATCGAGGATGCCTCGCTGCTGGGCTTCAGCACGTCTTTCACGACCCGCATCGCCGACTGGCTCTATCTGGGTGCCGAGGCCCGCTACCTGCGCGCCTTCGACGGCATGGCGCTGAACACGCTGGCGGGGCAGGCGGTCTATGTCGGCCCCAACTTCTACCTTCCCTTCGCCAAGGGCATGTCGCTGTCGGGTGGCTGGAACATCCAGGCTTGGGGGCAAAGCATCGGTGCCGCCTCGAATTTCGACCTGACGAACTTCGAGAGCCAGCTGCTGAAGATCCGCTTCGCCATCGATCTCTAGCGACCGCAGCGCTACCGCTGCTGGCCGAGCACGTCGGGATTGACCACGTTCGTGGGCGTACCGGCGGCATAGGCCACGACCTGGTCGAAGATGTCGGCGAACTGCACTTCGTACTCGTCGCGCGAGACGTAGCCGATGTGCGGCGTGCAGACGACGTTGGGCAGGGTGAGCAACGGATCCTGCGGATCGAGCACCGGCTCGCGCTCGTAGACGTCGACCGCCGCCAGTCCCGGCCGCCCGGCCTTCAGTGCCTGCACCAGCGCACCCGGCGCGATCAGCGGCGCGCGGCTGGTGTTGACCAGGATCGCCGAGGGCTTCATGCGGGCGAGGTCCGCCGCCGTCACGATGCCACGCGTGGCGTCGACCAGGCGCATGTGCAGCGAGAGCACGTCGCACTCGGCGAAGAAGGCCTCCTTGCTCGCCGCCACCTCCCAGCCGTCGGCCCGGGCCCTGGCGCGCGTCGCCTCGCGTGCCCACACGATCACGCGCATGCCGAAGGCGCGGCCGTAGCCCGCCACCGTGGCGCCGATGCGGCCATAGCCGTAGATGCCGAGCGTCTTGCCGCGCAGCGTGGTGCCCACGCCCATCTGCCACTTGCCGGCCTGGAGCGCCGCCATCTGCTGCGGGATCAGGCGCGAGGCCGCCAGCGCCAGTCCCCAGGTCAACTCGGCCGCGGCATAGGACGGCGTGTCGGGATGCTGGAACGAGGACACGACGATGCCGAGCCGCGTGCAGGTCTCGATGTCGATGTGCGGATAGACGCTGCGCTGGCTGATCAGGCGGAGCTTCGGCAGGCGTTCGAGCAGCGGCGTGCGGATCTGCGTGCGCTCGCGGAACAGCACCAGCGCCTCGGTGTCCTTCAGCCGGGCGGCGAGGCGATCGACGTCCTGCTCATGGTCGTTCCACACCGTCACCTCGTGGCCGGCGAGCTTCGCGAAGCAGGGCAGGGTGCGCAGCGTGTCGAAATAGTCGTCGAGGATGGCGACTTTCATGCTCTCTGCTCCAGGAAGGCCAGGCCGCGCGCGGTGATCTCGACCTGCCGTCCCTTGCGCGCGGCATAGCCGTTGTCGGTCGCTTCCTCCCACACCGGCAGGCGCGGACAGGAGGTGCGCCAGCTCTCCATGACGTCGGCGTGGGTGCGCGGTTCGCGCGCCAGCCATTCGAGGAAGTCTCGGATCAGCGGGGCCAGTGTCTCGGGGACCCGTGTGTCGGAAACCAGCGTGTCGGGAACCAGCGTGTCGGTCATGCGCCCAGCCTGCCGCAATCCGGGGCTGGCCGCCAATACATCGGAACAGGCGGTTCGATATTCATTCGATATGACAAGCGCGATATGCGGCAAGCAGACGGGATGGTAACGTGGCACCGTGAGCGACGCCGCTGCCCAATTCTGGAACCGACGATACAGCACGCACAGCGCCTGCTGGGGCGAGGACGGCAGCCCGACCCTGCAGGCGGCGCTTCGCCATTTCCCCGCCTCAGGCCGCGCGCTGGAGATCGGTTACGGCTATGGCCGTGACCTGTTGCTGCTCGCCCGTCGGGGCCTCGAGGTGGTCGGCATCGATCCCGCGGGCGAGGGCCGGCGCATGGCCGAGGAGCGCCTCGCGGTACGGCGCCTTGCCGCGACGTTGATGACGGCCGACTTCGTCGAGGCCGACCTGCCGGTGGCCGCCTTCGACGCCGTGCTGAGCCATCGTACGCTTCACCTGATGACCGGGCCGGGCATGGCAGAGCGCTTCGTGCGCAAGTTGGCCGCCGTTGCGCGGCCCGGCGCCATTGCCTGCATCGGCACGCGCGACCTGCGCGACCTCGACCCCGGCCGCATGACCGGCCACGCCCATGGCCCCGGCGTCTATGAATATGCCGACCGGCCAGGCCATGTGATCAGCTACTGGGACGACGAGCGCTTCCGCTCGTCTTTCGGCGCCGACTTCGACATCCTGTCGCTCGAACGGGCCGAGGAGCAGGAGGCATCCGACAACCCGGTGCCTTGCCATCTCACCATCATGGTGGCGCGCCGCAAATGAACGCCGCGCACCCCGCATTCCGGCTTTACATGAAGCGCTCGCCGAGATCCGCCCAGCGCGACTGTCCCTCCTTGAAGAGGACCGGGAACAGTTCGCGGAACAGCCGCTCGATGCGCGGGTCGGTCGGGCCCGAGGCATCGGTCCAGGCCGTCGTGTAGGACAGCATGCGATCGTTCCGGCAGTAGATTGCATAGACGTAGAACACGCCCGGCTTGTTCGGCTTGAAGCGCATCGGCTCGCCCGCGCAGACCGGATCGGCGTTGAGGTTGTTGGCGGGATCGAACACCAGCACCATCCGGTAGTCGGGGCTGGGGGCGGGCGATGGCCTGTCGTAGGTGAAGGTGAGCGCGGGCCTGGGCTTGGCGCGCTGCATCGCCGGCAGCAGATCGCGCGCCACGACAGCGGGATCGATGCCGGGGAAGGGGTTGCCGCCCAGCACGACCTGGAACGGCTTGCCGTCGGTCGCCGCCCACAAGTCGCGGTAGTCGTATTGTGGTGCGTAGTAGGCGCCGCCGATGGTGGCCGCGAGGGCGAGTGCCGGCAGCGCGATGGCGGCGAAAAGAACGGCAGCGATCCGGGCGAAGGCGAACGGCATCGGTGTCTCCTGCGTTGGAATGCAGGCTTATCGTGCCGGGCGGCGGCCGGCCAATCAGGCCTTCGTGAGGGCCGCCACCACTAAGGTGTGAACTTCGTTGGCGCCCCGTCGTCCGGGATGGGTTTGGCGCCCAGGTCGCGCTGCGCCTCCTTGATCTCGGGCAGCAGGCTCTTCACGCCGCCCTTCTTCTCGCCCGGCTCGGCCGCCTTGCGGGTCATGCCTTCGTCGGCGGCCGCGTCCTGCAGGCGGGCATCGAGCTCCCATTCCTGAAGGATCTTTGCCTTCTCGGCGGGTGCGAGTTCCTTGCTGGCCGCGACGTCAGCGGGCTTGTCGAAAACGGCGGCAGGGTTGGTCTTTGCCTTGTCCTTGTCGATCTCGTCCAAATGGACCTCCAACTACCGATGCTGAATCAGCCGATGTCGAGGTGAACGCAGGACGGGCGCGGAGGTTGCCTTGTCAGTTTCGCTCCATCGCGCGCTCGAGGCGGCGGCTGAGCAGCCATGACAAGGCGAGGAAGCCCACCAGAAGGCCGAGGCCCACGCCGGAGGAGGCATCGCTCATTGTCTTCTCGGAGACGTAGCCGAAGGCGTAGCCAGCGGAAACGGTGGCGGTGGCCCACAGGCCCGCGCCCACGAAATTCATGACGAGGAACAGAGGCCATGAGATCGACGACATGCCGTAGGCGATGCCGGCCACGCCGCGGATACCATAGGGAAAGCGGTGGACCAGGATCATCCAGAAGTGATGCCGGTCGGCCAGTCGCGCCGCCATCTCCACCGCGCGCTGCACGCGCGGCAGGCCGCCCAGCCAGCGCGTGCCATAGCGCCGCCCGATCCAGAAGCGCAGGACGTCGCCCATGAAGCTGCCGGCCCAGCATACGGCGATCAGCTTGCCAAAGCCCAGCGCGCCCGCGCCCGCGGCATAGCCCGCGAAGATCGCCAGCAGCAGCGTGTGCAGGAAGGCATAGCCGAACATGAAGCCGTACGCCGCCTCGCCATGATGGTGAAGCAGGGCGAGAAAGGACGTGAGGTCGGTGGGAAACATGCGGCCACACTACCGATCTTCTCCTCCTCAGGGCATGCCTTCCTGGGCAAACCCGGAGGAAGAGAAGAAATGGCGCCGCTTGCTCATCTGCTCTGCCATCGCCAAAGTCCGGGAAACGGGGAGTTCGATGAATCTGAACCGCATCACACGACGAGCCGCCCTGGCCGGCGCGACGGCGCTGCCGTTTGCAACGGCGCGCGCCCAGGGGAAATTCCCCGACCGGCCGATCAAGCTCATCATCCCGTGGGCCGCGGGTGGGCCGGCCGATGCCGGGTTCCGCATCCTGGCCGAATCGGTCTCGCAGAAACTTGGCCAGCCGGTCGTGGTCGAGAACAAGGGCGGCGCCGCGGGCGTGCTGGGTGCACTCGCCCTGCAGGACGCCAAGCCCGACGGCTATACCATCTGCCAGATGCACATGGGCATGCTGCGCCAGCCGTTGCTCAACCCGCAGCTCAAGTACGACCCGATCAAGGACCTGACCTACATCCTGCAGATCACCGGCTTCGTCATGGGCGTGGTGGTGCGCACCGAGGCGCCGTGGAAGACGCTTCCCGAACTGCTGGCCTATGCCAAGGCCAACCCCGGCAAGCTGAACTGGGGCACGCTCGGCGCCGGTTCGACCCAGCATCTGGCGATGGAGCGGCTCGGCCTGGCGCAGGGCCTCTCCTGGACGCACGCGCCCTATCGCGGCACGGCCGACACGCTGCGCGCCCTGCTGGGCGGCGAGATCGACTTCGCCTCGGAGGCTTCGGGCTGGGCGCCGATGGTAATGGCGGGCAAGCTCAGGCTGCTTGCCGTCTTCACCGCGGACCGTGCCAAGCGCTTTCCAGATGTGCCGACCGTGCGCGAACTCGGCTTCGACGTGGTCATCGACAGCCCGGGCGGCCTGGTCGGCCCGAAGGGTATGGACCCGGCCGTCGTGAAAATCCTGGCCGATGCCTTCCGCGCCGCGGCGCAGGAACCCAGACATCTCGAGTTCCTGGCCAACCTCGACCAGCCGCTGCTGCTGCTCGACGGCCCCGCCTATCGCGACGAGATGGCGAAGACGATGGAGGTCGAGCGCGACCTGTTGCGCAAGCTGAGCCTGCTGCCGCCGGCGTAGGCCCTCTCATTCTCTTCCCTTGCGCGGAGGCCGCGCGGGGGAAGTGTCTGCGTCAATGGGGGGACGGGGCGAGACTCCTCCGCCTCCGCGAGACGGAGAGACTTCCTTCGATGACGGGTCTCTCGACCACGGGTGCGGAAATTGACTCCGCTTTCGCTGAACAGACCCTAAAGCATGCCGCCGGCGACCATGTTGAAGCGGGACCTGAGTTCGTCGACGGTCGGCACGTGGTCGGCTTCCATCTCGGGGTACTCCCGGGCGAGTTCGGCGCGGTCCAGTTCGTCGAGATGCAGGTCGGCCGTGGCATGGTCGTCCGGCAGCACCTCCAGCGCCTTGTGAAGGTGGACCGCCTTCCAGTGCCTGGCGCGCGCCTCGGCCTCTGATTCCAGCTTGACCAGTCGCTCCTCGAAGCGGCACAGCACCTTTGCCAACGCGTCCGACATGTCCGACCTCCCGATGCCATTGTTCTGCGTCACAGTGGAGATCGCAGCAATCGCCCGCAAGTCGCCGGCCCCGATGCCTCGTCACGGACGCGAGTTGATTGGCGCGTCCCGGTCGTGAAGATAGAGCGCGCGGCAGTCCCGGGGGCCGAGCGATCGGGATCGTCGGCCAAAAGACTGGCGAAGCACTGGGTATCCTGGCCACCGCTGCGGTAGCCGCTCACTTCGAACACCGCGCCCGCGATCTCCGGCAGCCGGACGCCCGCGGCGCGGAGATCGACGTAGAGCGCGCCGTTCACCTTGAGCGACGCCATGTTTTGCTGAATGTTTTCCAGCATATGGCGCTTGGCCTGCCGCGGCTTCATCGCCCGGATCTGGGACAGCGTCGCCGGATCGGCCCAGCCGGCCGAATGGTTGCAGATGTCGAGGGCCTGTTGCGCCGGGCTTATCGCGCCGTGCGCAGCGCCTGCCGACGGTCCGCTTCGAGGAGGGCGGTGTCGACCAGATCGCCGATCAGGTCCTGGCCATGGCGGCGCGCATCTGCGGCCAGCATCCGGTTGACCGAGCCGATGCGTCGCGGCCGGGTGCCGCTTCCTTTCAGCCAGACGACGATCTCGGCGCCGTTCTTGCCGCTGCGGATGGAAAGCCGCGCCGGATCGGGCAGGGGCTTGCGGCGCGGGGGCTTGCCGATGGGCTTGGTCATCTGGCGCCCTGTCTAGCCAACAGCAGGCCTGCCCGCCACCTCGCCTCTGTCGCGCTTTTGGTGAAGGACGCAGCCTGAGCGAAGATAGTTCTTGAAAATAAGTGAATAAAAGCATGATCTTGCCACCGTTCCTTCACCAATCTGGAAAGGTTGAAGGTGTTGAATAGCGCCATGCAGCCGACCGAAATCGCCGACACTCTCGATCGCTTCCAATGGGAAGCCCTGCGGGCGCTGCGCGCGCCCTCGCCCGACGCCAGCCGCCTGAGCGGGGCCACCGTCCAGCAGCTTCTGGGAAAGGATCTGCTGGAAATCCACGACGACCGTCCCGCGCTCACGGCCAAGGGACGCCGTGTCGTCGTCTGCGGTTCGCCGACCTTGTGGAATTCGTAAGCCCGCTTGCATCGCCGGGCCTACCTGCTAAAAGCCCCACCGTTCTCGGGGAGTAACCGTCCGCGTCTCCCGCGGAGCCTGCGTCAACAAACTTGGCTTCGGCCATGGCGCCGGCGACGGACCTGAAAGTCCGGATTGGCCAGACCGACGACAGGGAATCCCGGACCGGGTCGACGGGGGTTCCGTGTCGTCGTGTGTCCTCGGCCCCCGGATGTCGTTCATGGAAGCCCTGCTCACCTCCACCGCCGTCGTCGCCATCGCCGAGATCGGCGACAAGACCCAGCTGCTGGCCATCGTGCTGGCGGCCCGGTTCCGCAAGCCGCTGCCGATCGTGCTGGGCATCCTCGTGGCAACGCTGCTCAACCACGCCGTCGCCGCCTCTTTCGGCTACCTCATCGCCCAGTGGCTGACCGGGCACACCTTCCAGATCGTGCTTGGGGTGGCCTTCGTCGCCATGGCCGCCTGGGCCCTGATACCCGACAAGGAGGACGAAGGGGCGGGCGAGCGCTCGTCCGGTGGCGTGTTCCTCACCACGCTGATCGCCTTCTTCCTGGTCGAGATCGGCGACAAGACCCAGATCGCGACCTCGCTGCTGGCGGCGAAATTCCAGAGCGTGGCCCTCGTCACCGTGGGCACGACGGCCGGCATGATGCTGGCCAACGTGCCGGCGGTGTTTCTGGGCGAGGCAGTGACGCGGATCGTGCCGATGAAGGTCGTCCGCTCGGCCGCCGCCGTGATCTTCGCCGCGATCGGCCTCTGGATCGTGGTGGCGGGCATCGGCGGCACGCCGGGGTTCTGATGCCCGGCGGGCACTGAACGCCGTCGGCGCTCAGCGCCAGCGGGCGAGCTGGCGGCGCGCCACGACCATGCGGTGCACCTCGCTAGGGCCCTCATAGACGCGCATCGTCCGCACCTTCTGCGCCATGAGCTGCAACGGCATCTCCTTGGCGACGCCCATGGCGCCGAAAGTCTGCATGGCCCGGTCGATCACCTGCGTCGCCATCTCGGTGGCGAAGACCTTGATCATCGAGGCCTCGGTGCGGACATCGCGGCCGGCATCCTGCTTAGCGGCGGCATCCATCGCCATCAGCCGGCAGGCGTGGATCGACGTCGCCGCATCGGCGATCCACCACTGGATGGCCTGGCGGTCGGCGAGCTTGACGCCGAAGGTCGTGCGCTGGCTGGCATGTTCGCACATCATGTCGAGCGCCCGCCGCGCCATGCCGATGCACATCGGCCCCATCAGCAGCCGGCGGCGCGTGAGGCGAAGCTGCAGGTGGGCGAAGCCGCTGCCGGGCTCGCCGAGCACCTGGCTGTCGGGCACTCGGCACTCCTCGAGGACGACTTCGTAGGTGCGATGGCCACCCAGCATGGGGATCTCGCGTTCGATCCGGAAGCCCGGCGTGTCGCGGTCGATGATGAAGGCGGTGATGCCGCGGTGATCGCGGCCCGCCGCGGTGCGCGCCAGCACGATGGTGAAATCGGCCTGCGGCATGTAGCTCACCCAGATCTTGCGGCCGTTGAGAACCCAGTGATCCCCGTCCTTCACGGCGCGCGTCGCCATGGCCGTCGGATCGGCGCCGGCCCCCGGCTCGGAGATCGCCGTGGCCGAGCGGGTCTTGCCCTGGGCATAGGGCGCGAGATAGCGCCGGCGCTGGTCCTCGTTCGCCACCGCCATCAGGAGGCGCAGCACCGGCGATTCAGGCGGAAAGGAGAAGGGCACGATGGTGCGACTCAACTCCTCCTGGATCAGCATCAGGGCGGTCGCGGGAAGATCGGCGCCGCCCAGTTCGGCCGGCGCATCGAGCCCCCACAGTCCGAGGTCGCTGCACTTCTTCAGGAGCGGTGCGGCTTCGGCGGCCGTCAGATGCAGCTCGCCGCCATTTGCCTCGCGGGCGAGAAGCGTTCCCTCCAGCGGCATCAGTTCGTTCCTGACGAACCGCTCCACCGTTTCCCGAAGGGCCTCATGTTCCGCCGCGGCGTCCGCCGCCGCTGTGCCGGCAAGTTCCTGTGGCTGCATGCCTGGACCCAGCCTGATCGACGAGGCGCCTGCATTGATCTGGATTAAGAAGGGCAGGCGGGGCGTTTGCTATGGCTCCCCGCACCACCCCGGCTGGCCTCAGGCGTCACCAGCGGCCGGCGGCGCGCCGGGCGGCTGAGGCCGGACGGGACACGGCGAGGGAAGCCCTCACCATCGTGTGCCCGCCCATTGGAGGGTACCCATTGATGTTGGGTCTATCAGTCGCGCCAAGCGGAGCGGCCCGAAGGGTGGCGTGGCCGAGGGCTCTCGCTTCATCGGCTGAAATTCGGATTCCAACGCGTAATCCCTTCACCCCGCAGTTTCCGACGCATTGGTCAGACTGCTGCCGGACCCTCGAGTTCGCTGCTTTACGATTTCGACCTAGAAGCGCAGGTCCATGCCCATAAGTAGAGCCCAGGTGGTACCCGTGACTGCGTTCGATGGTCCACCCTGGCTGATGTACAGAGCACCACCGGTGAGCCTCACGCCCGGTCCAATTGCGTAGTTGGCACCGAGTTCGAACTTGTTTGCCGTTTCCGCACCGAATGCGAGGGCGAACGGACCGCTGAAGACGGTGCTGTTGACGCCGGGAGTGCCACTGAAGGTGCCGGCAGCGCCGCCAGACCCGTTGAGCGTCGGAGTATTTGTGCCCGGGGCGATCGCCTGGACGGTGTTGGAGCCGTTACCGTTGTTGTTGACGGAGCCCATCCACAGGAACGACACCTGCAAAGGGCCGGTTTCGTACAAGATACCTGCAGCGGCAAAGCGCGTGGCGTTGTCCTGGCCGGTGTAATAGTTCGCGCCCATGCCCTGATTGTCATAGCCGATCGATCCACCAAGGGTGATGCCCTTGTAACCGAACTGCAAACCAGCGGCCCACATCACCCAGTCGCCGAGGTTGCCGCCGGTGATCTGGCTGGCGGCCGTCGCAAGATTGCGATAGCTCGGACTGAACCCGGCGTAGGCCCAAGAGCCATAAGCTGCGACGGTGACGTCGCCGAACTTGCTCAGGTAGTTGGCCGCGATGTCGAAGCCGTTCATCCACGCATTGTCGTTGGTCGGGCAGTTCGAGACGTTGGTGGCGCCGGCATATCCGCAAACGCCCGCGACGGTGCCGGGTCCGCTCGTCAATCCGGTGCTTCCAAAGAGCGATGCTTGGGGGATGTTGATCTTCGGAGCGTAGCCGACGCCGATCTGGAAACCATTTAAACGCGGCGTGAACACGTTGATGCGATTGACGTCCTGCCATGCCGCCGTGTTGGTGGCCATGGTCGTGTGGAAGTAGGCCTTGTTGAACTGAGTGAAATTACCCGGGGACGTGCCGAGGCGACTTCCGACGGCGAATTGATTCTGGATGGCGCCGTAGCCGAGCAGCGCGGACGGCGCGCCATAGTACATGCGAAAAGAACCGGCATCGCGGGAGCCCACCTCGACACGGCCCCAGTCGCCGAACGCGAAAAGAAAGGCTTCGTCGATCTGCGCGTTAGTGGCGGGAGTACCTGGGTTCCAGCCTTCGAGTTCAACGTTGACGCCGACTGAAGTTCCGTTGTCCAGCGTAGTCTGGCCGATAAAGTGGATTTCACCTTCCTGCTGGAAAAACACGCTGTTGTAAGTCGTCACCGAGCCGTTCGTTGCGTAGTCGGAGGAGATGGCAGCCGCCACGGTGTAAAAGGTGTAGAAGCCACCCACGCCAATCTTGATAGGATCGGCAGCCATGACCGGAGCGACCGCCAACCCAGTCGCTGCCAAGGCGGTCGAACAAAGCAAAAGCTTCTTCATTTCGGCTCCTCCCGCCGAGATTTCCCTGTTGAGGTTTGACAATACCAAAATACTGTCGGATTCCGGTGAAGGCAACGGAGCGGTCCGCGCAGTTGTCCCTTCAATGTTGCGGTGCAAGTGATCGAAGGTGGCACCTGATCAATCGACTTGGCCCTTCCCCTCGCCATTCAGGGGCACTCCTCCAGTGGTGACAAGACATCCGGCCGTTCCGCCTCTGTGTTGGGACGGTCGTGGGCGCACTCCGCCGATCAGCCGCTGTATCCACTCGGAAAGTACCCACGGCATCGCGACCTCGGTCATCTGTCTGGAAAGCGGCCTATTGGGCGCGACGCAACACCTTCGCGCCAATCTTCACGAGGTCCTACTGCAGAATGGTCAGCGGCTACCGCTCTCCGCACCACCCCGGCCGCCGCTCGCCGCCGTACCAACGCGCCAGTCCATTCTTCACCAGCAGCCCGCCCAGGTCCTCGCCGTCGATCGTGAGCGTGGCGAGCACGCGGCGGTACTTGTCGAGCTTGCCGGTCGGGAACACGGCCACGGCGTGCTCGCTCACCTGCGCGCGCACGAAGTCGGTGGCGCGGTTGCCCAACGCCAGCTCCGCGGCGCATTTCGCGCGCGGGCCGGTCTCGGGTGTGTCGGCGTTGGCCAGTCGCACGCGCGTCGGGAACCCTTCGATCAGGATTTCGTAGGTGTCGCCGTCGAGCACCCGCAGCAGCGGCCCGGCTGTTTCCGCCGATCCCGCCAGCGGGACGAATAGCACCACGCCGGCCAGGAGGGGGAGAAGCCAGCGCACGCGGCGTCATGGGCGGCGATCGCGGCTTCGCGGAGGCACTGAATGCTTGCAGTGCATGCTTCGGAGCACCGCCTTGTGATCGTCGGACGACCTCATGAGTTTTCAGGTTGAGACTGTTTCAGGCTGTGTTCTTGATGTGCTGCCATGGCGTGCATCGTCCAAACGCCTTCGAGGACAAGGGGCCGTCCCGCAGTCTTGACCCGTGAGCAGCAAGAACAAAGGACATCCCACCGACGACCGTCCGGCCGGTTGGGGGGCCGATGTAGGCTCAACGCATCTGATGCAGGTATTGACGGTCTGCTGCGGCTCCCGATCGCGGGGCGCCGGCGGGGAGTGGGTGACGTCGCGATCCCGCACCGCGGACCGGGCGGATTTTGGGCACCCCCGTGTCCGGTAATTTGCTATCTGGAAGGCCGTACATCAGGAGGAACGTCTCATGGCATCGCCGCTTTTCGACCTCACGGGCAAGGTCGCCGTCGTCACCGGCTCGAGCAAGGGCATCGGCAAGGCCATCGCCATGCATCTGGCGCTCGCGGGCGCCAAGGTCGTGGTGTCGTCGCGCAAGGCGCCGGCCTGCGAGGAGGCCGCGGCCGAGATCCGCGCCGCCGGTGGCCATGCCACGGTCATTCCCTGCAACATCTCCGACAAGGCCCAGGTCGAGCGGCTGATCACTGAGACCCGGAAGCAGCTCGGCCCGGTCGACGTGATGGTGTGCAACGCCGCGTCCAATCCCTACTACGGCCCGAACGAGAAGCTGCCCGACGACACCTTCATGAAGGTGATGCACAACAACATCCTCTCCAACATGTGGCTGGTGAACCTCTGCCTGCCCGACATGCGGGCGAAGAAGGACGGCTCGATCATCATCGTGTCGTCGATCGGCGGTGTGCGGGGCTCGCCGGTGATCGGCGCCTACTGCATCTCCAAGGCGGCCGACATGCAGCTCGCGCGCAACCTCGCGCTGGAATACGGACCCGACAACATCCGCGTGAACACCATCGCACCCGGCCTGGTGAAGACCGACTTCGCCAAGGCGCTGTGGGACGACCCCAAGTATCTCGCCAAGCGCCTGGAGACCGCGCCGCTGCGCCGCATCGGCGAGCCCGACGATATCGCAGGCCTCGCCGTCCTGCTGGCCGGCAAGGCCGGGGCCTTCATCACCGGCCAGACCCTGATCGCCGACGCCGGCGTGACGATCGGCGGATAGGGGCGTCGGGTCCGGACGGCGGGCGTTACTTCTTGCGGAACGTCACCACCAGCACGTCGCGGTAGGCGGGCTGGTCCGGGATCTCGGGTTCGACCGGCGTGACGCCGTGGTAGCAGCGCCGGTCGTCGACCAGGGCCGCATCGAGCGGGTCGGTGAGGGTAAAGCTGCCCAATGCGCGCTTGTCGAGGTCGTGCACGGAGGTGGTGCCGCTTCGGATGTTGCGCCGGGTGATCAGCAGCACCAGCACGTAGTCGACGCCGTCGCGGTGCAGGCCTTCGGGCGTGGGCTTTCCATGCTGGCCGGGCTTGGCTTCGATGCGGAACTGGTGGACTTCGACGTGCCAGCGCGCGGCATCGGGGGCGAGCTTGGTGAAGAGGGCGCGGCAGTACTCGAGGATCGTGCGCATCGAGGCGCCCTCGCCGATTTCGTCGGCGACCGGCTTGAACCAGCGCTCGATGCCGCCGTTCAGCGTGTTGTAGTCGAGGCCCTGGTAATGCGGCTGGTGGGGCCCGCGCACGATCGGACCCTGGCGTTCCGCGGCATAGACGCCGAAGCGCCGGCGGCGGTAGCGGCCGCCGTCGCCCATGTAGGCGTCGACCTCGAGGTCATCCCAGCTCTCGGCGAAGGTGGGCCAGTCGGCCAGCGTGCCGAACCGCGCAAGCGCGGTGCGCATGTCCGAGGCTTCGACGAAGGCATATCCCGCACGCGCGACCGCTTCGCGGATGCCCGTGGCGTTCTGCAGACCGGTGCCGATTTCGCTCATGGGCACGAGCGTATCACTGCCGCGCCCGTCCGCGACATGATCTAATGTCGGGTCCGACCCGGAGGAAAACGATGCCATATGCGACGACCGACGACGGCGTGAAGCTCTACTACGAGGTCACAGGCGCGGGGGCGCCGGTGATCTTCGTCCACGAGTTCGCGGCAGACCACCGCTCGTGGGAGGCGCAGATGCGCCATTTCGGTCAGCGCTACCGCTGCATTACCTTCGGCGCCCGCGGCTACCCGCCGTCGGACGTGCCGGAGAAGCCGTCGAGCTACTCCCAGGTCCGTGCCACCGACGACATCCTGGCGGTGCTGGATCATCTGAAAATCCCGGCGGCGCACGTCGTCGGCCTGTCGATGGGCGGGTTCGCCACGCTGCATTTCGGCTTCCGCCACCCCACCCGTGCCCTGTCGCTGGTCGTGGCGGGCGTCGGCTACGGCGCCGAGCGGGAGCAGCAGGCGAAGTTCAAGTCGGAGGTCGAGGTGGTGGCCAGGTCGCTGCTGAAGGAGGGAATGGTGGCTTTCGCCGAAAAATATGCCTACGGCCCGACGCGCGTGCAGTTCGAGAACAAGGACCCGCGCGGCTTCGCCCAGTTCAAGAAGGAGCTGGGCGAGCATTCGGCGCTGGGCTCGGCCAATACACAGCTCGGTGTCCAGGGCGAACGACCGTCGCTTTACGATCTGGTCGACCGGATGCGGGCGCTCACCGTGCCGACGCTGGTGCTGACCGGCGACGAGGACTGGCCGTGCCTGGCGCCTTCGCTGCTGCTGAAGCGAGAAATCCCCTCGGCGGCGCTGGCGGTGATGCCCAACTGCGGCCACACCATCAATCTGGAAGATCCCGACCTGTTCAACCGGATCGTTGGCGACTTCATCGTCCAGGTGCAGGCCGGCCGCTGGCCCAAGCGCGACCCCCGCGCCATGAGCACCTCGATCACGGGGATGAAGTCCTGAGCAGCCGCCTTAGGCCGTGAGCCCGCCGTCGCAGACGAACTCGGAGCCGGTCGAGAAGGTCGATTCGTCCGACAGCAGGAACAGGATCATCGCCGCCACTTCCTCGGGGCGGCCGAGGCGGCCCAGCGGATGGAGTTCCTCGAGGGCCTGGCGGCCGGTCATGTTGCCGGCGTTCTGCTCGAGCCGCGGCGCGATCATGGGCGTGTCGATGTAGCCCGGGTGCACCGAGTTGCAGCGGATGTTGTATTTCATCTGGGCGCAATGCAGCGCCACGTTCTTGGTGAGCGTGCGGACGGCGCCCTTGCTGGCGCAATAGGCCATGGCATAGGCAGCGCCGCGCAGGCCGAGGACCGAGGAGATGTTCACGATCGAGCCGCCGCCGGCAGCCTTCATCGCACCGATCGCCGACTTGCAGCCGAGGAAGGTGCCCAGCGAATTGATGTCGTTGATGCGGCGGTATTCTGCCAGCGTGCAGTCCTCGATGGAGTTGCGCACGCCGACACCCGCGGCGTTCAGGAGCCCGTGCAGAGCGCCGAATTTCTCCGTCGTGGCGGCGACGGCGGCCTGCCAGCTCGGCTCCTGGACGACGTCGAGCGGGACGAAATGCGCGGCGGTGCCCAGTTCCCGGGGCGGCCGATCGGGTGGCGCGCGCCGATGAAGGCCTTGCCCTGCTCGTGGCCCATCGCCTGCCACAGAGGGTTGAAGATTGCGGTGTCGACGCCGCCCGGATGCACCGAGTTGCAGCGGATATCGTATTTCTGCTCGGCGCAATAAAGCGCCACGCTCTTGCTGAGCAGCCGCACCGCGCCCTTGGCCGCGGTATAGGCGGTGGGGCCGGCGCCGCCGACCAGGCCCGCGATCGAGGAGACGTTCACAATCGAGCCCTTGATCGTGGGCTTGCCGGGCCCGGTCCTTTTCATGCCCTCGATGGCGTACTTGCTGCCGAGGAAGACGCCTTCTGAATCGATCGCCTGGACCTTCTGCCAGTTCTCGACCGTGGTGGTCTCGATGTTGCCGGGGCCGCCCGAGATGCCGGCGTTGTTGACCATGATGTCGAGCCGCCCCTCGCGCGCGAAAACGTCGGCGAGCAGGGACTTCCACGAGTCCTCCGATGCCACGTCGTGGGCCACGAAACGGCCGGGTCCGTCGCGCGATCCGTCGCTGCGCCCACGGGCCGGCTGGAGGTCGGCCACGATGACGGCGGCGCCGGCGGCGGCCAGGAGCGCGGCCGACGCCGCCCCGATGCCGGAGGCTCCGCCGGTGACGATTGCCACCCGTCCGGAAAGTTCATTGCTCATGTCGACCAGGAGCATAGCGAGGTCGGCACAAAATCAGTAGCTTTGTCTGGCAAGGAGGATCGCATGGTGAAGATCAGCAGGATTCTACTCGGCGCGGTCGGGCCCCTCATGTTGGCGGCCTGCACACAGACCGCCGGCGGCCCGCCTGTCGGCATGTCGGCGGCGCAGGGCATGGCCTACTGCACCCAGCTTGCGACGTTGTATTCGATTTATGTCGGCGACACCGGCGAAGATCTCGGAACGACCTACTCGGGCGACGAGCAGGCGGATATCAGGGCGCGTGTCGCGATCGCCGAATGCGAGGAAGGCAACACGGCCAAGGGAATTCCGACGCTTCAGAACAGGTTGCGCGACGCCAAGGTCCCGGTGCCGCCGCCGACTGCAACCTGACCGACCCAACCGAGAAGACAGCGGGCAAGAAAAAGCCCGGGCGGTTGTCCGCCCGGGCTTTCGCGTTTTGGCAGGAGCGGCTGGTCTAGAACAGCAGGTCGCCCTTCACCAGCACCCAACGGCCGTTCTTGACCTCCTGCACCTGGGTGATCGTGGTCGCCAGGTGGTTGGTCTTGGAGAACTTGGTCGGCGGCGAGGCGAAAATGTCCTGGTAGACGCTGCCCGACTCGAGGGCGTCGAGGAACTTCTGTCCCGTCAGCTCCTTGCCCGCCAGCTGTGCATAGTGGGCGAAGGTCATCACCGTGTTGTAGCCGATGACGGCCTGGCTGTTCGGCTCCGTATTGAACTTCTTGAAGTAGGCCTCGCACCACTCCTTGACCGCACCGGTCGAGGTGTCGCGGTAGGGGATGACGAAGCCCGCCGCGGCGTAGAGGCCTTCGACCAGATCCTTGCCGAGCGCGGGGATCTCCAGGACGTTGACCGGCGTGGCGCCGAGCCAGGTCGGCGCGAAGCCGATCTTCTTGGATTCGGCCATCAGGCCGATCGTTTCGCGGATCACCGTGCCCAAGACGACGAGGTCGCAACCGTCGGCCTTGAGCTTGGCGGCCTGGGCGCTGAAGTCGGAGGCGCCACGCTTGTAGGTCGTGACCGACGCCGGCTTCATCTTCATCGCTTCGAGCTGCAGGGTGAAGCCGTCGAACACGTTCTTACCGTATTCGTCGTCCTGGTACATGATGCAGGCAGCCTTGGGCTTCTTCCACTCGACCATGTACTTCAGTGCGGCCCGCGTGCTTTCGACGTAGGGCAGCAGGTTGTTGAACTTCAGCCGCTCCTGCGGCTTGGCCGGATCGAACTTGTAGGTGAACTCGGCCGCCGTCAGCGGGAAGAGCTGCGGCACGCCCGCGTCGAACAGCACGTCCTGCGCCGCCAGCACGGTGGGCGAGCCCATCGGGCCGACCATGGCGAAGACCTTGTCCTTCTCGACCATCTTCTGGCTGGCGAGCACGGCCTTCTTCGGGTCGTACTGCGTGTCCTCGGCGACCAGCCGCAGCTTCCGGCCGTTGATGCCGCCCTTGGCGTTGACGTCGTCGACGGCGAGCTGCATGCCGTTGAGCACCGGCACGCCCCACACCTTGATCGGACCGCTGAGGTCCTGGTGGGTGCCGATCACGATTTCGGTAGCGGTGACGCCCTGGTTGGTCACCTTGGTCTGTGCGAACGCCGGCAGGGCGGCGAGCCCGACCGCGCCGCCAAGCAGCGCGGCTTTCAGAATGCTCAATCTCATGCGTAGCCTCCTAGAATGTGGCGCCCGGCTTCCATAGAGGGAGAAGCGGGCACCAACCCTCTCCCGTCCGGTGTATCCCCGGCTTGCCCCCAATATGGCACGGCCGCGGGCGAATTGAAGGCCTGTGGCGCCCTTTTCAGGCTGCCTGGGCGCGGTACATGGCGTCGATCTCCGGCTTGTACTTCTGGTTCACGAAGCTGCGCTTGAGCTTCATGGTCGGCGTCAGCTCGTCGTCCTCGGGGGTGAGCTGCTGCTCGATCAGATAGAACCGCTTGATGGTCTCGACCCGGGCGAAATTGGCGTTGACCCGCTCTATCTCGGACCAGATCAGGTCCTGGACCTCCTTGGCGCGGCACAGGCTGGTGTAGTTGGTGAACGGCACGTCGAGGTCCTGGGCGAATTTTTCGACCGTCTCGCGCTCGATCATGATCAGGCAGGTGAGGTAGGGGCGCTTGTCGCCGACCACCACGGCATCGCTGATGTAGGGCGAGAACTTGAGCTGGTTCTCGATTTCCGAGGGCGTGATGTTCTTGCCGCCGGCCGTGATGATGATGTCCTTCATCCGGTCGGTGATCTTCACGTAGCCCTCGTTGTCGATGCTGCCGACGTCGCCGGTATGCAGCCAGCCGTCCCTGTCGACGGTTTCGGCGGTCTTCTCGGGCTGGTTGAGGTAGCCCATGAACACGAAGTCGCCCTTGATCAGGATCTCGCCGACCGGCGACACCATGACCTGACCGTAGGGAACCGACTTGCCGACGGTGCCGAGCTTGATGCCGTTGGCGGGCATCGCTGTCGCCAGCCCGCAGTTCTCGGTCTGGCCGTAGACCTCGTACATGTCGAGGCCCATCGCCAGATACCAGCGGATCAACTCGGGCGCGATCGGTGCCGCCCCGGTGAACAGCCAGCGGCAGCGGTCGAGGCCCAGCATGCGGCGGATGTTCTTCAGCACCAGCCAGTAGGCGACCTGGAACTTCGCGCGTTCAAGCGCGGTGGGCTCGCGCTGCGCCAGCCGGGCATCGGCGATGGCGAAGCCGGCGCCGATCGCCTGCTTGTAAGCCCATTGCTGGATCGGGGTCGCATCCTTGAGGGCGATCATGATGCCCGAATAGAACTTCTCCCAGACCCGGGGCACGGCGCCGAACAGGGTGGGCTGCACTTCGCGGATGTTGTCCGGTACCGTCTCGGGGCTCTCGGCGAAGTTGCTGCAGACGCCGGTGGCGATCGAGTAGTAGCTGCCGGCCACCCGCTCGGCGACGTGGCAGAGCGGCAGGAAGGCCAGCCGCTCATCGCCTTCGTACCAGCTGAGCGACAGCTCGGGGTGCATGCAATGCTGCATCGTGAAGACGACGTTGCGGTGGCTGTGCATGGCGCCCTTCGGCGGCCCCGTCGTGCCCGAGGTATAGACCAGGATGGCAAGATCGTCGGGCTTGCGCGCGGCGACCAGCTCGTCGAACAGGCCTTCCTTTCCCTGGGCGTAATTGCGGCCGGTCGCCATGAACTCGTCGAGCGACACGACCATGGGGTCGTTGAAGGCGGAGAGGCCTTCCATGTCGAAGACCACGATCTTCTTCAGCGTCGGGCAGCGGTCACGGACCTCGAGCGCCTTGTCGAGCTGCTCGTCGTCCTCGACGAACAGCACCTTCGTGCTCGAGTCCTTGAGCAGATACTCGATCTGTTTGGCGGAATCGGTCGGATAGATGCCCGACGAGACGCCGCCGGCGCACAGGATGCCGAAATCGGCATAGTTCCACTCCGGCACCGTGTTGGCCAGGACCGAGCCGACATCGCCCGGGCGGAAGCCGATCGAATGCAGCGCGTAGGTGACGGCCCGCGCCCGCTCCAGCCACTCGTTCCACGAGATCGCGTTCCAGATGCCGTAGAGCTTCTCGCGCATCGCGGGCTTGTCGCCGCGCGTCTTGCAGGAGAGCACGAAGCTCTTGGGCAGGGTCTCGGCAACCGTCAACGTCGCTATTTGGGCCATGCTCTGCTTGCCTCCCGGGTCAGCGCCAGTTCTTCTTCTTCTTCCAGCGCCGCTCGCCGCGGGCGCTCTCTTCCTTGGCGCCAAGGTAGAATTCCTGGATGTCCTTGCTGCTCATCAGCCGCTCGCAGGTGTCGTCCATCACCACCCGCCCGACTTCGAGCACGTAGCCGTAGTGCGCCGTCTCCAGCGCCATCTTGGCGTTCTGCTCGACCAGCAGGATCGACGTTCCCTGCTCGGCATTGACGCGCTTGATGATGGCGAAGATCTCCTTCACCAGCAGCGGCGACAGGCCGAGCGAGGGCTCGTCGAGCAGCAGCAGCTTGGGCCGGTTCATCAGCGCGCGGCTGATCGCCAGCATCTGCTGCTCGCCGCCGGAGAGCGAGCCCGCCGGCTGGTCGATGCGCTCCTTCAGCCGCGGGAAGTAGGCGAATACGCGCTCGAGATCGCGGGCGACCTCGTCGCGGTCCTTGCGCAGAAAAGCGCCCATGGCGAGGTTCTCGCGCACCGAAAGGAACGGAAAGACCTCGCGGCCCTCCGGCACGTGGCTGAGGCCCAGCCGCACGATCTTGTCGGCATCCATGCGCTGGATGGGGCGGCCCTCGAATTCGACCGAACCCTTCTGCGGATCGAGCACGCCGGAGATCGTCTTCAGGATGGTCGTCTTGCCGGCGCCGTTGGCACCCAGCACGGTGATGATCTTGCCCTGCGGCACCGCGAGGCTGACACCGCGGATGGCCATGATCGGGCCGTAGTAGCTCTCGATATTGCTGAGCTTGAGGATCGGCTCGGAGGTGTCGGTGACGGTGGCCATGTTCGCTCCGCTCAGGTGCCGAGGTAGGCGGCGATGACGTCGGGGTGCGCCTGCACCTCGGCCGGCGTGCCCGAGGCCAGCACCTTGCCGTAGTTCAGCGCCAGCACGCGATCCGACACGCGGTTCACCAGGGTCATGTCGTGCTCGACCATCAGCACCGTGATGCCGAGTTCGCTCCTGATGTCGCGGATCCAGAAGGACATGTCGTCGGTCTCCTCGACGTTGAGGCCGGATGACGGCTCGTCGAGCAGGATCAACTTGGGCTCCGAGCACAGCGCGCGCGCCACCTCGATCACCTTGCGCACGCCGTAGGGCAGGCCGGCGATAAGCTTGTCGCGGTAGGCCTGCAGGTCGAGGAACTCGATGACTTCCTCGACCTTGCGGCGATGGTCGCGCTCGGCGCGCCGGACCGATGGCAGGAACAGCATCTCCTGCCACATCTGCGTCGTGGCATGGCAGTGGCGGCCGACCAGCAGGTTGGCCAGCATGCTGGCGTTCTCGAACAGCTCGATGTTCTGGAAGGTTCTGGCGATGCCGAGCTTTGCGATGCGGTGCGGCGGCACCTCGGTGATGTCGGTTCCCTCGAAGAACAGCTTGCCCGAAGTCGGGTCGTAAAGCCGCGAGATCAGGTTGAAGATCGAGGTCTTGCCCGCGCCGTTGGGCCCGATGATGGTGAAGATCTCGCCCTTGGTGACGCTGAAACTGACGTTGTCGACCGCCTTGAGGCCGCCGAACTGCAGCGAAATGCTGTCGACCGTGAAGAAGCTCATCGGTTGCGCTCCGACTTCACGTAGGTCTTCTGCCGCTTGAACGTCGCACGCTTGTAGAGCGGGAAGAGCTGGAAGAAGAGCTTGACCTTGAGCCACCGCCCGTAGAGCCCGTAGGGCTCGAACAGAATGAACATCATGATGATGAGGCCGTAGATCGCGCCCTTCAGTCCGGCCGCCGAGCCGATCTTGGCGAGCTTGTCGCGCAGCTGGGCCGCGGCTTCCGGCGCCATGCCGAGGGAATCGGCGATGCTGGCGACCAGTACCGGCACGTCGTCCTTCAGCGCCGTCAGGAAGGGGTCGACCATGACGATGAAGATGGCGCCGAAGATGGCGCCGTGAACGCCGAAGGCGCCGCCGATGATGATCACCATGATGAACTCGATGGAGAGCAGCAGGGTGAACATCTCCGGGCTGATGAAGGTCATCTTGTGCGCGAACAGCACGCCCGCCATGCCGGTGATCGCGGCGGAAATGGCGAACGACTTCACCTTGTAGGCAGCAAGGTCGATGCCCATGCTCTTGCCCGCGGTCTCGGAGTCGCGGATGGCGACGAAGGCGCGGCCGGTCGGCGAGCGCAGCAGGTTGAGCGCCAGCAGGACCGAACCGACCAATACCAGGAGGCAGAGAAAGTAGAAGGCGTCGCTGTCGCGCGGCAGCGGCTGGCCGAACAGGTTGAGGGCGCGCACCCGCATGCCCTCGTTGCCGTGGGTCACCGATTCCCAGCGCGCCAGCACCTCCTCGACGATAAAGGCGAAGGCAATGGTGGCGATCACCAGGTAGATGCCGTGCAGCCGGAGTGCCGGAAAACCGACCAGGGCGCCCACGACCCCGGTCAGCACCGCGGCCAGCGGAAAATAGACGATGAACGGCACGCCGATGCTCTGCATGAAGCCTGCGGTATAGGCGCCGATTGCGAGGAAGGCGGCATGGCCGAGCGAGGCCTGGCCTGTGAATCCGGTCAGGATCATCAGGGCGACGCCCACGATGGCGTAGATGAACACGAACACCAGCTGGCTCTGCAGGTAGCTGCCCAGCAGGGAGGGTGCCGCCACCAGGACCGCGAGCAGCACGCCGTAGGACCACCAGTAGCCGCTGTGCTTGAGGATGCGGATGTCCTGGTCGTAGTCGGTCTTGAAGATGAAACGCATGGGCTCAGACCTTCTTGCGCATGCTGAGGCCGAACAGGCCCTGCGGCCGGACCAGCAGCATGATCAGCAGCACGAGGTAGGGCGCGATGTCCTTCCAGCCCTGCGGCAGGTAGAAGCCGGCGAGGCTCTCGATGACGCCGATGATCAGACCGCCCACCAGGGCGCCCGGGATCGACCCGAAGCCGCCCAGCACGGCGGCGGGGAAGGCCTTTAGCCCGAGCACCAGGCCGACGTTGGAGTGGATGAAGGTGATCGGCGCCAGCAGCACGCCGGCGCAGGCGGCGACCGCCGCGCTGATCGCCCAGATCAGGGAGACCACGCGCTTGACCGGGATGCCCATGTAGTAGGCCGCCAGCATGTTCTCCGACGTGGCGCGCATCGCCGTGCCCATGCGGGTGTAGTTGAAGAACGCGTAGAGCACCGCGCACAGGATCACGGTGGCGACGATCACCGACAGCTTGTCGTGCGCCAGCACCAGGTCGCCGACCTTGAGGACGCCGGCAGAGAACGGCGTCTCGATGCGCAGGTCGTCGGTGCCCCAGATCATGCCGGCGATCGACCGCAGGAAGTAGCCGAGGCCGATGGTGGCCATGACGATGGAGAACTGCGGATAGCCCAGGATCGGCCTGACCAGGATCCGTTCGGTCGCCATGCCGAACACCGCCATGCCGCAGACGGCAAACAGGAAGCCCAGCCAGTAGTCGATGCCCATCAGGCCGATGAAGGTAAAGACGAAGAAGCCGCCCAGCATCATCAGGTCGCCCTGGGCGAAATTGACCACTTCGGTCGCCTTGTAGATCAGCACGAACCCCAGCGCGATGAGGCCGTAGACGCAGCCGAGCGCGATACCGCTCACCAGCTGCTGGATGAAATCAAGCATTCTCCTACCCTATGCTCCGGCCGTTTCACGGCTCCGCGCTTTTTCTCTTTTCTGGCCTTGTTTCGCGAGGCGCGGCCATAAGACATTTCCATCCGTCCAGGGTCAATGGATTTTCGCGGCCGGCGCGGTAGTGTGGATGAACCCTATTTCCCCCGTGGAGAATTCTATGTCGCTCGCCACCCAGGTGGCCCCGCCGGGTGCGCCGCCGTCGCCCTTCTATACCGAGGAGCACGAGGCCTTTCGCAACACCGTCCGCCGGTTCGTCGAGCGCGAGCTGATGCCCCATGTCGACCAGTGGGACGAGGCGGAGGAGTTCCCGCGCGAACTCTACCGCAAGGCCTCCGCAGCCGGCCTGCTTCAGCTCGGCTTCCCCGAGGCTTACGGCGGCGTGCCGACCGACCCGTTCTTCGGGATCATCAAGGCGGAGGAGATGGCGCGCCACGGCAGCGGCGGTCTCAACGCCAGCCTCAACAGCCACACCATCGGCTCCCCGCCGATCGCCGCTCTCGGGCCGGAATGGATGAAGCGCAAGGTCCTGCCCGAGGTGCTGGCCGGCGAGAAGATTTCAGCGCTGGCCATCACGGAGCCGTCGGGCGGCTCCGACGTTGCCGCTCTCAAGACCACGGCGCGGCGCGAGGGCGACCACTATGTCGTGAACGGCTCGAAAATGTTCATCACCTCGGGCATGCGCGCCGACTACTACACCGTGGCCGTCCGCACCGGCGGACCGGGCGCGGGTGGTGTCTCGTTGCTGCTGATCGAGCGCGACCGCGAGGGCTTTGCCCGGACCAAGCTCAAGAAGATGGGTTGGTGGGCGTCGGACACCGCCCAGCTCTTTTTCGACAATGTGAAGGTGCCGGTCGACAACCTGATCGGCGAGGAGAACCGCGGCTTCATCGGCATCATGTTGAACTTCAACCAGGAGCGTCTGGGCATGGCGGCCGGCGCCTGCGGCTATGCCAAGGTCTGCCTCGACGAGGCGATCGCCTATGCCCGCGAGCGCCACACTTTCGGCAAGCCGCTGATCGCCAACCAGGTCGTGCGCCATCGCCTGGTCGACATGGCGATGCGCATCAATGCCGTGAAGTCGACGCTCGAGCTGCTGGCCTGGCGGGTCGGTCAGGGCGAGAAGCCGGTGGCCGAGATCTGCATGCTGAAGAACCTCGCCACCTCGACGATGGAATTCTGTGCCAACGAGGCGATGCAGGTGTTCGGCGGCGCGGGCTACCTGCGTGGCGCCAAGGTCGAGCGCATCTATCGCGAGACCAAGGTGATGTCGATCGGCGGCGGTTCGGTCGAGATCATGAAGGACCTCGCCGCCCGCCAGATGGGATTGTAGAAGGGGCCATGACCAGCCCGTTCGCCGATCGAGACGCGCGCATCGCGCTTTTCCAGAAATGGTTCTCCGACACCATCCCGCACAGCAAGGCGCTGGGCCTCAAGGTGATCGATGCCCGCAGAGGCTTCGCCTCGATGCAGCTCGACTGGCGCGAGGAGCTGGTCGGCAACCCGGAGACGGGCGTGCTGGCGGGCGGACCGCTGACGGCGATGCTCGACGGTTGCTGCGGCATGGCCGTGGCCACCATGCTCAAGGAGCCAAAGCCCTTCGCCACGCTCGACCTGCGTATCGACTACGTGCGGCCCGCGACGCCGGGCAAGGCGGTGATCGCCGAGGCGGAATGCTACCGGGTCACGAATTCGGTCGCCTTCACGCGCGCCTTCGCCCATCACGGCGATGCCAAGGACCCCATCGCCGCTGCCGCCGGCACCTTCATGCTGGGCACCAAGGGAATCGTCACGAGGGCGCAGTCCATCGGGGCGGAGCCGAAGATATGAGCAGCCTGCTCGAGCGCCTGGCGGAGGCGCGCAAGGCGGGCGACGTCGGGCTCCTCGCCGAGGCGATCCCCTATGCGCGCTGGATGAGGATCGCGCCGGAAAACGGCATCGGCGAGTTGCTGACGCGCATGCGCTACCACGACGGACTGATCGGCAACACCTTCCTGCCGGCGCTCCATGGCGGGACGCTGGGCGCCATGCTGGAGATGACGGCGATCTTCCACCTGCTGTGGGAGACCGAGACCGAGACGGTGCCAAAGATCGTCAACATCACGGTCGACTACCTGCGCTCGGCGCGGCCGGTCGACGTGATTGCCCGCGCCACCGTCACCAAGCAGGGCCGGCGCATGGTGAACGTCTTCGCCGAAGCCTGGCAGGACGACCGGTCCAAGCCGGTGGCCACCGCGAACGCCCATTTCCTCGTGAAATCCTCCGACGACGCGCCGCCGTCGCTCTAGGCGATCAGCTCAGCGGATTGGCGAGGTCGATTCCGTAGGTCTTGGCATTGCGGATCATGTAGTCGTCGCGCGACGCCACCGGCTCGCCGCGCAGCGTCGCGGCCACCATGTCGAGATAGGTGTGCCAACCCATGGCGTTCAGCTTGATGAAGCGCTCGAGCACGGGCAGGTGCGTGAGGGTGAGGACGGTGTCGCCGGCCGCGGGCTTCAGTTCGAGGGTCAGGTAGGACTCCGGGTAGGGGGAAGTCTCATCGCCGGGATTGAACACATTCCAGCTGTAAGTCAGCCGATGCGGTGGCAGGCACTGGGTGACCATCCCGCGGATATGGCCGCCCATCAGCGAGACAGCGCCACCGCTCCGGGCCTCGATATGGCCCTCGCCATACCAGCCCGGCAGCAGGTCCGCCTCGGTCAGCGCCTGCCAGGCGCGTTCGATCGGGCCGGGCAGCAGGCGTTCGAAGCGCACCATATGTGCATGGGTGAATTGCGCGTCATCGCTCATGGACTTTCCTGTCTCTTGCAGTAAAGAACGCCCGGCATGGATTACGATTCCTTCAAGACGCCGGACGATGACGTCGTGCGCGACGGCGCGGACTTCGAGGCCTACCGGCGGCCGGGCAACCTGATCGATTCAGAACACCCCGAGATCGTGGCCTATGCAAGGCGCGTGGCCGGCGAGGGAACGGGCAGCGGGTCCGATCGCGAGCGTGCGCTCCGGCTCTATTACGCGGTCCGCGACGACCTCCGGTACGATCCCTACAACACACCGATGAAGCGCGAAGCCTATCGCGCCAGCACGACGCTGGCGGCCGGGCATGGCTATTGTGTCAACAAGGCCGGGCTCATGGCGGCCGTCTGCCGCGCCGTCGGCATTCCGGCCCGCGTCGGCTATGCCGACGTTCGCAATCACATGACGACGCAGAGGCTGGCCGAGCTGATGGGCAGCGACATGTTCTACTACCACGGCTACACCGACGTCTGGCTGGACGGACGCTGGGTCAAGGCGACGCCGGCCTTCAATCGGGAACTCACGGAGCGCTTTGGCCTGAAGCCGCTCGAGTGGGACGCGGTGGGCGATTCGATCTACCACCCGTTCGATCTGTCGGGCCGCCGCCACATGGAATACCTCGCTTACCGTGGCGTCTTCGCCGACATCCCGTTCGACGAGATTCGCGGCGCGTTCCGGCATTACTACCCGCGCATGACGCGCGCCCAGGAGGAGATGCCCCTCGAGGGCGGCCTGGGCGGCGACTTCGGCGCCGAAGGTGCGGCGGAAGCGAAAACGAAGTGACGCCCAAGTGACCTTGGCGCCGCGGTCGGCCGCCTACATCGCTCTTCTGGTGGCGCTGGGCAGTTTCGGCCCACTCACCATGAGCATCTATACGCCGGTCATGCCGTCGGTCGGCCACGAGCTCGTCACCACGCCCGACAGCGTCAAGCTCACGCTTACCACCTATATGCTGGGCTTCGCGTTCGGCCAGCTCTTCTACGGGC
>RGPT01000221.1 GCA_010032545.1 Alphaproteobacteria bacterium
AGCGGCCACAGCCAGGAGGTCGCCAGGCTCGGCCGCGGCCACCAGAAGCGCTCGATGCCGGTTTAGGAGAACCACGATGAAGAAGCCAACCCGCCGCGACATCGCCGTGGCGTCGGTCGCCATCGGTGCCGTTGCGGCAGCGGGCGCACAGGCGCAAACACCGCTCGCGGTCGACAATGCCTCGATGGGCGACGTGATCCAGGCCCTGGCCGAAGGCAAGACGACGGCGACGGCGCTCACCAAGGCGTATCTCGCGCGCATCGAAGCCTACGATCGCGGCGGACCGGCCCTCAATTCCGTGCGCGAGCTCAATCCCGAGGCGTTGGCGATCGCCGGGCGCCTCGACCATATCAAGCCGTCGGCCAAGCAGCCGCTCGCCGGCGTGCCGATTCTCGTCAAGGACAACATCGCCACGGGCGACAAGCAGCACACGACCGCGGGCTCGCTGGCCCTTGAGACGGCACGCGCAAGGGACGACGCGACCGTCGTCAAGCGGCTGCGCGCCGCCGGCGCGGTGATCCTCGGCAAGGCTAACCTGACCGAATTCGCCAACATCCTCGCGATCGGCATGCCGTCGGGCTACAGCTCGTTGGGCGGCCAGGTGAAGAACCCCTACTCGCCGGACTTGATGGTCGATGAAATCGTCCCGCTGGTGCAGCCCGGCGGCTCGAGTGCTGGCTCGGCGGTCGCGGTCGCGGCCGGCCTGTGTGCCGCGGCGATCGGCACCGAGACCTCTGGGTCACTGCTCAGCCCCGCCACCCAGAACGGCCTCGTCACCGTGAAGCCGACGGTCGGATTGATCAGCCGCAGCGGCATCCTCCCGATCTCGCATAGCCAGGACACCGCGGGGCCACTTACCCGCACCGTGCGCGATGCCGCGATCCTGCTGAACGTCCTGGCCGCGCGCGATCCGCAGGATCCGGCAACGCAGTACCTGCAGAGGCCGCAGGATTTTGCCGCGGGGCTCGCCAAGGACGGCTTGAAGGGCGCGCGCATCGGCCTGCCGAGCGATCCGGACGATCCGCTCAACGATCCCTTCTATGGCCCCCTGTCCCTGCGTGCGAAGGAAGTGATGGCACAGGCCACCAGGGTGCTGCAGGACCTCGGCGCCACGGTCGTGCGCGCCGCCATTCCGGCGATCGGCTGGATCGGCGGTCCGGGCACGACGATGGCCGTACTCAACCGCAATCCGCTGGGCCTCAACAAGGGTACGGCCGGCACGGCGTCGCTTGTGTTCCTCTACGAGCTGAAGCATGACCTCAATCTCTACCTGCGCGACTGGACGACCGGCACGAAGATCACGACGCTGGCCGACGTCATCGCCTTCAACAAGGCCAATGCCGACAAGGCCCTGCGCTACGGCCAGGACCTGTTCCTCGCCGCACAGGCGACCAGGGGCGATCTTTCCGAACTGGAATACATGTCTGCGCGCGCGATGGACCTGATGGCCGCCAAGGAGCGTGGACTCGATGCCTACATGGCCGAGCACAAGCTCGACGCCGTCGTGTTCCCCGGGACGAGCGGCGCCGCGATCGCGGCCAAGCCGGGATATCCCAGCGTGCAGGTGCCGGCGGGCTTCATCTCCGGCGTCGGCGGCAAGGAAACGCCTGAATACCCACTCGGGATCACCTTCACCGGCCGCGCCTGGAGCGAAGCGAAGCTGCTGCGCCTGGCCTACGCTTACGAGCAGGCCTCGAACGCGCGGCGTCCGCCGCCCGGTCTGCCGGTGCTGTAAAGCGGTCTGATCCCTAGACCGCGATGACGACCCCGTCGTGGCCCGGGTCGGCGCCGCCGTCGAGTCCGTCGGCATGGATGCGGATGGCATGCACGGCTGCGAAGCCGAAGCCGTAGGGGCTGCGCACCACGGGATAGCCCTGCCCCTTCAACTCGCGTTCGACCTTGAACTGGATGCGGTTGGAAATGTCGATCGTGTCCGAGGTCGCCGAGAAGCGCGGCGCACTCACCGCCTCGACCATGGTCATGTCGAAATCGAGCGCATTCAGGATGACGTGCAGCACGCCCATCGCGATCTGGGTGGCGCCGGGCGCGCCGATGATGAGATGGGGTTTGCCGTCCTTGAAGACGATCGACGGCACCACCGAGCTGAAACGCGCCTTGCCCGGGGCGATCGAGCCGGCGCGGCCCGGGCGCGGGTCGAACACGCCCATGCAGCCGTTGTACATGAAGCCCAGGCCCGGCGTGACGACGCCCGAGGGCATGCCCAGCGAATGGGTCATGCTGAAACAGTTGCCGTCCTTGTCGAGGACGGAGATGTGCGTCGTGTCCTTGGAAACGGCGCCCGAGTTGAAGCGCGGCACCTCGGCCTTCACGCCGCGCGCGATCTCGTCGGCCATGCCCTTGGCATAGGCCTTCGACGTCAGCCGCTCGACCGGCACCTTTACGAACTTCGGATCGCCGACATGAGCATCCTTGTCGATCGTGGCGCGCTTCATCGCCTCCGACACGATGCGCAGATATTCCGCCGAACCATGTTCCATGCCGCGGAGATCGAAATTCTCCAGGATGTTCAGCATCTCGATCAGCATCACGCCGCCGCCAGGCGGCTGGTTGGATGAGACCTTGTAGCCGCGATAGTCGCCCCACAGGGGCGCATTGCGCATGGGCTTCCACGCCTTCAGGTCCTCGATCGACAGCAGCGCCTCGTTCTTCTTCATGTCCTCGGCGATCGCCTGGGCGATTTCGCCCGAATAGAAGGCGTCGGCACCGCCCTTGGCGATGGCGCGCAAGGTCTGGCCGTAGTCGCGGTTGACGACCTTGTCGCCCACCCTTTTGGGCGTGCCGTCGGGCCGGCAGTAGAGCGCCCGCGCCGCCGGCGTGAAGCCTGTGCGCTCGAAATTGGGCGCCCGACCGAAGGCGCCGTCGTCCGACCACCAGTAGTGAACGTGCGGCCGCACCGTCCAGCCGTTTTCGGCCCAGGCGATGGCCGGCTCGACGATGCGCGACCACGGTAGGCTGCCATGCTCCTTGTGCGCCTCGTAATACATCTTGAGATTGGCCGGCGCGCAGATCGACTTGTAGCCGATGTCGTTCACCCGGCCCTTGAGGATGAAGCCGTAGCCGTCGCGCGCCTCGCTCTCGATCAGGTTGGCCCACATGTCAGGTCTGGCAGCGAGCGGCGCCGGCGCATGGGCGTCGATGTAGCCGTGGAATTTCTCGCCCGGCATGTAGATGCCGCAGCTGCCGAAGCCCGCGATGCCACACATCAGCGGATCGACCACGCCCTGCACCAGGGCGCAGGCGATACCGGCATCGACGGCGTTGCCACCCTCGCGCAGCACGTCGGCTCCCGCCTCGGTCGGCTCCGGTTGCGGGGCCACGATCATCGCCTGATTGTTGTACCGCACGCTGCTTCCTCCAACTCTTCGTTGGCGCCACTCAATCCCAACCGTTACGCTTGCGCAACACGGCGGTGGCAGGCGCCAGCGCCAGACCCTTGCCCTGCACGGTGGGCAGCCATTCCGAAAGCGCCTGCAGCGTCGCTTCGTGCGGATGTCCGATAGCCACGACGAATCCCTGTCGGCGCGCCACAGCTTCGGCTTCGGCGAGCCTGCGGCGCACGGCATCGATCGATTCGTCATCATCGAGGAAGATATGGCGCACGATGGCCGGTACGGCCTGATCCTGCGCCACCTGTTCGCCCACCGACTCCTTCGTTGTTTTCGAGTCGAGGAACATCAGTCCACGCGGCTTGAGCTGGCGCATCACCGTTTCCATGCCCGGGCGGAACGCCGTGAAGCGGCTGCCCATGTGGTTGTTGACGCCGGCGAAGCCCTCGAAGCTGTCGAGTGCGGCAGTCGTGCGCTGGCGGATCTCTGTGTCGGTCATCGAGACCAGCAGCGCGCCGGGGCCGGGATCGTTGCGGCCGGTGGGCTCCATCGGCAGGTGCAGCATCAGTTCGTGCCCCCGTCCTCGTGCCGCCCGTGCCTGATCGCGCAGGTCCTTGGCATAGGGCAGGAACGACATCGTCAAAGGGCCCGGCAACTCCCAGGCGCGCTTCGATCGTGGCCGGTCGAGGCCGACGTCGTCGATCACGATGGCGACCAGCGGCCTCGCGTTGAGATCGCGGAACGGCACGGCGTTGCGCCGCCATGCCTGGTCGCTCGAGATCGCCATTGAGGCCACCTGCTCAGGCTTGCTTCGCGGTCGCGGCTTCTCCTCGAGCGTCGGGCGCGGCTTGCCTGGTTCGACCTCGGTGTATCTGGGCAGGCCGGGAATGTCCTCGATACGGGCATACTTGGCATCAGGTTCCGCGCCAGAGCTTGGCGAGGGCCCGCGTTTCATATCTTCGAGCGTCTCGCGCGCCAGGCGCTCGCCGTCTCGTCCTTCGAGCCAACCTGCAGTCCAATAGCCACCGACAAGACTGCCGGAAAACAGCAGGAGAAGACCGACCACGATCGCGTGCCAGCGATGCGCGGCGAACCACGCGCCGATGGACGCAAATCGTGCGCTCAGGCGCCCCCGGCGCGATGGCGGCGGTTTCGGACTCCTTCTGTTCGACTTCCCGCTTCTGTTCTTCTTCGAAGCCATATCAACGATTCGCCCTAACGCGTTGGTCCGCGCCACTATTCGGCCTCAGTCAGGGCCTGCCGGAGAAACAGACGTTACAGAGCGCCGAGCGACTTCACCACCCGCAGATCGGGTTCGCCCGAGCGCATCCCTTCACGCCGAAATCCAAGCCGCTTGATCAGGGCCAGCATCTTGTCGTTTTCGCGCAGCACATGGCCGATCACCCGCTTGATGCCGCGCGACTTGGCGTAGTGCAGCACATGCGTGAGCAGCAGCGTGCCATAGCCGCGGCCCTGGCGATCCGAAGCAACGACGAGGGCGAACTCGGCTTGTTCGAAGTCGGGATCTGCCGCGAGCCGCCCCACACCCACCAGAATCTCGCCGTCCATCAGCAAGAAGGCCATCTCGCGATCGTAGTCGATCTGGGTGAGGCGTGCGGCCATCTCGTGGCTGAGTTCGCGCAGCGGGCCGAAGAAGCGCATGCGGACATCCTCGCGCGACAGGCGGCGCACGAAGCCGTCGAGCAACGCCTCGTCCTGTGGCCGTATCGGCCGGATCCTGAGATTCTCCTCGCCGTGCCGAACAGCAGTCTCGAGTTCGACCGGATAGGGCCTGATGGCAAAGCGTGCCGCCCGCTCCTGCCCCGGTTCGGGCTTCCTGACGACGATGCGGGCGTCGAGTGCCAGGACGCCGTCGGCATCTGCCAGCAACGGATTGATATCGAGTTCGGCAATCTCGCCGACGTCGGCGTGGACGACGAAGCCGTCGATCCGAGCCTTGGGCGCCTTCACCAGCGCCTTGCCGGTCATGGTCCGTACCGCCTCGACGACGGCCTGCTCGGAGACGAGATCTAGCGCCACGCCGCCCACGTCGCTCTTGTGCGTGATCTGGCGCGACAGGATCTTCACCGCAACCGGAAAGCCGATGCGTACCGCGGCGGCGGCTGCTTCGGCCGCATCGAGCACGATCTCGGTCGGCACGACGGGTATGCCGTAGGCCGCCAGCACCCGCTTGGCTTCGGGCTCGGTCAGGATCGAGCGCTTGTCCGCGAGTGCGCCGTGGACGATGGCCCGCACCAGCTTGGTGTCGGCACGCGCCTCGGGCACCGAAGGTGGCGTGCGCTGAAGCGCGCGCTGGCCACGCCGGTACTGGACCGTATGCATGAAGCCTCGCACGGCCCTGAGCGGCGTGTCGTAGGCTGGCATACCGGCGGCGTGCAGGACTTCACGGCCCGCCGCCGCCGCCGGGCCACCGATCCAGCAGCCGATCACCGGCACGACCTTGGCACCTGCCGCACCCGCGATCGCGCGTGCGGCGTCCTCCGAGGAGGTGAGCGCCGTCGGCACGTTCATCGCCAGCACCGCGCCGACGCCGCGGTCGTCGGCCAAAGCATCGAGGGCGGCGGCGTAGCGAGGGCCGTCGGCGTCGCCCACAATGTCGACCGGATTGCCGCGCGACCATGCCCGCGGCATGTGCCTGTCGAGCTGGCCCAGTGTCTTGGGCAGCAGCGCCGCCAGTTCGCCGCCCTCGTCCAGTAGCAGGTCGGTCGCGATGATGCCGACGCCGCCGCCATTGGTCAGGATCGCCAGCCGTTCGGTGCGCGGCGATATCCCGTAGCCCAGGGTCTCCGCGGCATCGAACAGTTCGCCCAATCCGGTAACGCGGACCAGGCCGGCGCGCGCAAAGGCTGCATTGTAGACGGCGGCGGACCCCGCCATCGAGCCCGTATGCGAGGCCGCGGCCTTCGCGGCGGCGGCATGGCGGCCGGCCTTCAGCACGATCACCGGCTTGATGCGCGCCACGCCCCGCGCCGCCGACATGAACTTGCGCGCGTGGGTGATGCCCTCGATGTACATCAGGATGGCACGCGTGTCGGCGTCGCGCGCCAGCATG
>RGPT01000222.1 GCA_010032545.1 Alphaproteobacteria bacterium
GAGGGCGAGGCAAGCACGAAGGCGACGGCGCCCTCCAGGGTCCTTTCCTGTCGGCCGTAGCCCGGCGCCTTCACGCCCAGCGCCAGGGCGGCGGCATGCTTGCTGGTGAAGGCGATGGCGGCCGGCCTGAAACGGCGCAGCTTGGCGTGCAGCGAGGCCGCGTCCATGGCGTCGGCGCTCAGCTCGTGGTCGGAGCCGTATTCCGTCTTGTTGAGGTCGGTGAGCCCCAGCCCATGAGCGAGCAGTTCGGGAAAGCGCTCGGGCGCCAGCCGTTCGGGTGTCAGCCCGACGGCGTGCAGCGTCGGCCAGAAGGCATTGCCGGGGTTGGCGTAGTAGGCGCGTGCCTTGAACGACACGGGGCTGGGCGCGGTACCGCAGAACACCAGATCGAGGCCCGGTGCCAGCACGTCGGGCAACAGATGGCTATTCCGGCTTGATGCCCGCGCCACGAATGACCTCGCCCCAGCGCTTGTGCTCCGCCTTGATAAAGGTATCGACCTCGGCCAGCGACATGGTGCCGGGCTCGAAGCCGCCGGCCTTCATGCTGGTGATCACGTCCGGCGCCCCCAGCGCGCGTTCGGTCGCGACCTTGATCTTCTCCTTGATCGGCGCCGGCGTTCCCGTCGGCACCGCCCACAGCGACCATGAGGTGACGACGAGATCTGGAAAGCCCGCCTCGACGAAGGTCGGCGTCTCGGGCAGCACGGTCGAGCGCGTGGCGCCGGTCGTGGCGACAGGCTTCAGCTTGCCGGCGCTCACCTGGCCCATCAGCGAGTCGATGTTGGAGATCACCAGCGGTACGTGGCCGGCCAGCACGTCGGCGGCCGCCGCGGCCGCGCCGCGGTAGCTGATGAAGGTCATGTCGACACCGGTCCTCTGCTTGAAGAGCTCCATGGTGAGCGACGGCGAGGTGCCGAGACCCGACGAGCCGTAGCTGATCGTGCCAGGCTTGGCCTTGGCGGCGGCGATCAGCTTGGGAATGGTGTCGTAGGGATAGTCGGGCCGGCAGCAGAGAAGGTTCGGCTGCGTGCCGATCCACACCACGGTCTCGAGATCGGTGAAGGCGTTGTAGGCCGGCCGGGCATAGAGATGTGGGACGAGTGCGTGGCTGCCGATGTTGCCCAGCAGCATCGTGTAGCCGTCGGGAGGGGATTTCGCGGCGATGTCGGCGGCGATCGACCCGCCGGCGCCGGTACGGTTCTCGACGACAAAGGACTGGCCGAGATACTCGGTCAGCTTGGCAGCGAGGCGCCGCGCGATGTTGTCCTGCGATCCGCCTGGCGTGAAGGGGCAGACGATGCGCACCGTGCGCTGCGGCCAGGCATCGGCCTGCGCCCAAGCGGGGGGCGCGAGCGCGCGCTCTGCGAACGGCAGAGCAGACAGGGCGATGGCGAATTGACGTCTTTTCATCGTTTCCTCCGGGTAGCGCAGCATAACATTGACTTGAGCAGATCGTCTTCTCACCTTGGCGCCCACAGTTTCGGGAGGAAGAACAATGGCCGTCATCGACAAGGCCGACGAGGCCCAGCTTCTGGCGACAATCGACCGCTGGATCGAGCGCGAAGTGGCGCCCCGGGTCAAGGAGTTCGATCATGCCGACCGCTGGCCGGCCGAAATCGTGGAACAGATGAAGGACCTCGGCCTGTTCGGCGCCACGATCAGCCCGGAGTACGGCGGTCTCGGTCTGCCGGCCCGCACCTACGCCGAGATCGTGATGCGCGTGTCCTCGGTGTGGATGGCGATCACCGGCATCTTCAATTCGCATCTGATGCTGGCACTGGCGGTCGAGAAGTTCGGCACCGAGCGGCAGAAGCAGCAGTGGCTGCCCAAGTTCGCGACAGGCGAGATCCGCGGTGGCCTGGCGCTCACCGAACCCGACGCCGGCACGGACTTGCAGTCGATCCGCATGGTGGCCAGGCGCGACGGCAACGACGGCTACGTGATCAACGGCACCAAGACCTGGATCTCCAACGGCATCGAGGGCCATTGCTTCGCCATGCTGGTGAAGACCGACCCCGAGGCCCACCCTCGCCACACCGGCATGAGCCTGTTCATCACCCCCAAGGGGCCGGGGTTCAAGGTCGGCCGCAAGCTCGAAAAGCTCGGGTACCATTCGATCGATTCGGGCGAGTTGATCTTCGAGGACTACCGTATTCCGGCCGATCATCTGATCGGCGAGGTCGAGGGCAAGGGTTTTGCGCAGGTGGCGGGTGGTCTCGAGCTCGGCCGGATCAACGTTGCCGCGCGCGGGGTCGGCATTGCCGAGGGTGCGCTTCGCCTCGCCACGAGCTACGCCCAGATCCGCAAGACCTTCGGCAAGCCGATCGGCGAGCATCAGGCGATCGCGCTGAAGATCGGCGAGATGGCGACGCGCGCCCGGGCTGCGCGCCTGCTCACCCTCGACGCCGCCGACATCTTCGATCGCGGCGAACGCTGCGATATGGAAGCCGGCATGGCCAAGTATTTCTCCTCGGAAGCCGCGCTCGAAAACAGCATCGAGTCGATGCGCATCCACGGCGCCTACGGCTATTCGAAGGAGTACGACATCGAGCGCCTCTATCGCGACGCGCCGCTCACCTGCATCGGCGAGGGCACCAACGAGATGCAGCGCCTCATCATCGCGCGTCAGTGGATGCGCCGGAATCCCATCTCGTGACCATGCCGGGCAAGCCGCTTGAGGGCATTCGCGTGCTCACGCTGGAGCAATTCGGCGCCGGACCCTACGGCACCATGTTCCTGGCCGAGCTGGGCGCCGAGGTGATCAAGATCGAGTCGCCCGAGGGCGATCCGTCGCGCCAGGTCGGGCCCTACAAGCTTGGCAAAGACGACAGCGAATATTTCCAGGCCTGGAACCTCGGCAAGAAGAGCGTGACGCTCGACGTGAAGTCGGCCGAGGGCCGGCGGCAGTTCGAGGTGCTGGTCAAGACCGCCGACTGCGTCGTCAACAACCTGCGCGGCACGCAGCCGGCCAAGCTCGGCATCGACTATGCGAGCCTCGCGCTCCTGAAGCCTGCGATCGTCTGCCTGCACATCTCCGCCTATGGCCGCGCCAACGCCAACCAAGCCAATTCAAGGGCGGACTGGCCGGGCTACGATTTCCTGATGCAGGCCGAAGCCGGCCTGATGGAATTGACCGGCGAGCCGGACGGCCCGCCGACGCGCGTCGGCGTGTCGCTGATCGACAGCATGAGCGGCCTTACCGGGATCGTCGGCTTGCTCGCCTGCCTGCTGCGTGCCCGTACAACGGGGCAGGGCTGCGATGTCGAAACCTGCCTCTACGATGTCGCCATGCACCAGCTTACCTATCCCGGCCTGTGGTACCTCAACGAAGGCGTTGTCTCGCCGCGCGTGTCGCGGGGCGGCCATCTCTCGCTGGCGCCGGTCCAGACCTTCCCGACGAAAGACGGCTGGATCTTCATCATGTGCATGACGCAGAAGTTCTGGCTGGCGTTGTGCGAGGCGATGGGCCGCGGCGACCTTCTGGCCGATCCGCGGTTTCCCGATCCCAACACCCGCGCAAGGAATCGTGCCGAGATGACCGACACGCTCGATCCGACCTTCCGAACCCGCACGACGGCGGAGTGGCTGGCGCTGTTCAACGGCGTGCTGCCGGCGGCGCCCGTGAACAGGCTCGACGCGGCACTCGACAGTTCCTTCGCCCGCGAGACCGGGATGGTCTCGGCCGTTCCGCATCCGGTGAAGGGCACGTTGCGGGTAATCGCCAATCCGATCCGCATTGACGGCGAGCGGCCGGCGCAGGCGGCCTGCGCGCCGCTCGGCGCCGACAACCACTCCCTGCTGGGCAAAGGCACATGAAACTCGAAGGTCTGAAAGTCGTCGATCTGTCGTGGTTCCTGCCGGGGCCATATCTCACCACCGCGCTTGCCGATCACGGCGCCGAGGTGATCAAGGTCGAGCCGCCGGTCGACGGCGATCCCGGCCGGCACATCAAGCCCGCGGACGAACGCACCACGGTGTTCTTCCGCAACATGGGCCGCGGCAAGAAGAGCGTCGTGCTCGATCTCAAGAGCGAGCAGGGCCGTGCCGATCTGTTCCGGCTCGCCTCCGAGGCCGACGTGCTGGTGGAATCGTTCCGCCCCGGCGTCGCGGCGCGCTTCGGCATCGGCTACGACGCCGTGAGCGCGGCCAATCCCGGCATCGTCTATTGCTCGATCAGCGCCTTCGGCCAGGACGGCGCCTATCCCGGCCGCGCCGCGCATGATCTCGCGCTCGAAGCCATGACCGGCGTGCTGAGCCTGACCCTGGGCGACGACGGCCGGCCGGCCATTCCTGGCATCCCGGTCGCCGACCTGGTGAGCGGCCTGCATGGCCTCTCCGGCGTGCTGATGGCGCTGCTGCGCCGCCAGACCACCGGCAAGGGCGACTACATCGACGTCTCCATGCACGAGGCGCTGATGGCGTCGTGCGCCAATGTCGTCGGCACGGCCTTCACCGAGAACAAGCATCCCGACGTGAAGAACCAGCGCACGACAGGTGGCTCGGCCTTCTATCGCGTCTACGACACGTCGGACGGCCGCCAGCTCGTGATCGCCGGGCAGGAGATGAAGTTCATCCGGAATCTCCTGGGCGCGCTCGGCCGGCCGGAGATGGCATCGCTCTGTGAATGGCCCGGTGCGCACCAGAAGCCGGTGGTCGATTTTCTCGACATGACTTTCCGGCAGAAGCCACTGGCGCACTGGATGGCGTGGCTCGACACGCTCGACATCTGCTGGGGCCCGGTCAACACCCTGCCTGAAGCCATCGCCGATCCGAACCTTGCCAAGCGCGGCGCCATCGTCACCGCTGCCGACGGCCGCAAGCACTTCGCCCCGGCCGTGCGCTTCCGCAACGAGCCGTCGAAGCCGCTCTACCGTGAGCCGCTGCTGGGCGAGCACACCGAGGAAGTCCTGCGGCGGCGCTAAAGCTGCCGGGCCATGTCCGCGACGGTAATCGCTTCCTTCTCCTGGCGCTGCAGGACGTAGATCGTGGCCTGCAGGGGCGCCAGCAGGGCCATGTAGACGGCGCCCAGCAGCCACTCGACCATGGCGACAAGGAGCAGGGGCTTGTCGAGTTCGAGGCCGACATAGATCACGGCCAGGCCGGCGACGAGGACGACGAGACTGAGCAAAATGGCCGCGACGAAAGTCGAGATGCCGGTGAAGCGGCTTCCCTTGGTGAGTTCGGCGCTTCGCTGCAGCGAGTCGACGATGCCGAGGCGCTCGACGACCATGACGGGGGCGGCGATCATCCACATGCCGAGCAGGATGACGCCCGGCACCACCAGCAGGACTAGGCCGCAGGCAATGGCCACGCTCTGGATCATGCTGAGCACGACCAGCGGCCAGAAGCTCGGTTGAGCGATGCGCAGGAGCATCGCCCCGGCACTCGTCTTCTCGCCCGCCATCATGCGGATCGCCCCGTAGGTGCCACACGCGGTCATCGCCGCGATCACGAGGCTGCTCACGATGGTGGACACGACCGAACTCGCGGCCAGCGAATCGACGATCACGGAGGGCAGGGAGAGGACCAGCGCCACGATCAGAAAAGCGCCGAAGTTGGTCCAGGCCGTGCCGAAGGCGGCGCCGAGCGCCATGCTGACCGTCCACTTCATGGCTCAGCCCACCAGCGCTACGGCCTTCGCCAGTGGCACCGGCGCATCGTCGAGCAGCAGGTCCATCGCTTCCTGTTCCCAAGACGATTCGTTGAGCGACAGCGGATCCTGCGGGGCGAGACGATGTTCGATCACCAGGCGCGACAGCAGCAGGCGGCGGGCGTCGCCGCCTTGCGCACCGAGGGTGGCGCCTTCCCAGGCCAGGAGGGCCGCCGTGGTGGCGTGATAGAGCGCGCTGGCGGCCATGCGCGAGCGCTTCTCGTGCCGGGGATCCGAGGCGACCGCCTCGGCGAAGTGCTCGACGCGATCGAGTGTGGCGCCCAGCAGACCTTTGTACTGGCCAGGCAGCGCGCCGCTCGGCTCGTACCTGGCTTTCAGCGCCGCCGAGAGCGTCTTGTGGCCGCCGGACTTGCCAACGGCGCGCTGGACAACGTCGAGGGCGTTCATGTTCGAGGTGCCCTCCCACAGCGTGCCGATCTGCGCATCGCGCACCAGGCGCGCGGTCGCCCATTCCTCGATGTAGCCGATGCCGCCGCGGACCTCGAGTGTCTGGCTGGCCACCGGAATGTTGTCGCGGCAGGCGCGGAACTTGTAGACCGGGGTGAGCACGCGCAGCAGGTTCGCGGCCTCCTTGTCTGCCCCCTTGCCACCATGGCCCTCGGCGCGGCCCATCGCATCGGCCGAGAAGGCGAACATCGACAGCGCCTGCTCGGTCGGCAGCATGATCTTCATCAGCTGGCGACGCAGCAGCGGGTATTCGCTGGTGGGCTTGCCGAAGGCGCGGCGACCGCGGGCGGCGGCCATCGCCT
>RGPT01000223.1 GCA_010032545.1 Alphaproteobacteria bacterium
TATCCGGGGTAGTCGATGAAACGTAGAGCTCTGTTGGCCGGTTTCGGCGGTTTGCCGCTCGTCTGGCCGCATGCCCCGGCGGTCGCGCAGGAAGCCTATCCATCCAAACCGGTGAAGACATGGGCCGCGCCGACCGCCACTCAATTCCGCTCCCGACTCGAGGCGGACATCATGCTCCGGGTTCAGCATGACCCGCGCGACTTCCGGAATCGGCATTTTTCCAGACAAATGAGCATGGCGATGTTGGCGCTTGATTTGAAATGTGCAAGAAGGCGCGCGATTTCGGTCTCGGAGCATCTTGATGAAGACGACATGGTGTGTTCGTGCGGCGTTGGCGGCGGGCGTTGCGATGGCATTCAACGCCGGGAGTCTCCTCGCCCAGCCATTGACTGGCACACCGACACCTCCGGCTTTCAAGTTCACCACGCCGATGCCGCCGGGCGTCGTCGTGCCGGATGGCGTCGATACGCGCCTCGGCACATTGCGCTTCCAGGGCGGCGTGCCGGATCAGGCAAGCACCGACAAGATCTACGACAGTCTCGACTTCCAGCGCGCGGTTCAGGCCTATCTTCTCGCCCTTCCGGTGGTCAACCAGATGGCCAACCGCGCAGCCATCCTTGCGATGGGCCCGGCGAACGCCACCGTGCCGATCTGGGAGCAGCTGGTCGACTCGCGCACCGTCGAACTGACGGCCAACGACAACACACCCTATACCTGGTTCTGGATCGACCTGCGCAACGGCCCGCTGGTGGTCGAAGCGCCGCCCAAGGTTCTCGGCACGGTCAACGACATCTGGTACCGCTGGGCCGGCGACATCGGCTTCACCGGGCCGGATCGCGGCGAGGGCGGCAAGTTCCTGCTGCTGCCGCCGGGCTACAAGGGCGACGTGCCGTCGGGCTATCACGTGATCCGTCCCGGCAGCCTCAGCGTCTGGGTCGTCTGGCGCAGCTTCGTGGTCGACGGCAGCCCGGCGCCGGGTGTTGAACTCGTCAAGAAGATGACGAAGGTCTATCCGCTTGGGCAGTCCGGTGGGTCGCAGCAGATGAACTTCGTCGACATGTCGGGCAAGCCCTTCAACATGGTCGGCCCCGGCGACTTCCGGTTCTGGGAGTTGCTGAACGAGGCCGTGCAGAACGAGCCGACGGAGTCGCTCGATCCCACGACGCTCGGGTTCTGGGCTTCGATCGGCATCCAGAAAGGCAGGCCCTTCGCGCCGGATGATCGGATGAAGAAGATCCTGACCGAAGCTGCTGCCGTGGGCGATGCCACGGGGCGGACGCTGTTCTACCGGAACCGCGAGAAGGAGGCCTTGTTCTTCGACAATCGGAAATGGAAGCGCCCGTTCATCGGCGACTACAAGTTCGAGTGGCAGCCAGGCGTCGCCAACCTGACCGGCAGCGCGATGTACTTCTTCGCGGCCACCGGCGTCACGCCAGCGATGGACACGCAGATCGTGGGCGAGGGCTCGACCTATCCATGGACGGCGACCGATGCCGACAACAACCCACTCGATGGCGGCAAGAGCTACAAATTGCGTCTGCCGCCGAACATCCCGGTCAAGACGTTCTGGTCGGTGATCGTCTACGACGCCCAGACCCGCTCGATGCTGCAGACCGATGCGCGGTTCCCGAGCGTGAGCAGCCAGAACAAGTCGGTGCAATCCAATCCCGACGGCTCGGTGGATGTGTATTTCGGCCCCAAAGCGCCGACGGGACGCGAGAGCAACTGGGTGCAGACCGTCCCCGGCAAGTCATGGTTCACGATCCTGCGCCTCTACGGCCCGCTGGAACCGTGGTTCAAGCAGGAGTGGCGACCGGACGACATCGTGCTGCAGCCGTGAGGTAGCGGAGCGTCTCGAGCGCCTGACACAAAGCATCCTTTGGTGCAGTGCCGCGACACCTCCGGAATCGATCGTAGACCGGACGCTCGACTGCCGGTTCGATCCGACACTCGAGGCCGGCAGCGGCGCTCATAAGTGATCGATTGCGCGCGTGGGAATGGCCGCAAGAAGTCGGATTACATCCGCTAGACGATCTTGGCTTCCCGCATCGCGGCGATCTCGGCCGGCGAATAGCCCGCCTCACCCAACACTTCGTCGGTGTGCTGGCCGAGCGTTGCCGGCGGACGCTCGACCGAGCCTCCGCCGTGTTCCAGGCGAAAGCCCGAGCCCACGACCCTGATCTGGCCGTGCGGCGTGTCGACCGACTGCAGGACGGTGCGGTGCTCGAACAGGTCGAGCTGCGCGGTCTCGGGGATGCTGAGCACGCGGCCGGCCGGAATGTCGTCCCTGGCGAACTGCTCGACCCAATCGGCGGAGGTCTTCTGCTTCATCACTTCCTCGATGAGGTCGTGCAGCACCTTGTTGTTCGCGATACGTATTGGCCAATCGGAGAATCGCGGATCGGCCAACGCCTCGGCGCGACCGATGGTCTTCATCAGGCGCTGGAATTGCGGCTCGGTCATGACCGCGAGCACGATCCAGCCGTCCCTGGTCTTGTAGAGGTCGCCGGTCGGCTTGCGCGTGACCGACAGGTTGGCGCTCTGGCCGTGGACGCGGCCGGTCATCATGTGTTCGGTGAACTGCTGGGCGAGATAGCCCATCACCGCGTCGATCATGGCGACGTCGACGAGCTGGCCCTTGCCTGTATGGGTGCGCTGGAATAGCGCCGAGGCGACACCGAAGGCAGCCGTCGCCCCCGACATCACGTCGGCGCCGGCGAAGCCCACGCGCGTCGGGCCATTGGCCTCGAAGCCGGTGATCGACATCAGCCCGGACATCGCCTGGATCATGCCGTCGAACGCAGCCGTCCTGGCCAGCGGGCCGACGCGGCCGAAGCCCGACACCGCGCAATAGATCAGCCTGGGATTGATCTCGCGCAGCGCGTCGTAGCCGATGCCAAGGCCATCCATCACACCCGGCCGGAAATTCTCCATCACCACGTCGGCCTTGGCCGCCAGGCGCTTGATGGCCTCGATCGCCTCAGGTTTCTTGAGATCCATCGTGATGGAGCGCTTGCCCGCATTGACCGCGACCCAGGGGGCGGCCAGGCCGCGCTTCTCCCAGGCATCGGCGCGGTTGCCGTAACGCATGTCGTCGCCTTCGCGCGATTCGACTTTTATGACATCGGCGCCCAGCAGCGCGAGCTGGTACGAGCCGTAGGGGCCGGCCAGAACGCGCGTGAAATCGAGGATTTTCACCCCGGAGAATGGCTTGCTCATTTGTCTCTTTCTGTCGTCCTGAACGCAGCGAAGGACCCCACGCCACCCCCAAAGACCTTGCCTGATCGTTTCGCGAGATCCTTCGCTTCATCGTGGGGGCTACCCCGCGCGACTCAGGATGACATGGTAAGCGTGACGTCGTCTCAGGCGACGCCCGCCTGTTTGCGCTGGTTGAGTGCCACCTGCTTCACCTTGTCGAACTCGGCGCGCCGCTTGGCGACCTCTTCTGGCGGCATGCGTGCGATGTTGTTGTAATCGTTCTTCCAGTCGCCATCCTCGGTCCAGCGCAGCGGCGACTGAACCGTGGTGCGCGGGCCAATGGCGCTCTCCAGAACTTTCAGCGCCAGATCGAGCGTAAAGGCCTGGGTGTCGGGCTCGTGTGGCTTGCCGCAGGAATTGCCGAGCGGGAAGTCGCTGAACAGGAAGCGCGGCACGCCGGCGTATTCGACGATGTCCTTCGCTGCCCCCATGACCACCGTCGGGATGCCGTTCCGTTCGAGATATCGGGCGACCAGACTCACGGTCTGGTGGCAGACGGGTCAAGTGGGCACGAGCAGGGCCGCATCGACCTGGTCCTGCCGGCAGCGCGCCAGGATTTCCGGCGCGTCGGTTTCGAGCGTCACGCGCTGGCTGCGGTTGGTCGGCGCGCCATGGAACCGCTTCGCCAGCTTGAAGCGGCCGTCGGCGGCGAACCGGCGCATTAGCGGCAGCGGGAACCAGGTGTTGCTGTCCTTGGCCGTGGTGTGCTTGCGATCGTAGCCGATGTGGGAGATGCGCGTGTCGTGGTCGGCTGCGGTGTCGCCGGAAAAGACCGTGTAGAATTTGGCGGCCGCATTGTAGAGCGCCCCGGGGCCCTGATCGCCCTTGTCGGGCTGGTAGGGCGCCGCCGTGGTGATCAGCGCCAGCGTGCTGTCCTTGAGAGGCTTGCTGAGCGGCTGGAAGGGCGCATCGACATAGTGCGCCCAGCGATAGGGATTGTCGTAGCCCAGCGCCAGATAGTAGTCGCGCGTGCGGCGCATGTAGTCGAGCGGGACGTCGTACTCCGGCGCGAAATTCATGGTGTCGGTCATGGGCGAAGCCTGAGACTGGGACGCCGCGAAGTCAAACTCAGAGGCCGAGAAACCCGAGGTCGAGTTTCCCACTGCGGACCGGCGGACACCAGTAGTAGCCGCCGGTGACCGGACGCGAGAAGGAGAACAGCGCATCGACCAGGCCGTCGTCCAGGCCGGCCATGCGCCGCATCATGCGTTCGTAGGCATCAAGCGTGCGGCCATAGGCAATGAATTCGAGGCCCTGGCCCCATGTGGTGGCCCACGGCATCGACCGGCGCATCATGAAGGCCGGCGGATCGTAGGACTCCTGCGTGCTGCGCTTGACGTGCGACGTCTCGGGCGCGCGCGGCAGCTCGGCATTGTCGCTGCGGCGGCGGCCGATGATGGCGTCGCGCACTTTCTGCGGATGGCCGTTGAAGTGATCGAGGTCGTGCTCCCAGCGCTGAACCGCGACGAAGCTCGACCCGGCAAGGCCCTTACCCGAATCGACGAGGGCGGCAGTGGCCGCGGCCTTGCCCTTGGGATTCTCGGTGCCGTCTTCGTAGCCTGTGAGATCGCGGTGATCGGCATAGATGAAGGTCGGCATCGAATCGGCCTGCACGAATGCATCGGCGACAAGCGCCTCGACTTTCCTGAAAATGTCGAAGACGCCGCCCTGGTCGCGCGCCGTCAGGAGGATCCAGAGCGCCTGCTGGGTCGAGGGCACGCCGCAGCCGGGGGCGGACATCGCGGGAAAGGCCCGCAGGCCGGGCACCGGCCGTCCGATCGCCTTGGCCAGCGGCTCGCCGATGCCCACCATGCCCCAGTGCGGGTCGAAGCCCGCCGCCAGGCCGCGCAACGACTCGTGCGCATCGGCGCCGCTCGCGAGCGCCAGGGACAGGGACAGGCCGCTCGCCATCGGCGGCGCCAGGATGAAGGTCTGGGCGGAGGCTTTCTTCATCGCCAACACCTACCGAGGCCCGGCAATGATGACAAGGCAGGGGCCCGGCCGTAGCGTTCCCGAACGACCGGGAGGAACAAATGATCGGAACGACTCGCCGCGCGCTGCTGAGCGCCGCCGCTCCTTTAGCCGCAGCGCCAAAGGGGTGGGCGCAGGCCTTTCCGACGAAGCCGATGCGCTTTCTCGTGCCCTACCCGGTGGGCGGCATCGTCGATATCGTGGCGCGCTCCGTCGCCGAGCCGATGCAGGCCGACCTCGGCCAGCCGGTCGTCGTCGACCCGAAACCCGGCGGCAACTCCACGCTCGCAACGGCGATGATCCCGCAGGCCCCGGCCGACGGCTACACCTGGGTCATGTCGACCATCGCCCACGTCGTGGTGCCGCATCTCCAGCCGGTGCCCTTCGATGCGCTGGCCGACTTCCAGCCGGTCGCGCTGGTCGCCATCGCAACGTCGGTGGCGACGGTCAATCCGGCGGTGCCGGTGAAGACCCTGAAGGAGCTGGTCGAGTATGGCCGCACCAACCCCGGCAAGCTCAACTACCTCAACCCCGGCAACGGCTCATCGATCCATCTGTCGGCGGAGCTGCTCAAGCATCAGTACAAGTTCGACATGACCTCCGTGCCCTATCGCGGCATCCCGCCGGGATTGCCCGACCTGCTGGAAGGCCGCCTGCAGGTCGGTCTCCTGCCGGGGCCGCTTGCCCTCCAGCACGTGCAGTCGGGCAAGCTCAGGGCGCTCGCAGTGCTGGCCGGCCAGCGCCTGCCGACGCTGCCCGACGTGCCGACCTTCGCCGAGGCGGGCTTCGCCGATGCCCAGGTGATGAGCTGGTACACCATCGCCGTTCGCGCCGGCACGCCCGCGGCAATCGTCGAGCGCCTGCACAGTTCGGCCATGAAGGCCCTGCAGGGCACCGAGACCCGCGAGCGGCTGACGAAGGCCGGCTGCGAGATCCCCGCACCGCGGTCGCCCGCCGACGTGCTGGCGATGTGGAGAGCCGACTACGAGCGCTACGGCAAGCTGGTCAAGGAGGCCGGGATCAAGGGCGAAAGCTGACGATCATGTAACCGGGCGGCCATGGTGCGGCCCAATTCGGGCACGCTATATTGAGTTCGGACAAGGCTGGCTTTGGGAGCGCATCGCATGGCGAT
>RGPT01000224.1 GCA_010032545.1 Alphaproteobacteria bacterium
ACAAGAACGCCTGGCGGCCGGCGCATATCCACTTCTCGCTGTTCGGGCCTGCCTTCGCCACGCGCCTGATCACCCAGATGTACTTTCCCGGCGATCCGCTGCTGGCCTACGACCCGATCTACAACGCCGTGCCCGAGGGGGTGCGCCATCGCCTGCAGGCGGTCTTCGACATGGAAGGCACGCAGCCGGAATGGGCGCTGGCCTACCGCTTCGACATCGTTCTGCGCGGCCGCAACGCCATCCCGTTGGAAGATGCGCATGGCTGAGGGGCTCACGCCTTCGCAGACGGTCGGGCCGTTCTACTGGGGGACGCTGGTCGGCAGCTGCCGCGCCGATCTCGCGCACAGAGGCGTTGCCGGCGAACGCCTCGAGGTCGCGCTCACCCTGCACGATGCCCACGGTGTCGTCATACCCGACGGCGTGATCGAGATCTGGCAGGCCAACAGCCACGGCCGCTACAACCATCCCGACGACCGCCGCAACCTGCCGCTCGATGCGGGTTTCGAAGGCTTCGGCCGGGCGTCGACGGACACGAACGGCACCGCGCGCTTCGCCACCATCCGGCCGGGGCGCGTGCCGTGGCCCGCGGGCGGCCTGCAGGCGCCGCACCTCAACATCTCCGTCTTCGCGCGGGGCGTCCTCAACCGGCTGGCGACCCGACTCTATTTCGACGGAGATCCATCACTTGCGGGCGACCCCGTCCTGAATCTGGTCGAGCCGTCGCGTCGGGAAACCCTGATCGCCAAGCGCGACGCGGCGGGTGCGTGGTGTCTGCCGATCCATCTCGGCGGCGCGCGGGAGACGGTGTTCTTCGACGTGTGATCGGGAACGCTCAGCCCTTCTCCCGCCAACCGTGTCTCGGCATCGTGAGCGCCAGCGCCATGCCGGCGATGTTGGCGGCGGCGGCGATCATCACGGCCGTATCGTACTGGCGGGTCGTGTCGAACAAGTAGCCGGCCAGTACCGGCAGGCTGACGGCGGCCAGGCACCAGGCGACGTAGCTGCGACCGGCGACGCGCCCGTAGTCGGCGGGTCGCCAGTAGATGCCGATCCCGCCGGCGGTGGCGCCGGAGATGAAGCCATAGCCCAGCCCGATCATTCCCAAGCCCGCGACCGCGGTGACAGGGGCGGGCAGGACAGTCATCATCAGCCCGCCGCCGAGCGCCAGTGCGTGCGCCGCGCACATTACGTATGGCACCGCGAAGCGATCCACCAGCCAGCCGCCGCTGATGCGTGCAAGCGCGATCGCGCCGGTGAGACCGGTGGTGGCGCCTACGGCAAGAGCTGCCGTCCCGCCGTAGGCGGCCACGATTTCCCGTGCCTGGCTAAGCACCATCAGCCCGGCCGAAGCGGCGAGGAAGAACGTCGCCGTGAGCTTGAAGAAGGTCGGACCCATGATCGCGGATCCCCGCTCGGCGCCCGTGGGCTCGCCACTGGCCGGCGCGACGAGCCGGGTCCCGGCGTGCCGGACGAGCAGCGCCGCCGCCGTGCCGCAGGCCACCACCACGGCCGCCAGTCCAGCCAAGGTGGTGCGCCAGCCGAAGGCCTCGTTGCAGGCGTGGAAGAGGGGCGTCGCGATCATCGCGCCCATCGGGTAGAGGCTGACGATGTAGCCGTTCACCAGCCCCTGGCGCCGCCGCACCAGCATGTTCACGCCCTGCTGCAGCAGGATGTAGGCCACGCCGCCGCCGGTGCCGAACACGATTCCGTAGCCCAGCAGCAATTGTGCAAGCCCGTTCGCCGTCGCCGCCATCAAGAGGCCGCCGGCGCCCACCAGGGCGCTCGCCAGCACCAGGATCGGCGCGGGCGCCGCGCGATACAGGAAAGACGCTCCCACCGATCCCACCGTAAACCCCACCGTCGCCAGTCCGAAGACGAGCGAGAGCGCCGACCGAGTGATGGTCAGTTCCTGCTCGATCGGGCGCAGAAGCACGCTGAAGGAGTAGACCGATCCAAGCGGCAGGTTCATCAGCGTCGCCGCCAGCAGCGCCGCCCACAGGCGCGGGCGGCTGGCCAGGCGATCGGATCGAGTGGCGTCAGACGTAGCGCACCTTCACGATCTCCAGCTCCTCGAGGCCGGTGGGCGTGCGCAGGTTGACCACGTCGCCTTCGTGCGCGCGCATCAATGCCTTGGCGATGGGCGATATCCAGCTCACGTGGCCCTTGGCCAGATCGACCTCGTCGACGCCCACGATCTTGAGCGTACGTTCCTTGTTGTCCGCATTGGCCGTCGTGACGGTAGCGCCAAAGAACACCTGGTCGGTCTTGGCCCGCTGGGCCGGGTTGACCACCTCGGCATTGGCCAGGCGCTTGCTGAGGTAACGGACGCGCCGATCGATCTCGCGCAGGCGCTTCTTGCCGTATATGTAGTCGCCGTTCTCCGAGCGATCGCCGTTGCCGGCCGCCCACGTCACCACCTTCACCACTTCAGGCCGTTCCTTGCGCATGAGGCGGTTCAGCTCGTCACGCAGGCGCTCGAAGCCCTCGGGGGTCATGTAGTTCTTGGCGGTCGCCGGCAATCCGCCCATGTCCTCGGGCAGGTCTTCTTCGTCGTCGCCGTCGCTTTCCTTGGTGAAGGCCTTGCTCATTTCGATCCTTAATCTATCAAGCGGGGGCCGATGACAACCAGCCCACCCCGCCTGCAACGTTCTTCCGGTGAAAGCCGCGTGGCCTTTGCCGTGCGCGCGGGCGAGACGCGGCTGGCCGACCTCTATCAGCGCGATCCTTGCCGGGTCCTGTTCCCCGATGCCGAGCCGGGCGAACCGCCGCAGGCGGTGCTGGTGACGACCTCGGGCGGCGTGGCTGGCGGCGATCGCCTTCGCATGGAGGTGGCGGCCGGTCCGGGCGCCCATGCCGTGGTGGCGACGCAGGCCGCGGAGAAGATCTACCGCGCCTCGCCCGGCAGCGATCCCTGTCGGATCGATGTGGCGATCACCGTGGGTACCGGTGGCGCCCTCGACTGGTTGCCGCAGGAAACCATCGTCTTCCAGGGCGCGCGTCTGGTGCGGCGCACCGTGGCCAACGTGGCGGCGGGCGGCTCGCTGCTCGGTTGCGAGATGGTGGTCCTCGGCCGCGGTGCCTCGGGCGAGCGCTTCGCCTCGGGGCTGCTTCTCGATTCCTGGTCGGTCCGTCGCGCCGGCCGGCTCGTCTGGACCGACACGCTGCGCCTAGAGGGCGAGACGCCCGAAGGCGCAGGCTTTGGGAGGGCCAATGCGCTGGCCACCGTGATCGGCGTCTGGGATGTCGCCGAGCCGCATTTCGAGAGGGCACGTACGTTGCTGGACGATGCCTGCCATGCAAGCCGTGACGTTCGCGCCGGCGTCACGCTGGTGAACGGTGTCCTGGTCGCGCGGATGCTGGGCGAGGCGACAGCGGTCCGCGCTGCGGCGATCGCGTTCCTCACGACGTTCCGAGGGCGCCGGCTTCCCCGCGTTTGGCATGTTTGATGCAGCAGACGCCGCGCTATAGTCGAGCCCGTCCGGCACGTCGGCCGGCAGGAGAGAACGGTCGATGAATCTGACACCGCGTGAGAAGGACAAGCTTCTGGTCGCCATGGCCGCCATCGTGGCGCGCCGGCGCCTCGAGCGGGGCGTGAAGCTCAACCATCCCGAGGCAGTGGCGCTCATCACCGACTTCGTCGTCGAAGGCGCGCGCGACGGCCGTTCGGTGGCCGACCTGATGCACGCGGGCGCGGGCGTGATCCGGCGCGAGCAGGTGATGGAGGGTGTCGCCGAGATGATCCACGACATCCAGGTCGAGGCGACCTTTCCCGACGGCACCAAGCTCGTCACCGTCCACGATCCGATCCGCTGAGGAGCAGAAGCGATGAAGCCGGGTGAGATCGTCACCGCTCCGGGTGAGCTGGAGCTTAACAAGGGCCGCAATCCGATCACCGTCGAGGTCGCCAACACCGGTGATCGCCCGATCCAGGTCGGCAGCCACTATCATTTCTTCGAGACCAACGACGCGCTCAAGTTCGACCGCAAGCGCACCAAGGGCATGCGCCTCGACATCGCCGCCGGCACTGCCGTGCGCTTCGAGCCCGGCCAGTCGCGCACGGTGCGGCTCACGCCCTATCTGGGCGGCCGCGAGAGTTATGGCTTCCAGGCCAAGGTGTCGGGCAAGCTCGGCCCGATCGCCAAGGTCGGCCCGTCCAATGAGGGCGCCACGCGCATCTCGCGCTCTGCCTATGCCGGCATGTTCGGCCCGACCACGGGCGACCGGGTGCGGCTCGCCGACACCGACCTCTTCGTCGAGGTCGAGAAAGACCATACGACCTACGGCGAGGAGGTGAAGTTCGGCGGCGGCAAGGTGATCCGCGACGGCATGGGCCAGAGCCAGCGTACGCGCGCCCAGGGTGCGGTCGACACCGTCATCACCAATGCGCTGATCGTCGATCACTGGGGCATCGTGAAGGCCGACATCGGCCTGAAGGGCGGTCTCATCGTCGCCATCGGCAAGGCTGGCAACCCCGACGTCCAGCCCGGCGTCGACATCATCATCGGGCCCGGCACCGAGGCGATCGCGGGCGAGGGCAGGATCATCACTGCCGGTGGCATCGACTGTCATATCCATTTCATCGCCCCGCAGCAGATCGATGACGCGCTCTACAGCGGCGTCACCACCATGCTGGGCGGCGGTACCGGCCCTGCCCATGGCACGCTCGCCACCACCGTGACGCCCGGCCCCTGGCACATGGGGCGCATGCTGCAGGCGGCCGAAGGCCTGCCGATGAATCTCGGCTTCTTCGGCAAGGGCAACACCAGCAAGCCGGCCGGCATCAAGGAGCAGATCGAGGGCGGTGCGTGCGGGCTGAAGCTGCACGAGGACTGGGGCACGACGCCTGCGGCGATCGACAATTGCCTCACCGTGGCCGACCGCTTCGACGTGCAGGTGGCCATCCACACCGACACTCTGAACGAGTCGGGCTTCGTCGAGACGACCCGGGCGGCCTTCAAGGGGCGCGCCATCGCCACCTTCCACACCGAAGGCGCCGGCGGCGGCCACGCACCCGACATCATCCGGCTCTGCGGCGAAAAGAACGTGCTGCCCAGCTCGACCAATCCCACCATGCCCTACACGGTGAACACCGTGGACGAGCATCTCGACATGCTGATGGTCTGCCATCATCTCGACGCGCGCATCCCGGAAGACGTGGCCTTCGCCGAAAGCCGCATCCGCCGCGAGACCATCGCCGCCGAAGACATCCTGCACGACCTCGGCGCCTTCTCGATGATGTCGTCCGACAGCCAGGCGATGGGCCGGGTCGGCGAAGTCGTGATCCGCACCTGGCAGACCGCCGACAAGATGAAGAAGCAGCGCGGCCGCCTGAAGGAGGAGAAGGGCGACAACGACAACGTCCGGGTGAAGCGCTATGTGGCCAAGTACACGATCAACCCGGCCATCACCCACGGCATCGCCAGGCACGTCGGCTCGGTCGAAGTCGGCAAGCGCGCCGATCTCGTGATGTGGTCGCCGGCCTTCTTCGGCGCCAAGCCCGACATGGTGCTGATCGGCGGCTCGATCGTGGCTGCGCCCATGGGCGATCCCAACGCCTCGATCCCGACGCCGCAGCCGGTGCATTATCGGCCGATGTTCGGTGCCTTCGGGCGTAGCCTGGTGATGAGTCCCGCGCTGTTCGTGTCGCAGGCCGCCATCGCCAAGGGCGTGGCGAAAAAATGGGGCCTCTCGCGTCCGCTGCTGGCGGTCAAGGGCACGCGCAAGATCGGCAAGAAGGACATGGTGCACAATGCGCTCTGTCCCAAGATCGAGGTCGATCCCGAGACCTACGAGGTGCGGGCCAACGGCGAGTTGCTGACCTGCGAGCCCGCCACCGTGCTGCCGATGGCGCAGCGCTACTTCCTGTTCTAGCCATGAAGCGTGCGCTTGAAGTCGTGCGTGCCGGACACTGGCCGACGTCAGATCGTACCGACACCGTCACCCTGCTGTTCGACGACCGCTACCGCCGTCGCCTGCGCATGCTGGGCGACGGCGGGCTCGATTTCCTGCTCGATCTCGCCGAGCCGGTGGTGCTGCGCGGCGGCGACGGGCTCAGGCTGGAAGAGGGTGGCTTCGTCGAAGTGAAGGCGGCCGAAGAAAACCTGGTCGAGGTTCGCGGTCGCGACGCGGCGGCGTTCGCAAGGATTGCCTGGCATCTCGGCAACCGTCATTTGCCGGCGCAGATCGATGCCGGCTGCATCCTTATCCGGGACGATCATGTGATCGTCGATATGTTGAAGGGCTTGGGGGCCGACGTCCGCGCCGTCAAGGCGCCGTTCGATCCCGAGGGCGGCGCCTACGGCCAGCACAATCACGACCTCGCCCATCCC
>RGPT01000225.1 GCA_010032545.1 Alphaproteobacteria bacterium
CCGGCGCCGAGATCATCGTCGTCCCCGACGACAAATACGGCCAGATCGACCTCGGCGCGCTGGAACGCGCGATCGACAGGCGCACCAAGCTGGTGTCGATCAGCCACGTGCCGACCCAGGGCGGGCTGGTGCAGCCGGCCGAAGCGGTGGGCAAGATCACCAACGATGCCGGCGTGCTCTACCTGCTCGATGCCTGTCAGTCGGTCGGCCAGCTGCCGGTCGACGTCCGAAAAATCGGGTGCGATTTCCTCTCGATGACCGGCCGCAAGTACCTGCGAGGGCCGCGCGGCACCGGCTTCCTCTATGCCAAGGCCCGCACCACGCGGCACATCGAGCCGGTGTTCCTCGACAACCATGCCGCCCGCTGGACCGACGACAACGGCTACACCGTCGTGGGCGATGCCAAGCGCTTCGAGAACTGGGAGCGCTATTTCGCCGGCGTCATCGGCCTCAAGGTCGCCGCCGACCAGGCCAACGAACTCGGCATCGACGCGATCTGGGCGCGGCTGCGCGAACTGGCCGACGGCCTGCGCGCCCGGCTGGCGACCCTGAAGGGCGTCACCGTGACCGACCTCGGCCAGGTGCGCGGCGCCATCGTGACCTTCGCGGTGGCGGGCGCCGACCACAATGCGCTGAAAATGGCGCTGCGTGCGCAGGCGATCAACGTGAGCGTGTCGACGCAGTTCTCCTCGCGCCTGGATCTCAAGGGCCGCGGGTTGCGCGATGTCGTGCGCGCGTCGGTGCATGTCTACAACACCGAGGATGAACTGGACCGGTTCGTGAAGGCGCTCGACGCCGCGAGGTAGCGGCCGCCTTCTTCTCCTCCCCCGGTTCGGGGAATAGAGAGTTCATGCGATCGCGAGACGACGGAAGGTCCGACTCTCGCCGTCGTTATTCCGCCGCCACGCCCAGCCCGATCGGACACGACACGCCGGTGCCGCCCAGGCCGCAGTAGCCGCCGGGGTTCTTGGCGAGGTACTGCTGGTGATAGTCCTCGGCGTAATAGAACACCGGGGCATCGATGATCTCGGTCGTGATCGCGCCCATGCCGTTCTTCGCCAGCTCGCGCTGGAACACGGCGCGCGACGCTTCGGCCCTGGCCTTCTGGTCGGGCGAGAAAGTGTAGACGCCGGAACGGTACTGCGTGCCGACATCGTTGCCCTGGCGCATGCCCTGGGTGGGGTCATGGCCTTCCCAGAAGACCTTCAGCAATGCCTCATAAGAAGTCTTCTTCGGGTCGAACCACACCATGACAACTTCGTTGTGGCCGGTGTGGCCCGAGCAGACCTCTTCGTAGGTCGGGTTGGGCGTCAGGCCGGCGGCATAGCCCACCGCCGTCGAATAGACGCCGGGCAGCTTCCAGAACATGCGCTCGGCGCCCCAGAAGCAGCCGAGGCCGACCATCGCCATCTCCAGCCCGGCCGGGAACGGCGGCTGGATCCGGTTGCCGTTGACGAAGTGCTCGGCCGGCACCGCGAACGCTGGCGCGGGCCGGCCCGGCAGCGCCTTGTCGGCGGTCGGCATCTCGATCTTCTTGCGCAGCATCTGCCACATGGCGCGGCTCCTCTCGGGTTCGCCCGTCAATTCTGTCGGTGAATTTCGCCTCTGGCCAATATGGCCATACAATGCCGCCAAATCGAGGGGGAGGCGTCGATGCCCGTGTTTTTTGTTTGTGCCGGCCTGCTCGGCCTGCTGGCCGTATTCCTGACGCTGAATATCGGCCGCCTCAGGGGCAAAAAGAAGATCAGCCTGGGCGACGGCGGCGATCCCGAGATGCAGGCCGCCGTCCGTGCGCACGCGAATTTGATCGAGTTCGCGCCGCTCTGCCTGCTGCTGATCTACATCGCGAGCGACTTCTACGGGTTCCGCGTGGTGGCGGGCCTGTCGGTCGTTCTCCTGGTGGGCCGGGCGCTGCACGCCGGTGGCATGCTCGGCGTGATCCCCAAGGGCCGCTTCCTGGGCGCCGTCAGCACGACGCTGGTCCTTCTGGTCAGCTCGATCATGGTCGTCCTGGCCGGCCTTGGCCTGAAGTAGTTCTAGGAACCGCGAGCGGAACGATGCACGAGCCCGTCACCGTTCCGCTCTGGCTGTTCCTGCCGATCGCGGCGTTCGCGCTGTGGTCGCTGCTCGACCGGCTGCTGATCCCGAGCGGACGCTGGTTCCTGCGGCGGCGGCTCAACCGGCTGATCGACCGGGTCAACCGGCGGCTCGACGTCGAGATCAAGCCGTTCCAGCTCACCAAGCGCCAGGTGCTGATCGACCGGCTGGTCTACGACCCGCAGGTGGTGGCCGCCGCCAACGACTACGCCCGCGAGACCAACATCCCGCGCGAAGCGGCGATGGCCGAGGTTCATCGCTATGCGCGCGAGATCGTGCCGACCTTCAATGCCTACGTCTATTTCCGCGTCGGCTACTCGATCGCCCGCACCGTCGCGCGCTTTCTCTACCGCGTCCGCCTGGGCTTTGCCGACGCGCGCACGCTGGCCGGCGTGCCGCCGAACACCGCCGTGGTGTTCGTCATGAACCACCGCAGCAACATGGACTATGTGCTGGTGGCCTTTCTCGCCGCCGAGCGCACCACGCTCAGCTATGCGGTCGGCGAATGGGCCCGCATCTGGCCGCTGCAGCAGCTGATCCGCTCGATGGGCGCCTATTTCGTGCGGCGCAACTCCAACAATCCCATCTACCGGCGCGTGCTCGAACGCTACGTCCACATGGCGACCGAAGCCGGTGTGGCCCAGGCGATGTATCCGGAGGGCGGGCTGTCGCGCGACGGACGCCTGCGCGAACCCAAGCTTGGACTGTTCGACTACATGCTGAAGTCGTTCGACCCGAAGGGCGCGAACGACATCATGTTCATCCCGGTGGCGCTGAACTACGACCGCGTGCTGGAGGACCGCACGTTGTTGCGGTCGCTCGATGGCGACGCGCCCCGGCGCAGCGCCTGGTTCGCGATACGAACCGCGCTCGCCTTCTGGTTCAGCCAGATCGGCCTGATGCTGCGCGGACGCTGGTTCCGCTTCGGCTACGCGTGCGTCAACTTCGGCGCACCGATCTCGGCACGGGACTGGCTCACCGCACACGCCGGCGAGACCGGAGGCGACCTGCGAGGACTCGACAAGGACCGGCGGTTCGAGATCGTGGGCCGCCTGGCGCACGACGTGATGGGCAAGATCGCCCGGCTCGTTCCGGTTCTGCCCGTGTCGCTGATCACCACCGCCCTGCTCGAAGCCCTCGACGCCAACGAGGGGCCGCTCGACGAACTGGAACTCAAGACGCGCGTCTCCACCCTGATGGCGGACCTCGAAGCCCGGGGCGCGAAGCTCTACGTTCCGCGCGCCGACCGCGACTACGCCTTCCACGTCGGTCTGCGCATGCTGGTGCTGCGCCGCCTGGTCGACGAGAACGCCGAGGGATTGTATGCCGCATCGGCATCCGAACGTCCCCTGCTTGCGTACTATGCCAATGCCGTTGCCCATCTCCGCTGACGCATGATCACGACGCTCTGGCGCATCGCCTACGCGGCCGGCACGGGCTACTTCAGCAACCGGCTGTCGACGTCGGCCGCGGCGATGGCGTTCTATACGATGTTCGCGATCGGCCCGATCATGATCTTCAGCATCGCCATCGCCGAGCCGTTCGTGGGCAAGCTGATGGCCCAGCAAGCGATCTTCGACGCGCTCGGCACCGTCGTCGCCCCGGACCAGCTCAACAGCATCCGCCGCTTCGCCTCGCAGGACCTCTTCCGTGGCGGCGGGATCGCCGCCATCATCGGCGCCGCCGTCCTGCTCTACACCGGAACGCGCGTCTTCGTGGAGTTGGACGACGGCATCGACGCGATCTGGCGCCGCGGCAGCTCACTCACCGTCCATCCAGTGCTGGCCGGTATCAGATCGCGGTTGCTGGCACTTGCTCTCATGGTGGTGCTGGGCGTCCTTCTCATCGCCGTCATCCTGGCCAGCGTGCTGATCTCTGCCTATGCCGGCGCCCTCGCGCGCTTCCCGGTCCTGGGCGAGTGGATCGGCCCGGCAATATCGACATCGGTCCACTACGGTCTTCTCTCGGCCTTCTTCACCCTGATCTACAAATGGCTGCCGACCGGCGGCGTGCCGTGGAAGTACGCCGTGATCGGCGGTGCGGTGAACGCGCTCCTGTTCGCCGCCGGCAACCGCGCGCTGGTCTACTACTTCGAGGTGGTGCAACTCACGTCGGCCTTCGGCGCCACGGCCGGCTTCGCCGCCATAATGGTCTGGATGTACTGGACGTCGCTCACGATCCTGATCGGCGCCCAGGTCGGCCGCTCGGCGCGCGACGTTCTGGTCGACGATCGCGCCCGGGAAATGGTGGACGGGGATCTCTAGGCAACGGTGCGCAACTGGAACCGCGCGGGCTCTCGCGCTTCAGAAAGCGCTGCCGCCCGCCGGAGCTTTCAAGTCGCAATGCCGCTGGCGGCATTGCGACTTGAAAGCTCCTAAAACATCGTTGCGAGGACGCGATCGGGTGGCTTGTGGCCGTCGGCGAAGGTCTTGATGTTGATCAGGACCTTCTCGCCCATCTCGATGCGCCCCTCGAGCGTGGCCGAGCCCATGTGTGGCAGCAGAACGACTCGCTCGAGCTCCAGCAGCTTCGGACTGACCTGCGGCTCGTGTTCGTAGACGTCGAGGCCGGCGCCGGCCAGCTCGCCCGCCTTCAACATGCGCACCAGGGCGTTCTCGTCGATCACTTCGCCGCGCGCGGTGTTGATGATGATCGCGGTCGGCTTCATCAGCTTCAGGCGCCGCGCCGACAGAAGATGAAATGTCGCCGGCGTATGCGGGCAATTCACGGAAACGATGTCCATGCGCGCCAGCATCTGGTCGGGACTCTCCCAGTAGGTCGCCTCGAGCTCGCCCTCGATGTCGGCATGGACGCGCTTGCGATTGTGATAGTGGATCGCGAGGCCGAAGCCGCGGGCCCGACGTGCCAGCGCCTGGCCGATGCGCCCCATGCCGACGATGCCCATGCGCTTGCCCTGCAGGCGCGCACCCAGCATCGAGGTCGGACTCCAGCCGGTCCACTTGCCGGCGCGCACGAGCCGTTCACCCTCTCCCATGCGCCGCGCCGTGGCCAGAACCAGTGCCATCGCCATGTCGGCGGTATCCTCGGTGAGGACACCCGGCGTGTTGGTGACCGTGATGCCGCGCTGCCGCGCCGTGTCGAGATCAATGTGGTCGACGCCGGTGCCGAAGGAGGCGATGAGCCGGAGCCGCGGGCCGGCCTGCGCCAACAGGCGGCTGTCGATGCGGTCGGTGACGGTGGGCACCAGCACGTCGGCCGTCTGTACGGCCTCGACGAGCTGAGCGGCGTTGAGCGGGCGGTCTTCGGCGTTCAGCCGCGTCTCGAACAGCTCCATGAGCCGCGTTTCGATCGCGTCGGGCAGCTTCCGGGTGACGATCACCAGCGGCTTTTTCTTTGAACTGGACGGCATGGCGAAACGGTACCGGGCTGGCGCGACAGATGACGTCTGCCCGATTACCAATTCCGCGCGCGCCTTGTCCAGCAAGTGGGGCGGATATCTGGCGCGACGGAAAAGCACTATTTTTCAGGTGCTTGTCGCCGAATATGAAGATTTGAGTTATATTGTGGCGGATGGGAATACGTTCGAGCATCCTTTTGTGTGCGGCCTTGGTCGCGTTTGCGGGCTTTCCGGCATCCGCGCCATGGGGGACAGGAAGCGCCCATGCCGCCCCCGACAAGTCGGCGACGGGCCAGCGCGCGGGATCCGGCCTGCCGATTCCACGCTTCGCCTCGCTCCGGTCCGACGAGGTGAATGTGCGCACGGGGCCTGGCAGCCGCTATCCCGTGGACTGGGTTTTCAAGCGCAAGGCCATGCCGGTCGAAATCGTCGCCGAATACGAGAATTGGCGGAAAATTCGCGACTGGCAGGGCGCCAGCGGCTGGGTCCACCAAAGCCTGCTGACGGGCAAGCGCAGCTTCATCGTCCCGGCCAAGCCGGCCAACCTTCACAAGACCCCCGCCGCCTCGGCCGAGGTCGTGGCCAAGCTGGAGCCCGAGGTGACAGGAGAGATCCGCTCCTGCGCCGGCGACTGGTGCCGTGTCAAAGTGGCCGCCGCCAGCGGCTGGATCGAGCGCACCAGCATGTGGGGCGTCTATAAGTCCGAACCGATCAACTAGCCGCCGCCACAATCGGCACGTAAAAGCGGGTCGCCGTGGCCCACGCAGTTAGCACCCTTTACTCGAAGTTCAACCACATGTCGCCGGCAGCGGCGGCGTTGGCG
>RGPT01000226.1 GCA_010032545.1 Alphaproteobacteria bacterium
GGCCAGGGCGGTATAGGCCTCGGCGCAAGGTTGAAGCGCCTGGGCGTGCCGGCGCTGATCGTCGATCGCAATGCGCGGCCGGGCGATGCCTGGCGCAATCGCTACAAGTCGCTCTGCCTGCACGATCCGGTCTGGTACGACCATCTTCCGTACCTGCCGTTTCCCGATCACTGGCCGATTTATACGCCCAAGGACAAGATGGGTGACTGGCTGGAATCCTACGTGAAGATCATGGAGCTCGACTACTGGAGCTCAACGGCGTGCCGCAACGCGTCGTGGGACGCGGACCGCCGGGAATGGACCGTGACGGTCGAGCGCGAGGGCACGCCGGTGTCACTCAAGCCGAAGCACATCGTGCTGGCCACCGGCATGTCGGGCTTCCCCGAAATCCCCCGCCTTCCGGGCGCGGAGAAATTCCGCGGCCAGCAGCATCATTCCAGCGCCCATTCCGGCGGCGAGGGCTGGGCCGGCAAGCGCTGCGTCGTCGTGGGCTCGAACAACTCGGCGCACGACATCGCGGGTGATCTCTGGGAGCACGGCGCCGATGTGACGATGCTGCAGCGCTCGCCCACGCTGGTGATGCGCGCCGAGACGCTGGCGCGAAACCGCCCGCTCTATTCGGAAGAGGCGCTCGCCGCCGGCATCACCACCGAGGTCGCCGACCTCACCGTGGCCTCTATGCCCTATGGCGCGCTGCCGGCCGTCTCGCAGCCGACGGTCGCCCGCATCAAGCAGGAGGACGCGGCCTTCTACGATCGCCTGCGCGCCGCGGGCTTCCAGCTCACCTTCGGCGAGGACGAGACCGGCATCGGTCCGATGTATCTCCGCCGCGGCTCGGGCTACTACATCGATGTCGGCGCCTCCGACCTGATCGCCAGCGGCAAGATCAAGCTCAGGTCGGGCATCGAGATTTCCCACCTCACCGAGGATTCGGTCGTGCTGGCCGACGGCAGCGAACTGAAGGCCGATCTCGTGGTCTATGCCACCGGTTACGGCTCGATGAACCAGTGGGCGGCCCAACTGATCTCGCCCGAGGTCGCCGACCGGGTCGGCAAGTGCTGGGGCCTGGGTTCCGGCACGGCCAAGGACCCCGGCCCGTGGGAAGGCGAGCTGCGCAACATGTGGAAGCCGACGGCCCAGGAGAACCTGTGGTTCCACGGCGGCAACCTCATGCAGTCGCGCCTCTATTCGCGGTTCCTGGCCCTGCAGCTGAAGGCGCGGCTGGAGGGATTGCCTGTCGAGGTCTACGGCCGGGCGCCGGTGCATCACCGGGCGTGATTTACGCCGGGGACGAGCGTCGAGCTGGCGACGTAGACTGGGGATGATGTTGCGCCGCGCCCTGCTTCTCGGAGTCCTTCTCGCCGCGAGTGGCTGCTCGTTCTATCCGGGCGAGCCGCGCCTGCCCAAGACCGACTTCCGCGCGACGCTCAACGGCGCCAGCGAGGTGCCGCCGACGGACACCCGCGGCACCGGTTACTTTGCGGCAGTCTATCGGCCCTCGACCAAGGTGCTGGAGTATCGGCTGAATGTCGTGGGGCTGAGCGGGCCGGTGACCATGGCCTACCTGCACGGCCCGGCGGCACCTGGCGAAAACGCCCAGCAGGTGGCGCCCATCAACGGGCCGTTCTACGCCGACCGTTCGACGATCGACGACGGCGTCACCCTCACCGAGAGCCAGGCCACCGAAGTCCTCGCCGGCCGCTGGTACGTCAACGTGATGACCGAAAAGTTCCCCGACGGCGAGATTCGCGGTCAGATCCTGCCGCTAAAGAAATAATTGCGAAGCACTACTCGAACTTCAATTTCCACCCGATCCACTCGCAGAGACCTCGGCCCATCACGTCTTCCAGGTCGCGGCCCTTCAGCCACGGCAGCTCCTCGGTGAAGAAGGTCACGCACTGGCGGTAGCTGCATTGCATGCGGGTGATGTCGGTGCCCCAGAAGAAGCGCTTGGGCCCGAAGGCGTCGAAAATCCGGTGCAGCCCGTCCTGGATGTTGCGGAACGGATAGCCCTGGGTCGAGTAGTGCGGCGCGCCGGTCGCCTTCACGGCAACGTTGGGCAGCTTGCCGAGTGCCACGAGCTTGTCGAGATGGATGAAGGCCTCCTCGTCCTGGCCGTGGCGGTTGAGTCCGCAATGATCGACGATCAGCTTGAGGTTCGGGTGCGCCTCGGCGATGGCGCGGAACTTGTCGGGAAAGATCCCGCCCATGGTGGCGACCGGGATGCCTTCCTTCTCGGCCGCCGGCCACACCCAGTCGAGCAGGCCGTCGTTCAGCCATTGCTGCTCGGCGGGCTGCAGCAGTGCCCAGCGCAACCCCATCATGCCGGGTTGGTTGCGCCAACCCGCGATGCGCTTGTGGCTGTCGGGATCATTCAGCGGAAACTGCCCCATCACGGCGAAGCGGTCGGGGTACTTCTTCGCGGCGTCGAGCGCCAACTGGTTGGAGGTCGGGTCCCAGCTGTAGGGCGGATGGATCAGCGCCGCCGCAACGCCGGCTTCGTCCATCTCCTTCAGGCACTCCTCTGCCGTGAACTTGGAAACCTTGCGGTGCAGGCCCGACGGCGGCGTGACGGTCTGCGACCAGATATGGACCTGTGCATCGACGATTTTCATGACTGCTTCCTCAGTTCGGTGCCTCAGTTGGGCGTGGGGGCGGCGGGATCGAGCAGCTTCGCGCGCTTGAGCTCGCTCCACAGCTCGACCGGGATCCTGACGCCCATGTACGCCACGTTCTCCTTCACCTCGGTGACGCTGAGCGCGCCGGGAATGACGGAACAGAAGGCGGGATGGAACAGCGGAAACTGTAGGGCCGCGGCGCCGAGCGGCACGCCGTGGCGCCGGCACACCGCCTCGATCTTCTGCGCCTTGTCGATGAGTGCCGCGGGGGCGGCGACATAGTCGTGCGTGGCGCCTGCCTTCACGTTGCCCGTCAAGATGCCGGAATTGTAGGGACCGCCCAGAATCACGGAGACATGGCGCTTGGTGCACTCAGGCAGGAATTCCTCAAGCGCGCCTTGCTCCAGCAGCGTGTAGCGCCCGGCCAGCAGCATGCAGTCGAAGTCGCCCGCCTTGATGAAGCGAGTGCTGGTGTCGGCCTCGTTGATGCCAACGCCGATGGCGGAGATGATGCCGGCGCGGCGCAGCTCGTCGAGCGCGCGATAGCCCCCGTCCATCAACGTCTTGAAGCGCTCCTCGAGCACGGCGCGGTCCTTGGTGGTCCAGAAATCGACGTCGTGGATCAGGGCGATGTCGATCTTTTGCAGCCCGAGCCGCAGGTGCGAGTGCTCCAGAGAGCGCATGACACCATCGTAGGTATAGTCGAAGACCGGTGCGAAGCCCGGCAGGCCGTTCTCACGAAAGTCGGCCGGCGGCTTCTCGCCGGGCTTCATCGGGTGCAGGACGCGGCCGATCTTGGTCGACAGCACGTAGGTGTCGCGCGGCTTTTCCCGCAGCGCCGCACCCATGCGCAACTCGCTGCGGCCGTAGCCGTAGTAAGGCGAGGTGTCGAAGTAGCGGATGCCGGCGTCGTAGCCGTCGTCGGTGAGTTTTATCGCCTCGGCGTCGGTGATGGTCGCGCGGAAACCACCCATCGGCGCGCCGCCCAACCCCAGCTCCGTCACTTCCAGTTTGGTCTTGCCAACCTTGCGGCGCTTGAGCGTCGTCATGTTCGTTTCCTCCGCAGACGCGAGAGAGTACGAATTGGCTTCGGCCAAGGCCATAGGAGACCTCATGAGCGATGATCGCCTCGTTCTGCACGGCAGTTTCACCTCGAGTTCGAGCTACAAGCCGATGCTCTTCCTGGCGCTCGCCGGCCTGCCGTTCTCGTTTCGCACGGTCAACCTCAAGAACGGCGTGCAGAAGGAGGCGGCGCATCTTGCGATCAACCGCTACGGCCAGGTGCCGGTGCTGCGCCACCGCGGCCTCACCCTCGTGATGTCGAACGTTGTGCTCGACTATCTCGCGCGCACGACCGGCCATTTCGAGCCGAAGACGGAGCAGCAGCGCTGGCAGGCGCGCGAGTGGCTGTCGTGGGAGAACGACGCCATCACCAACGTGGCGCGCGTCCGCCATTTCGCCCGCTTCCGCCCGGACGTGTCGCAGGACATCGTCAGCTTCTTCCGCCCGCAGGCCGAGGCCGCGCTCGACTTCGCCGACAAGTCTCTGGCCGGCCGCGAATGGCTGGTGGGCGATGCCTGTTCCATCGCCGACATCGGTTGCTGGGGCCGCATGGTGTTCGCCCACGAGGGCGGGCTGTCCATCGACGCGCGCCCCAACCTTGCTGCATGGCGTGATCGCCTGAAGGCAATGCCGGGCTTTGCACTGCCGTACGATTTGATCCCGAAGAAGGATGCGGAGTTCGAGGGCCGGGCATAGATCATAGCTGCGAGCGCGTCACTCCAGCGCGACTGGAGTGATGCGCTCCCGGCTGTGAGCCTTGAACCTCTAAGCCGCCTGCTGCACCACCGTCGGGCCGTCGCTGCGGGTCGTGGTGCGGCGCATGTCGCGCACGATGGTGAGATCGTCGAAGCGGCGCACCCGGTGCATGGTGGTACGGTTGTCCCAGATCACAAGGTCATGCTTCGTCCAGCGGTGGACGTAGACGAACGCCGGCTGCGTGGCGTGTTCCATCAGGTCGCGGATGAAGGCCATGGCCTCGGGTCTGGGCCAGCCGACGATGGCGCCGATATGGGCCGAGAGATAGAGCGACTTGCGGCCTGTCACTGGATGCTTGCGCACCAGGCGCTGCAGCACGGGTTTCATGGAGACCCGCTCGTCGGGCAGGAACTCGGTGAATCCGAGCTGCTGGCGCGAATAGATCAGCGAGTGCTCGCAGACCAGATCCTCGACCTCGGCCTGGGTGGCGGCGTCGAGCGCATCGTACGCCGCGCGCATGTCGGCGAACTCGGTGTTGCCCGCCTCGGTCGTCACGATGCGGCCGCTCAGCAGCGAGTAGCGGGCCGGCACGGCGCGAAACGAGGCGTCGGAGTGCCAGAGGCGATTGCCCAGCGATGCCATGCGCCTCTTGTTGTCGCGCGCCAGCACGGCACCCGATTTGTCGAGGTTGGAGACGTCGGCGAAGGCGGGTGCGAGGCGGAGTTCGTTGGCGCGTACCGTCGAGTTGGCGCCTTCCTCGAGCGGCCCGAAGTTGCGGGTGAAGGCGAGCTGCTGGGCGTCGGTGAGGTCCTGGCCGGGCAGCACCAGCACCGCATGCCGGTCCATGCCGGCCTCCACGGCGGCGACCTCGGCCGGCGTCTGCGGGCGGCGGGCGTCGATGCCGGTTAGGACGGCACCGATGTGGGGGGTGAGGGGACGGGTCTCGATCGGCATGACGACCTCCCGGTTGGAGAAGCCTATCGCAAGGCCGCGGCGATGTTACCACCATCTACGGTCGTGACAGCCCCTGTTGTCCTGCCTGCTTTGGCCAGCGAAACGAAGGCCTGGGCCACGTCCTCGGCCGTTACTTCGAGGCCCAAAAGGTTGCCGCCCATATAGTCGGCCTCGCTGAGGCCACGCGCCTTCGATCGCTGGGCGATCATTTCGTCCGTCAGGAGACCGGTGCGGATGCGATCGGCGTTCACGGCGTTGGCGCGGATGCCGTCGGCGCCGTGGTCGAGCGCGTACTGGCGCATCAGGAACAGCGTCGCGGCCTTGGGGAGGCCGTAGGGACCGAAGTCGGGGCCGGGGTTCACAGCCTGCTTGGAAGTGTTGAACAGCAGGCAGCCGCCCAGGCCCTGGGTGCGCATGATCCGCACGGCGTTCTGGGCCACGCTCTGGTGCGCCCAGAAGTTGAGCTCGAAGCTCTGGCGCAAAGTGGCGTCGTCGACGTCGCCGATGCGGCCCTGCCAGGCCGCACCCGCGTTGGAAACCACGATGTCGACGCCGCCGAAGGTTGCCGCCACCTTGTCGAAGGCGGCGCGCACCGAGGCGGGATCGGTAACGTCGCAGGCGATGCCGAACCCCTTCGCTCTGGAAACGTCGCGGTCGAACACAACAACCTCGGCGCCTTCGCGCGCGAAGGCCGCTGACGTGGCGGCGCCGATGCCCGAGCCGCCGCCGGTGACGACGACGATGCGGCGCGCCAGCGGCTTCTCGGCCGCGGCGCTGAGCTTGGCCTGTTCGAGCGACCAGTATTCGATGTCGAAAATGTCGGGCTCGGGAATGCATTCGTAAGTGCCCAGCCGTTCGGCGTCGGCGATCACGGCCACTGTCGTCTCGGCGAGGTCGGCCGCGATCTTGGCGTCCTTCGAGCTGTTGCCGAGGCCGAACAGGCCG